>NCCO01000067.1:17022-44193 GCA_002279705.1 Allobosea sp. 12-68-7
CGATCAGCCGCGGCTCGACCGCGAGCGCGCGCGCAATGCAGATGCGCTGACGCTGGCCGCCCGAGAACTCGTGCGGGAAGCGGCTCGCCATGTCGGGCTGCAGGCCGACGCGGCGCAACAGCTCGGCGATCTGGTCGCGCGCCTCGGTGCGGGTCGCGAGCTTGTTGATCAGCAGCGGCTCGGCGATCGCCGCACCGACATTCATGCGCGGGTTCAGCGAGGCGAAGGGATCCTGGAAGATCATCTGCATGCGCTTGCGCTGCTCGCGCAGGTCGGTCTGGTTGAGCTTCAGCACATCGACGCCGTCGAGCAGCACGGAGCCCGCCAGCGGCTCGATCAGACGCATCACCGAACGGCCGGTCGTGGACTTGCCGCAGCCGGATTCGCCGACCAGCGCCAGCGTCTCGCCGGCCTTGACGCTGAAGGAGACGTTCTCGACCGCATGGACGCGGCCGGTGACCGAGCTCAGAAGGCCGGAACGGATATCGAAGCGGGTGGTGAGGTTGGAGACCTCGAGCACCGGCCGCTCGGCGCTCTTGACGGTATCGGGTGTCTCCTCGGGGATGTCGGACTCGCCCGTGGCCCGGTCCACGACCGGGAAGCGCATCGGCCGCGAGCGACCGTCCATCGAGCCGAGCTTCGGCACGGCCGAGAGCAGCGAGCGGGTGTAGGGGTGCTTGGCGCGGGCGAAGATGTCCTCGGTCCCGCCGGTTTCGACCGCCTGGCCATTGTACATCACGACCGTGCGGTCGGCGATCTCGGCGACCACGCCCATGTCGTGGGTGATGAAGAGCACGGACATGCCCTCCTCCTCCTGCAGCAGTTTGATGAGCTGCAGGATCTGCGCCTGGATGGTCACGTCGAGCGCGGTCGTCGGCTCGTCAGCGATCAGCAGCTTCGGCTTGCAGGCGAGCGCCATCGCGATCATCACGCGCTGGCGCATGCCGCCCGAGAAGCGGTGCGGATATTCGTGGAAGCGCGACTTCGCGGCGGGGATGCGGACCTTCTCCAGCAGCCGCACCGTCTCCGCCTCGGCCTCCGAGCGCGACATGCCGCGATGCAGGATCAGCGCTTCCGCGATCTGGAAGCCGATCGTCAGCACCGGGTTGAGCGAGGTCATTGGCTCCTGGAAGATCATCGCGACGTCGTTGCCGCGGATGCGGCGCATCTGCGGCTCCGGCAACGTCAGCAGTTCCTGGCCGGCCAGCTTGATCGAGCCCTCGATCTTGCTCGACCCCTGGGGCGTCAGCCGCATGATCGACAGCGCCGTCACGCTCTTGCCCGAGCCCGACTCGCCGACGACCGCGACGGTCTCCTTCGGCGCGATGTCGAAGGAGACATTGCGGACGACCTGCTTCCAGGCGCCCTCGACCCGGAAGGAGGTGCTGAGGTTGCTGACGGACAGGATGGGAGTGGTCATGCGGATGCCTTCCGGGTGCAAAACTGGGGTCAGATGACGCGGCGCGGATCGAGGGCGTCGCGCAGGCCGTCGCCGATGAAGTTGATCGAAAGCACAGTCAGGAAGATCGCTGCCCCCGGAAACAGCGCCCAGTGCGGCGCCGAATCGAGATGGTCCTTCGCGTCGAACAGCAGCCGCCCCCAGGTCGGGATGTCCGGCGGGAAGCCGAGGCCCAGGAAGGAGAGCGTCGATTCGGCGATGATCGCCGAGGACACCTCGATCGTGGCCGCCACGATCACCGGGCCGATCGCGTTGGGGAGGATGTGGTGGACCATCTGCCGGAACTTGGTGGCGCCATGGGCCCGCGCGGCCTCGACGAACTCCTTCTCGCGCAACGACATGAACTGGGCACGCACAAGTCGTGCCACCGGCATCCATTTCAGCCCGCCGATGACGATGACGATGAGGATGAAGACGCCGCCCTCGACGCCGAACACTGCCTTGAGCTGCTCGCGGAAGAAATAGATCACCAGCAGCAGCAGCGGCAGCTGCGGCAGGGAGAGGAACAGGTCCGTCACCCACATCAGGAAATTGTCGACATAGCCGCGCGACATGCCCGCGATCGCGCCGATCAGGATGCCGACGAAGGTCGCGACGATCATCGCGGCCAGGCCCACGGCGAGCGAGATCCGCCCGCCATAGATCATGCGCGCCAGCAGGTCCTGACCGAGGTCGTCGGTGCCGAACGGATGCTTCCAGGACGGGGTCTGGAGCTGCGCCGAGAAGTCGATCTCGTTGATCGGCACCGGCCAGAGCCAGGGACCGACGATGACGCCGAGGATCATGGTGCCGAGCACGAAGCTGCTCGCCATCGCCAGCTTGTGGCGACGGAAGCGCTTCCACGTCTCGCGTCCGGGCGAGGTCGCGGCGCTCGTCTGGGCCGGGCCGGACACCGGCTCAGCTGAAGGAGATGCGAGGGTCGAGCCAGCCATAAAGGATATCCGCGATGAGATTGAACAGGACGACGAGGCAGGCGAAGACGAAGGTCACGGCCATGATGACCGGCGTGTCGTTGGCCAGGATCGCGTCGATCAGGAGCGAGCCGATGCCGGGAATCCGGAAGATCTGCTCGGTGACGATGGCGCCGCCGAACACCGCCGGCATCTGCAGGGCGACGAGCGTGACGACCGGGATCAGCGCGTTGCGCGTGACGTGACGCAGGGTCACGGTTTGGCCGCTGAGGCCCTTGGCGCGGGCCGTGGTGACATAGTCGAGCCGGATCACGTCGAGCACGGCCGAACGCACATAGCGGGTATAGGACGCCGCCTGGAACAGGCCGAGCACGGTGATCGGCATGATCGCCTGGCGGAACATCTCCCAGTACCAGCGCCAGCCCGTCGCCGCGATGTCGGAGCGGTAGACGAAGGGGAACCAGTCGAGCGTCACCGAGAAGATCAGGATCAGCAGCAGGCCGGTGAAGAAGGTCGGCAGCGAAAAGCCGATGAAGGCGAGCGTGTTGGCGATCTGGTCGAACATCGAATAGGGCCGGGTCGCGGCATAGATGCCGACCGGCAGTGCGATGCACAACGCGAGGATCTGCGACGAGCCGACGATGAAGAGCGTGGTCGGGACGCGTTGCAGGATCAGATCGTCGACATTGATGCGGCTGGCGAAGGAGAAACCCCAGTCACCCTGCACCATGTTCGACAGCCAGCGCAGATAGCGCACCATGATCGGGTCGTTGAGCCCGAAGCTGGCGCGCAGGGCCTCGCGGACCTCCGGCGGCACGTTGGGATTGGTCGCCATTTCGGAGAAGGGATCGCCGGGCGCCATCGCCAGCACGGTGAACAGGATGAGGCTGATGCCGAGCAGGCTGGGAACAGCGATCAGCAATCGCCTCAACAGATAAGCGCCCATCAAACAAACTCTTTTCACATGCGGTGTTTCGCCGCCGACCGCAGCGGTCCGCGGGTCTGGCAGACACCGGCGACGTGTATGACGTCAAAAATGAAAGGGAGCCGGCATCCCACGCGGCCACAACCGCGCTGGATGCCTGCTCCCTCCGATATCAGCCGCGATACCAGGCCGCCAGGTTCCAGGTGTCGGAGTCCCAGCCGCTATGGTCATGGAAGAGATTGTTCGCCGCCGCCGCGACCGCCGTACGCGACAGGAGCGGCTGGATGACATGGGCCTCGCAGAAGATCTCGTTGACCTTGATCAGCAGCGCGGCGCGCTTGTCGGGGTCGAGTTCCTTCTGGGCGGCCGTGTAGGCCTCGTCCGCCGCCTTGTCGGTGTAGCGCGAGACGTTGCGGCCCAGCCACTTGTTCTGCTTGTTGGCGATTTCCCAGGAGACGAACTGGTTCAGGAACCGCTCCGGATCGGGCTGCGGCTGCGTGGTCGTGTACATCTGCATGTCGGCATAGAACTTGGTGTAGGTGTCGGGGTTCGCAACGTCCGACGAGAAGAACACCGAGGCCGTGATCGACTTCAGCTCGATGTCGATGCCGGCACGCTGGCAGGCCTGCTTGATGATCTGCTGGCACTTCTGGCGGGGCGCATTGATCGAAGTCTGAAACACGTATTTCAGCTTCTTGCCGTCCTTCTCGCGCATGCCATCGGAGCCGCGCTTGTAGCCGGCCTCGTCGAGGATCTTGTTCGCCTTGTCGATGTTGAACTCGTATTTGAGCTTGGTCGACTTGAATTTGGCGGGCGCGTTGACGAAGCTCGCCGTCGCGGTGCCGCCACGGCCATAGATGAACTTCTGGATCGAGTCGCGGTCGATCAGCAGGTTCATCGCCTCGCGCACCTTCGGATCGGTGAGCGTCGGATGCTTGGTCTTGATGCTGGAGCGCTCGCCATCGACCTCGGTCCAGGGATCGGTGGTGTTCAGCATGATGAACTCGATGTTGCCCGAGGGCACGGCGCTGATCTTGCCGCGGCCGCCGGTTTCCATGCGCTTGAGGATCTCGTCCTCGACCTGGAGGTTCCAGGCATAGTCGTATTCGCCGGTCTGCAGAACGGCGCGGGCCGCCGAAACCGCGTCACCGCCGCCCTTGACCTCGAGCGTGTCGAAATGCGGCTGATTGGCGACATGATAGTCGGGATTGCGTTCAGCGGTCAGGATGTCGCCGGGCTTGAATTCGACGAACCGGTAAGGGCCCGTGCCGACCGGCTTGAGGTTGGTCGGAGCCTCGCGCGACTTGGCGCCCTTGTAGTCGGCGAAGAGATGCTTCGGCAGGATCATGCCGGCGACGCCGACGAAGGCGTCGGCCCAGAACGGCGTCGAATTCTGGAAGATCACCTTGATCGTGTGGCTGTCGATCTTCTCGACCTTGATGTCCTTGTAGGAGCCGGTGGTGTAGGCGGCCGTCGCCGGATCGGCCGCATATTCCCAGGTGAAAACCGCATCGTCGGCCGTGAACGGCTTGCCGTCATGCCACTTCACGCCCTGTTTCAGCTTCCAGATGACCTCCTTGCCGTCGGCGGAGAGGCCGCCATTCGCCCGGCTCGGGATTTCGGCCGCGAGCTGCGGGAAGAGATTGCCGTCCTTGTCCCAGCCGGCGAGCGGCTCGAAGAAGACGCGCGAGGCGATCTGGTCCTTGGTGCCCGAGGCGAAATGCGGGTTCAGCAGCGTCGGGGCCTGCCAGAGTAGCATCTTGAGCGGGCCGCCGCCGCCGGCCTTGGTCGGCTTGTAGGGCAGGGTTGCATTGGCCATCGCGACGCCGTTGAAGGCCAGCAGCTGGTTTGCGAACGGGGCAGCGAGGCCGACCGCTGCTGCCTTCTTGATGAAGGAGCGCCGCGACAGGGCGCCTTCCTTCACGCGGGCAATCAACTGGCCCAGTTCCTGGTCTTTCATGGGGATGTCTCCACTCACAGCTTGACGGTTGTTCGACGCTTGGCGCGCCGTTTTCCCTCTCGGTCGGCTCAGCAAGCCATGTGCCAACGCGCGCGTCAACCATGCGCCGGACGCGCAGCGTTTCAACGTGTGGAACGGTCGCAGGCGCCGCCGCCGCTGACGTGACGGCGCCTCGGGACGTGGAGACGGAATGGGGCCGCGTGCGGCGTGAAAACGGGTGTCTGGGGCGGTCTGCCCCGTCTTGCGCCGCGCCGGTCCGCGACAAACAGGCGCCGGTTGCGTTCCGGCTTGACGGGCTGGTTTCAAAAATGGAATTTACGTTCCAAACAAAGGCGAAAATCAAAAAAACGTGTCATCGGCCGGGGAGGCGTGATTGATGAAAGAAGCGACAGCCACCGTCCGGCCGCTCGAGGGGCGCGTCGCGGTCGTCACCGGGGCGAGCCAGGGGCTGGGCGAGGTGGCGCGCGCCGGCGCCTCTCTGGCTTCGGAGGAGTCCGGGCCGACAACCGGCTCGAACATCGATTTCGACCAGACGATTCTCGGCGCGCATGATTGACATCGCCGCCGACGGGACGACGGCCCGCCTCGGGGCATGACAGGACGACAGACGAGATGACGACGGGATTGCCGAAGATGCGCGTGGGATTGCTGGGGGCTGGTCGGATCGGCCGCATCCACGGATTGAACGTGGCGGCGCGGGCCGACGCAGAGCTGGTTGCGCTCACCGATGCACTGCCTGCCGCCGCCGCGGCGCTCGCCGCCGAGACGGGCGCCAGGGCGACGAGCACGGAGGCCATTCTCTCTGATGCGGGCATCGACGCCATCCTGATCTGCACGCCCACCGACACCCATGCCGACCTGATCGAGGCCGCCGTGTCTGCCGGCAAGGCGGTGTTCTGCGAGAAGCCGGTCGATCTCGACGCCGCCCGCATCCGCCGCTGCCTCGCCACGGTGGAGCGCTCCGGCCGGCCGCTGATGATCGGCTTCAACCGCCGCTTCGACCCCAACTTCGCCGCTCTCGAACGCCGCCTGCGGGCCGGCGAGGCCGGGGCCATCGAGATCGTCAGCGTGATCTCGCGCGATCCCGCGCCGCCGCCGGTCGACTATGTGAAGCGCTCGGGCGGGCTGTTCCGCGACATGATGATCCATGATTTCGACATGGCCCGCTTCCTTCTCGCCGAGGAGCCGGTCGAGGTCTTCGCGCTCGGTTCGGCGCTGGTCGATCCCGCCATCGGCCGGGCCGGCGACGTCGACACCGCCGCCGTGCTCATGAAGACGGCCTCCGGCAGGATTGCCCAGATCTCGAACTCCCGCCGCGCGACCTACGGTTACGACCAGCGCATCGAGGTCCATGGCTCGCAGGGCATGCTGCGCGCCGGAAACATCCACGAGACGACCGTCGAGAGCGCCACCGCCCAAGGCTTCCGCGCCGATCCGGTCCAGAATTTCTTCCTGGAACGCTATGCCGCCGCCTATCGCGCCGAGCTGGCGGCCTTCTTCGCCGCCTGCCGGGGCGGTGCCGCGCCGACGCCGTCCGGCCTCGACGGGCTCAAGGCGCAGATCCTGGCCGACGCCGCGACGCAGTCGGCACAGGCCGGCAAGCCGGTCGCCGTCGATCTGGAGGCGGCGCGATGACGCCGGCCGAACGCGATCTCCGCTACTATGCCGCGCTCGGCCTCGCGGCCGAGGCGAGCCATCTCGCGCAAGGCTATTTCAGCCGAAGGGTGCGCAGGACTGGCTGACCCTCGCCGACGGCGCGGTCGAGGCTTTCCTGCGCGAGCGCCTGACGCGGCTCTTCCCGGATGACACGGTGATCGGTGAGGAGGGCGGCGGCGAAGCCTCCGACGCCGTCTGGATTCTCGATCCGATCGACGGCACCGCCAATTTCGCCCATGGCGACCGCAACTGGTGCATCTCGATCGGCTTCCTGGTCGACCGCAGGCCCGAGATCGGTGTCGTCGCCGCGCCCGCGCTGGGCGAACTCTATGCCGCGCGCCGCGGCGGCGGGGTGACGCTGAACGGCGCGCCGATCAAGGTCTCGGGCGAAGCCGACATCGCGCGCGCCTCGATCGAACTCGGCTGGTCGACCCGCGTTCCGGCCGAACGCGCCTGGGACGTGGCGGCCGGCATCGTCATTGCCGGCGAGGCCGGCGCGACGATCAACGATTTCTTCGCCGGCACCGGCCTCTCGAAGGGCAATCCCATCCTCTGCTGCACGCCCGGGCTGGCGGTGGAACTTCGCCGGATCACGGGAATCGCTTAGCTGGCAATTTGAGCGCCCTGTCGGACGGCTCGCGTCGCCTGTCGGCCATTGTCGCGCCGGACGGTCAGGCCGCGGAAGCGAGGCTGACGCTGCGGATCGCCGCGGCGAGTTCCGGCTCGTCGACGAGGGCGGCGGCATCCTCGGGGCTGAACCACCGGCTTTCGCGCTGGTCCTGTTCCGCCCAGGTCGGCAGCTGCCGTTCGACGTCGAGCAGGAACAGTGTCACCTCGCACAGCACGAAATGGTCGGGCATGCGCTTCCAGTAGGTGTAGCGCCCCGCGGGTTCCTTGACGATGTGGCCGACGACGCCGGCTTCCTCATAGGCCTCGCGCGCCGCCGCTTCCGGATCGGTCAATCCCTTGATCGGCCAGCCCTTCGGAACGATCCAGCGGCGGGTGGTGCGGGATGTGACGAGCAGAACCTCCAGGCCCCCCCCCGGCAGACGCAGGATCGGCATGGCCGCGATCTGCGACCGGATCGTGCCGGGAAGGCCCTTCTTCTTTTTCATCGGTCGCTGCTGCCCTCGCCTCTGGCGGCGGCCGTGCCTGATTCGGCCCGCCGCCCCGATGGTTCAAATATTGCGTCAGCGATATCATATGGAAAGCACATTCCATATATTGCGCTGACTCATTTGGGGGCTCTCGTCGAAAGCGTGGATGTTCTCGCCCATCGGCCCGTAGCAGAGCGCCGGAATCTGGTCGTAGAGCGCATGCACCCGGGCATCGAGATAGGCCGGCGTCATGAAGGATTGCAGCGGCTTGCCCAGAGCCGCCTCATGCGCCCGGCCGAGCACGGCCTCCGCCTCGCTGCCGGGCTCCAGCACATAGCCTTCGGCCCAGAAGCCGTTGAAGGTGACCTTGGGCGGGTTGTTGGCGAGGAAGCCGTCGGCCCGGGACGCGGCCCGGATGCAGTCCTCGATGCGCTGGGCGATCTCCTGGGCGGTGACGCCCGGATAGAGCCCGACGCGGCAGTCCACGCGGCACCAGCATGGCACGGATGAGGCCCAGTCGCCGCCCTCGATCTTGCCGATGTTGAGGTTGATCGGGTGGGCCTGGTCCTCGAAATGCGCGCGCCCGGCCTTCTCGGCGTTGAACGCCTCCTCGAGCTTGCGCAGCGCGGCGATCACCCGGTAGGCGGCATCGATCGCGTTGGCGCCGGCCCCCATCTCGCGCACATGCACCGGCACGCCGCGGACCTCGAACTGGAACCAGATCACGCCGGCATTGGCGCGGCACAGCATCTCGTACTCCGGCTCGGGGATCAGTGCAGCCTGCGCACGATAGCCGCGCAGATGCGTCATCAGCGCGCCATTGCCGGTCGATTCCTCCTCGACCACCGATTCCAGATAGAGCGTCGCCGCCGGCTGCAGCCCAATGCGCCGGAGCGCGTCGAGGCAGGCGAAATTGGCGCCGTGGCCGGCCTTCATGTCGGCGCTGCCGCGCCCGTAGAGCCAGTCGCCCTCGATCACGGGATCGAAGGGCGCGTGGGTCCACTGATCGACCGGGCCGGTCGGCACCACGTCGACATGCGCCTGAAGGATCAGCGAGCGCCCGGTCTCCGCGCGCGGATGATGGATGCCGACCACGATCGGCGCATCGGAATGATGCTCCGAGAACGGTCCGCCGCCGGGATGGGCCTTGATCGCCGCCTCGTCCATCTTGAAGCGGTCCAGCGTGAAACCACGCTCCTTGAGCGCCCGGAAGACGAAGTCTTGGCAGGCATGTTCTTCACCCCTCAGTGAGGGAAAGCGGATCAGTTCCTGCGTGAAGGCGATCTGCTCGGCAAAGCCGGCCTCGACCGAGGCGAGGATCCTGTCACGCAGGGCGGGGTCGAGAGGCATGGGCGTGGCTCCGTCGCGAGGGAGAGCCGAGTTCGGGGCCTTCCAGAAGCCGCGTCAACCCACGCTGCCGAGGGGGTGCGATGCCGCCAACGCGCTGGCACCGCGCCGCCCCCGGCCGCCGTCCGGAAGGGGAGGCTCAGAGCTTCTTGCCGTCCTTGCCGAACTGCTTGAGGAAGGCCGTCAGATCGGCGATTTCCTTCTCGTTCTTGATGCCGGCGAAGACCATCTTGGTGCCCGGGATCTTGGCGCGCGGGTCCTTGATGTACTCGGCGAAGACCGCCTCGTCCCAGGTGATGCCGGAGTTCTTGTTGGCGGCCGAATAGCTGTAGCCCTCGACCGTTCCGGCCTGTCGCCCGAACAGCCCGTTGAGCTGCGGACCGACGATGTTCTTGGCGGTCTCGCCGATCTGGTGGCAGGCGCGGCACTTGTTCCAGGAGCGCTCGCCGGCGGCGATGTCCTGCGCCGCTGCGGGCGCGGCGAGGGCGGGGGCGAACAGGGCGGCCAGCAGGGCGAGGCGGGTGGCGGTCATGCGAAGGTCCTTGGCGTTAAGGCGCGGGATCGGCGAGCGGCGGTCCGTCGGATTGGCATAATCCAAACAGGGAGGCTGCCTAGGGGCCAATTCGCCGCGCCCCGCTCCGGTTCCGCGTCAGCCCAGCCGGCTGATCCAGTCGGCCACCGTCGAGGTGAAGGCGTCCGGCCGCGAAACCGGGAAGAGATGCCCGCCGGAATCGAGCATGGTCTTGGCGCAGCCGGGCAGTGCCGCCGCCAGGTCCTCCTGCAGGAAGGCGGGCACGACCATGTCGTCGCGGGCGCCGAGCACGAGCACCGGCAGGGCGAGTGAGGCGGCCTGCCCGGTCCCGTCGAAGGCGAGCAGCGCGTCGATGCGCTCGGCCATCACCGACTGCTGCTGCACTGTCAGCGGCGCCGCGGCCAGGGCCGCCTCGTAGATGGGCCAGTTCGCCTCGATCCAGGCCGGAGGATAGGCGCAGAGCACGGACGTCGCGGCATAAGCCCGGGGATGGCTTCCGAGGATATCGCGGCGCGCGCCGAAATAGGCGGCCATGTAGCGGCTCGGCTTCAACCAGCTCCCGCTCAGGATCAGCCCCTCGACGCGCCCCGGTGCGAGCTGCGCGAGCGACAGCGCGATGCAGCCCCCCGTCGAGTGGCCGAGCACCACCGCCTGCGCGATACCGGCCTCGTCGAGCACGCTCAGGCAGTCCTGGGCCAGTGTCTCGATGCTGCAAGGCGCGCTGCCGCGCGTGCTGGCGGCGAGTCCGCGCTGGTCGAAGCGCAGCACGCGGAAGGACCGCGCCAGCGTCTCGGAGATGCTCTCCCAGAAGCCAGCGGTTCCGCCGAGGCCGGTCACCAGCAACAGCGGTCGGCCCCGGCCCTGGCCGAAGACGCGCAGCACGGCGCCATCGGCCGTCCGCGCGTCGAACTGGGCCGACACGGGCAGATCGCTCGGCTGTGGGTTCATGGGGCAACCTCCTGCGACGCCGGTGCGCTGCGGCCCGGACTTGCGCCAAGGATGACGCAGGCGGCGGGGTGCCGCCATGGTCGCAGCGGCAGGGGAGAGACGCAGTCGGCGCAGGGCGGTGTCGCTTGAACCATGCAGCGCTCTCGAGCGACCGAAGAAGGATCGGCGCCATCCCGCGCGCATCGCTTGACCGCGTGCCGTCGATCATGGGCAACTGCGTCCGGGCGAACGAAGGCGACAATCATGGCTGCGAGTGACGATGGAGTGGTCGGTCCGGGTGATGGTGCGCTGGACCGGCGCGGGCTGGTGCGGGCGGCCATGCTGCTCGGACTGAGCGGCCTGCCGCTGCCGGCCCTGGCCCAGGCCACGGGGGATCGCGCGCCGGCCGCCGGGATGGTAACGGCTTTGCGCGGGGACGCCATGGCCGAGCTCCGGGAGACCCGTCGCAGGCTCGCGACCGACGGCCCCGTCTTCGTCGGCGATCGGGTCGAGACGGGCGAGGACGCCCGCGCCGGCTTCCGGCTCGGCCGCGCGACCGAGCTGCGCCTCGGCGCGAAGGCGCGGATCACCATCGACCGCTTCATCGTCGATGCCGGTGGCACCATCACGCTCGGGGCGGGCGCGCTGCTGGTCGACAAGGCCCCCGGCAGCGAAGCCGGCCGCATCCGGATCCGGTCCTCCTATGGCCTGATCGCCGTGCGCGGCACGCGCTTCTTCGCCGGGCCGAGCAACGGCGTCTTTGGCGTCTTCGTCGAGCGCGGCGAGGTGGCGGTGCGGGCCGCCGGCCACGAGGTCGTGCTGGCGGCTGGCGAAGGCACCGACATCGCCCGCCGCGGGGCAGCGCCCACCCCGGCACGACGCTGGGGCGAGGCGCGCATCGCCGCGGCACTGGCCCAGGTCGCCTGACCGATGGAGCCGAACCCGATCACGGCGCTGCTGGCCGAGGCCGGCTTCTTCTCGGGCCTCTCCGCCGAGGCTCTTCAGGACTGTGCCGCCGCCTTCCGCGAGCAGCGCTGCGACCAGGGGCAGATGCTGTTTGCCCGCGGCGATGCCGGCGATCGACTGCTGCTCGTCGCCGAAGGGCGCGTGCGGCTGGCCATGACGACCGAGGATGGCCGCGAACTCAGCGTGCGCCACGCGGCCCGTGGCGATCTGCTGGGCGAGATCGCCCTGCTCGATGGCGGCCCGCGCAGCGCCGACGCCGTGGCGATGACGCCCGTCCTGGCCTATGGCCTGCGCCGCGCCGCGCTCGAGCAGCTGATGGCGCGCCATCCGGAGCTGGCGACCGGGATCATCGCCTTCCTCTGCCGCCGGCTGCGCCAGACCACCGACCAGCTCGAGGGCATCGCGCTGTATTCGATCGAGGTAAGGCTGGCCCGCTTCCTCCTGGTCGGGCTCGGCGGCCGCCGGGCGGCGCCGGGCAAGCGGGTTCCGCTCGACATGGCGTTCTCCCAGGGCGAGCTGGCGCAGCTGCTGGGCGCCAGCCGGCCGAAGGTCAATGCGGCGCTCGGCTCGCTCGAACAGGCGGGCGCGATCCGGCGCACGGCCGACCGGCTTTTTTGCGATCCCGACCGGCTGGCGGCCTGTGCCGGAATCGCCGATGGCTGAGAGGAGGCTGCGGCTGTCGCGGCCCGTCGCTGCGGGTGGCCTGGCCGGCCTTGCGGTCCTTCTGCTCGTCTTCCTCGCCCCCGCCTCCTGGCGCGAGACGCAGCGCGAGCAGATCTTCGATCTCATGCTGGCGCAGGTCGCCGACTGGCGCACCCATCGCGAGCCTCGAGGCGATCGGTCCCTGGCCCTGGCGGCGCGAGACGCTGGCGCGGCTGGTCGAGGCGGTCGGCGCGGCCAAGCCCGCGGCCATCGCTCTCGATCTCCTCCTGGCGGGCGAGGATACGCGCTCCCCCGCCGCGCTGGCCCGCCGGCTCGCCGCCGAGACCGGGAATGCCGCACTCGCCGCGCTGGCGCCGACGCTGGCGGATGGTGACGGGCTGCTCGCGGAGGCTCTCGCCGCCGGGCCGGTCGTGCTCGGCTGGGTGCTGGATCCGCGTGGGCGCGACGCCGTCGCCGACGTCCCCGTGCTGGCGCGCGAGGGGACGACCGTCCCCGCATTGTGGCGCGAACAGGGGGCGAGCGCGCCGCCCGCGACCCTGGCCATGGCCGCGGCCGGCGCCGGGACGCTGTCCCTGCCGGGAGACGATGACGGGCTCGTGCGGCGTGTCCCGCTCTTCGTCGCGGTCGGGGACGCGATGCACCCCGGGCTGGCGCTCGAGGCCATGCGTCTGGCCGCCGGCGCCTCGGGCTATCTGCTCTCCGCCGATCCGCTGCGGCTGAGCATCGGCGAGACGACGCGACCGCTGCCGCCGGACGGCCTCCTGCGACTGGTGCCGGCCGGACCCGCCGTCCCCGTCATGCGCGCTTCGGACCTGCTGCGGGGCGGGGCCGATCCCGCCGCTCTGGCGGGCGCCATCGTCTTCATCGGCGGCGTCGCGCCCGAACTGGGCGCGCTGCGGGCGAGTGCCCGCGACCCGCTGACGCCCTCGTCGCTGCTCCACGCCCAGGCGGTGCGCCAGATCGCGACCGGCGTGATGCCGCTGCGCCCGGGCTGGGCCGCCGCCGCCGAATGGGCGCTCGCGCTGCTCGCCACGGCGGCCGCGGTCACGCTGGCGCGCGCGCTTCGCCCGGCCATTGCCGCCGCGGCGCTGCTCGGCGGGCTCGCGCTCATGGCGGCCGGCGCGGCCGGCCTGGCGGCGGGCGATCGGCTGATCGACCCGCGCCTGCCGATGGCCGCCGCGACCTTGGCCTTTCTCGCGACCTCGCTGACGGCCTTCTCGGAATCGCGCTGGCGCGAGGCGCGGTTGCGCCGCCGTTTCGAGCAGCATCTGGCGCCCGGCGTGGTCGAGCGGATCGTCGCCGATCCCGGCAGCCTCAAGCTGACGGGCGAGCGGCGCGAGGTCACGGCGCTCTTCACCGATATCGAGGGGTTTACGCAGACCACCCGCGAGGCCGGTCCCGAGCAGCTCGTGGCGGTGCTCGACGGCTATTTCGAAGGTGTCACCCGGATCGTCGGCGAGCATGGCGGCATGGTCGACAAGCTCGTCGGCGACGCCGTCCACGCCCTCTTCAACGCGCCGCTCGACCTTGAGGAGCATCCGCGGCACGCGCTCGCCTGCGCGGTCGCGATCCTCGACTGGACGGAGTCCTACCGTGTCGTCGGTCCTGCCGCCGCGATCGGGCTCGGCCGCACCCGGCAAGGGCTGGAAACCGGCATCGCCATCGTTGGCGACGTCGGTGTCGGCGCCAAGCTCGACTACACCGCCCATGGCGAGGCGGTGAACATGGCGGCGCGGCTCGAGGCGCTCAACAAGGAGCTCGGCTCGTCGATCTGCGTCGGCCCCGTTGCGGCCAGCCGCTGCGATCCGGCGGGACTGCGCCCGCTCGGCACGGTCGAGCTGCGTGGGGTCGGGTCCGTCGCAGTGTCCACGCCGGTCTGAGTGCCAGCTGCCCCAGCGTCCGGTGCGGGGCTGTTCCGCCGGAGACAGTTATGGCGGTGCGACTGCTGCAATCTCTCATCATACCGATCCTTCCGGAGCAGGAAGGATTGCTCGGGAAAAGGAGATGACGCTATGGTTCAGAACTCGATCGACCTTCGTCGCAATCCGGCTGAGGAGCAGGGCGGCGACAGGCCTTGCCGGAGCCGCCTGATGTCCCTGCGTATCGTCACCACCGCCGTCATGCTCGCGCTCGCCGCTGTCGTCAGCGCGCCGGCCGCTATCGCCCAGCCCGTCGCCGCCGCGCGGGCCCCCGCGCTGGTTCCGCTCGAACAGGCCTTCATGAAGGCTGCGACGGACCTCTTCGCCAAGCTGCCGGCGAGCGCCGGCGAGGTCACCGTCGTCATCGATCCGCTGATCGACGGCGTCACCGGCATCCAGTCGGCGGCGACGCGCGGCTTCGATCGGCGCATCGCCGAGCTGGTGGCGGAGCGCTATCCGCATGTGAAGATCCTGGCCTTCACGCCCGACAATGTCGCCAAGGCCCGCTTCGTTTTCATCGGCACCTTCAACACCATCAACAATGCCGGCCAGCCCGGCGGCGATCGCGATGCCTTCTGGATCTGCTTCGCCCTGGTCGAGCGCGAGGCCAAGACCGTCTATGCCCGCAGCGTCGCGCGCTCGACCGTCGGCAATGTCGACATCGCCCCGGCGGCCTCCTATGCCGACACGCCGGTCTGGGGTCTGGACGCGGCGACCCGCGCCTATATCGAGGCCTGCCAGAAGTCGCAGCCCGGCACGCCCGTCTCGCCCGCCTATATCGACCAGCTCGGCGCCGCCGCCCGTATCCGCGAGGCCGGCGCGGCCTATGAGGCTGGCGACCATCGCCGGGCGCGCGATCTCTATCGCGAGGCCCAGGCCCAGCCGGGGGGCGACCAGCTGCGCGTGCTCAACGGCCTCTACCTCTCCTATGCGGCACTGGGCGAAACCAGCGAGGCCGATCAGACCTTCGGCCAGATGGTCGAGCGCGGCTTTGCCCTCGGCCAGCTCGGGGTGAAGTTCCTGTTCGAGCCGAACTCCACCGCCTTCAATGCCGACCGCAAGCTCTCCGCGAGCTACCCGGCCTGGCTGCGCGAGATCGCGGCGCGGGCGACCAAGGCCGGCGTCTGCCTCGACGTGGTCGGCCATGCCAGCCGCACCGGCCCCGAGGCGCTGAACGACAGGCTCTCGCGCGAGCGCGCCGAGCGCATCGTGGCACTCATGGCCGCGGCGGCGCCGGGCATGTCGCAGCGGCTGCGCCCCTCCGGCGTCGGCTTTCGCGAGGTGCTGGTCGGCCTGCCGCGCGACGACGCCAGCACGGCGGTCGACCGCCGCGTCGAATTCAAGACCGCGCCCTGCGCATGAGCGCCGCGGTCCCCGTATCCGCGCGGCGGCCCGCCTTCGGCGCAGCGCTGGGCGCGCTCGGCCTTGCCCTGCCGGTGGCGGCCCTGTCGCAGGCGCCACCGCCGTCGGGATCGGCCTCCGCCGGCCCCAGCCTGAAGCTCACGCCGCTGGCGCCGCCGCGGGACCCTGCCGCCGAGATGGCGGCGCGGATCGCCGCCACCACCGACCGGGCGGCCCTGCTCGAATTGCTTGCGGCGGGGGTCGACAAGAGCCGGGTGACGGCACGGCTCGCCGCTCTCGGCTATGTCGATCTCGCGGCCGACGGCAAGCGGCTCTGGGTCAAGCCCGGTTCCGGCGAGAGCTTTCGCGACTGTGCCGACTGCCCGGAGCTCGTCCTGGTGCCCGACGGCGATGTCCGCATGCAGCTCTCGACCGGCGCGACGCCGCGCTATGTCGAGGTCGCGCTGCCGCAACCCTTCGCCGTCGGCCGCTTCGAGGTCACCCGGGCGCAGTACCGTGTCTTCGTGCAGCAATCCGGCCATGTCGTCGAACTCGGCTGCCATGTCCGCGCGCCGGTCTGGAAGCTCGATCCCACCCTGTCCTGGCAGGACCCGGGCTTTCCGCAGACCGACAGCGACCCGGTCGCCTGCGTCAGCCATGGCGACGCCAGGGCCTATCTCGCCTGGCTGTCGAAGCGCACCGGCCAGCGCTACCGCCTGCTGACCGACCCCGAATGGCACCATGTCGCCGCCTCCTCGGCCAAGGACATGGCCGATCCCGCGCGCCTCTGCGCGATCGGCAACGGCGCCGACGAGACCGCGAAGCAGGCGATGCCCTCCTGGACCGTCGCGCCTTGCCGCGACGGCTTCCGCACCACAGCGCCCGTCGGCAGCTTCGCAGCCAGCTCCTGGGGCCTCTCGGATCTCAGTGGCAATCTCTGGGAATGGGTCGACACCTGCCCGCCCGACCCCTCCGTGCCCGGTCAGCCCTTCCCGCCGCCGATCTGCCACGAGGAGGAGGGTCGCATCCTGCGGGGCGGCTCCTGGGCCGATCCGCCGACGGCGCGGCGGCTCGATTCCCGGATCGTCAGCGAGCCTGGCATCCGCGACCAGGTCGCGGGCTTCCGCGTCGCCCGCGATCTCGGCAACTGAGGGGCAGCCTCAGCTGGCGCGGGCCGCACGCGGACCCGGCGCGCGCGTGGCCCAGAGCCAGACGGCCGTGGCTGCGAGCAGCGCCAGCCCCGCCAGCTGCGTCGCCGCGAAGGGCAGGAAGAGCCCGATTCCGCCCGCCCCCAGCAGGACGCGGGCGGCCAGGCCGAGGCGGGAGAACAGATAGCCCTCGATCGCGGCGTTGAGGGCGAGCACGCCCAGTGCCACCGCCACGACGGACAGGACCGTCTGCAAGACCGGTCCGATCAGCAGCAGCGACGGCTGATAGATGAAAACGAAGGGCAGGATGAACGCGACCATCGCGATCCGGCAGGCAACGACGGCGATCATCACCGGATTGGCTTTCGCGATCGACGCCGCCGCGAAGGCCGCGACCGCGACGGGCGGCGTGATCGCGGACATCGAGGCGATATAGACGATGAAGAGATGCGCCGGCAGCACCGCGATGCCCAGCGCGATCAGGGCCGGCGCCGCCAACACCGCCGAGAGCGCGTAGACTGCCGGGGTCGGCATGCCCATGCCGAGCACGATGATGACGAAGGCGGCGACGAGAATGGTCAGGATCGGGCTGCCGCCGGACATGTGGAACAGGCCGGAGCTGATCTTGCCCGTCAGGTCGGTCATCGAGAGCGTCCCGACCACGAGACCCGCGATGGCGCAGGCCACGCCGACGCCGATCATGCCCCGCATGCCGTCGCTCAGGCCGAAAAACACCGTCTTGACCAGCCGGACCGGATCAGGATGGCGCAGCAGGGCGACCGGGAGCAGGGCGGCGCAGGCGATGGCTCCCGCGAAGGCGGGCCGGTTCAGGCTCAGCACGCCCCAGACCAGAAGCCCGATCGGCAGGAGATAGGCCCAGTCGCGCCGCAGCACGGCCAGGATCGAGGGCGTCTCGCCCTCCGACATCGGCTGGAGCCCATCCCGATGCGCCTTGAAATGCGCCGCGAGAAACACCGACTGGTAGTAGAGCAGGGCGGGGATGAGGGCCGACAGCGCGATCGTGGCATAGGGAATGCCGGTGAAGTCCGTCATCAGGAACGCGGCCGAGCCCATCACGGGCGGCAGCAGGGCGCCGCCCGTCGAAGCCGCGGATTCGATCGCGCCGGCATAGGTCCGGCTTGTCCCGGTCTTGATCATCAGGGGGATGCTGAAGGAGCCGGTGGTCACGACGTCGGCCGTCGGCGAGCCCGAGATCGAGCCGTAGAGACCCGACGAGACCACCGCGACCTTGCTGGCCCCGCCGACCTGCTTGCCGACCAGGCTGTTGGCGATGTCATAGAAGAAGTCGGCGCCGCCGATGCGGTCGAGCAAGGCACCGAAGACGACAAAGACGACGACCAGGAAAGCCGCGACCTCGAGCGCCGGTCCGAACAGCCCGTTGGTCGAGAAGACCAGATGGTCGACGATTTCCTGCGTGCTGAAGCCGCGATGGGCGAAGGAGCCCGAAAGCCTGTTGCCGAAGATGGCGTAGGCGAGAAAGATCGTCACGAGCACGACCAGGATCATCCCGATGCAGCGCCGCGTCGCCTCCATCACCAGCGCGATCAGCACGATCGAAGCCGCGATGTCGAGGGCCGACAGTTCGTCGATCATCGGCAGCCGCATCTCGTGGACCGGCTGCATCGCCACGAAATAGCCGCAGGAGGCGAGTGAGAGCACGACCAGAAGCCAGGAGGCGGGGGAGCGCCCGGTGGGACGCGCCGGATTGGCGGTGGTCGTCAGGAACGCCAGCGAAAGGACCGCGCCGAGGAAGAGAAACAGCGCGATCTCGCGCTTCACATACCAACCGAACGAGACGGCGATCAGCAGGACCGCCGCGGCAACGCCGATGAGATGGACCGTCCATTGCTCCGGCGCGTCGAGGCGGCGAGAGCGCCCCGGCGCGAGGATCGTCAGCAGGGGCGGCATCGCGATGTCTCCAGATGGTCGGTCCGGAGGCGGCGGAGGGGGCCGCGCCTCACTTCAGCAGGCCGGCTTTCCGATAGGCGGCTTCGGCGCCGGGATGGAGCGCCAGCGGCGCGGTCTGCGTCAGGTTGACCGGCTCGAGCCGGGCCATCATCGCATGCGCCTGCCGCAGATAGTCGAAATGCTTGATCATGCCGTCGACGATCAGGGCGGCATCCTCGTTCTTCATCTCGGCCGCGGCGAAGAGAACGACGCTGCCGGTGATGGTCGGCACCGCCGCGGGCTGGAAGGCATAGGTCCCGGCCGGCACGGTGATCGGCGCCGTGCCGAGCAGCGCGCCCAGCTTGGCGGTCGCCTCGGGCGAGATGCCGAGCATCTTCACCTTCATCTCGCGCGTCGCGCTGTTGATCTGGCCTGACGGGAAGGCCAGCATGTTGATGATAATGTCGACCTGGCCGTTCTTCATCATCTCGAGGCCGGCATTGTAGTCGACATGGTGGATGCGACCGCCCCAGGCCTCGATGTCCTTGGCCGTGATCCCATAGGCCTTGAACACCTCCTCGCCGGTCACCGCCATCAGCGTGCCGCGCTGGTTGAGCGCGACGCGGACCGGCTTCTTGGCGGCGAGAACGCTTCCGAAGCTGTCGATGCCGGCATCCTCGCGCACGAGGATCTGCACCGCGGCCGTCGGGTCGATCAGGGCGATGGCGCGCAGATTGGTGACCGGCGCCTTGAAGGGTTCCTCGCCGGCCTGTGCCCGCTTCACCAGCTGCGCATGGGCGATGCCGAGTTCGACCTTGCCGGTCGAGACCAGCTGGATGTTCGCGGCCTCGCGGCCGGGCTCGTAGCCAAAAGAGGCGCCGGGCGATTCGCGCCGGATCGTTTCGCCGATGGCGTTGCCGATGGCGCTCCAGGCGCCGCCGACGGAGCCGCCGGTCAGGGTGATCTTCTTTGCCGGTGCGGTCTGTGCCGCTGCCGGAAACGCCCCGATTGCCAGCGCGGCCGCGACGAGCGTTGTGAATGCCAGTCTCTTCATGGTTCCCCTCCCTGCCTCGTGTCGGACACGGCCCGGGAGCGGGCCGCTCAACCGAAGGCCACCGGCGGATGCCACCGGCGGATGATCTGACGTAGCTGCCGTTCCCCAGCGGCTTCAAGCCGCCTTGTCGAATGCTGACTTGCGCAGCACCACCAGGAGTTTGTTGGTGTGCATATGGGTTGTCAATGCTGATCATCGCCCAAACGGACGGCGTGCACTGCAGCAAATTTTTGCAACCTGCGCGCGACAACTGTGATTGTCGTGCTGAAATCGTCGGCTGCTGCGCGAAGCCGGGCCTCGGCGCAAGACATCGACCAATCCTTGCTTGACACATACGGGTCCGCTTCGCATCGTTGGTACACAAACGGTCATCGGATCGGGCCATCCGTGCTACTCGCTCCCCATGGCGAAGCCCGCACGCGCTGGCGGGGCAGAGGGCAGGGGCTGAGCATGTATGACCGTTTCACCACCGAGCGGCTGATCGATCTCTGGCTGAGCGAGGACATCGGTTCCTGCGACCTGACCGTCCAGCTCATGATCGAGCCGACGGAGACCGGTGCCTTCCGCATGAATGCCCGCGAGCCGATGGTCCTCGCCGGCATCGATGTCGCGGCGGCCGTCTTCGCCCGATACGAGCCGAGGCTGTCGGTCAAGGTCGAGGCCGCCGATGGCGACCGCGTCGAGAAGGGCGCGACGCTGATTCTGGTCGAGGGGCCGGCCCAGGGCATCCTCACCGCCGAGCGCACGGCGCTCAACATCGTCCAGCGGCTCTCGGGCATCGCCACCGAGACGGCGCGCTATGTCGACATCATCAAGGGCACGCGCGCCCGCCTGATCGACACCCGCAAGACCACGCCCGGCCTGCGCATGCTGGAGAAGCATGCGGTCGCCTGCGGCGGCGGGCTGAACCACCGCCTCGGGCTCGATAACGGGGTGATGATCAAGGACAACCACATCGCCGTCTGCGGCGGCATCGCCCAGGCGGTCGAGCGCGCCCGCCGCAAGCTGCCCGTCCTGACCAAGCTCGAAGTCGAGTGCGACCGGCTGGAGCAGGTGCGCGAGGCGGTCGCCGCCGGCGCCGACGTGATCATGCTCGACAACATGCCCGTGCCGGAGATGACGGAGGCGGTCGCCTATGTCGCCGGCCGCGCCAAGCTGGAAGCGTCGGGCGGCATCCGCTACGAGACGATCCGCGCCGTCGCCGAGACCGGCGTGGACTACATCTCCACCAGCAAGATCACCCAGTCGGCGCCCGCCGTGGACATCGGGCTCGACGAGGCCTGAAGGCGACGAAACCATCATGCGGCCAGGCATCCTCTTCGTCGTCGTCGGGCCGAGCGGGGCCGGCAAGGATACGCTGATGGACGGGGCCCGGCGGGCCCTGGCGCAGGGCGGGCGCTTCGGCTTCGCGCGGCGCCTGATCACCCGCCCGGCCGATGCCGGCGGGGAGGAGCACGAGGCGATCGACGAGGCCGGCTTCGCCGCGCTCTCGGCCACGGGTGGTCTGCTGGTCTCCTGGCAGGCGCATGGGCTGCACTACGGGCTGCGCGCCGCGCTGCGGGACGAGCTTATGGCCGGGCGCCACATCGTCGCCAACGGCTCGCGTGGGGTGCTGGAGACGCTCGCGGGCGCCGTGCCGCGGCTGATCATCATCAACGTCACCGCCTCGCCCGAGACGCTGGCCCGCCGTCTCGCCTCCCGCGGACGCGAGACGGCGCAGGACATCGCCGCCCGCCTCGCCCGCAAGCCACCGCAATGGCCTGACGGCATCGAGACCATCACCATCTCCAACGATGGCACGGTCGAAGAGGGCATCGAGCATTTCCTCGCCGCCATCGACGCCGCCACCCGCCGCCTGTCGCTGAAGCCCGTTCCGATCGACGGCTGGCGCGACAGCATCGCCTATCTGCCGCGCGACAGCCTGCTCGGCGTTGCGGATTTCGACGGGCCGGGCAAGGTCGACGTGGCCGGCCCAATCGACGCGCAAGGGAAGCGAAGCAGCATCCGCGCCCGCGTCAACGTCGTCGAGGCCGGCTGGCTGCTGGAGCCGCATGAGATCGGTCTGTCGCGCGAGGCCTTCGCGCAGCTCGCTTTGCCCGAGGGCAGCGAGATCACGCTGACACGCACCCCGCCGCAGCACAGCCGCGACGCGCTGCGCGCCAAGATCCAGGGCGCCGAACTCGGCGCCGCCGACTACGCCATGCTGCTGCGCGACATCGTCGAGGGTCGCTACCCGGAGGGCGAGATCTCCGCCTTCCTCGTCGCCGCGACGCGTTCGCTCAGCGATGCCGAGGTCGCTGCGCTCGCCAGCGTGCGGGCGGGCTTCTCGACGCCGCTGCGCTGGGACGAGCCGATTGTCGTCGACAAGCATTCGATGGGCGGCATTCCCGGCAGCCGGATCACGCTGATCGTCGCGCCGATCATCGCCGCCCATGGCCTGGCCATGCCCAAGACCTCCTCGCGCGCCATCACCTCGGCCGCCGGCACGGCCGACGCGATGGAGGTGCTGGCCAGGGTCGACCTGACGGAGGACGACGTCCGTCACACGGTCGCACAGGCGCGCGCCTGCATCGCCTGGAACGGCCGCCTCAACCACTCCGCCGTCGACGACGTGATGAATGCGATCACGCGCCCGCTCGGGATCGATTCCAACCGCTGGTCGGTCGCCTCGATCATCTCGAAGAAGCTGACGGCAGGCTCGACCCATGTCGTGGTCGATCTGCCCTATGGCCGCCGCGCCAAGCTGCACAGCGAGGCGGAGGCACGCGAACTCGGCGCGCTGTTCGAGAGCGTCGGGCGTTCCGTCGGCCTGCAGGTCGAGGCGGTCGCGACCTGCGGTGCCGGGCCGATCGGGCGCGGTATCGGGCCGGCACTCGAGGTCCGCGACGTGCTCTGGGTGCTGGAGGGCGATGCCCTTGCCCCGGCCGATCTGCGCGAGAAGGCGCTCGACTTCGCCGGCCGCATCCTCGCCTGGGACCCGGCCATCGGCACGCGGGAGAAAGGCCGCGCGCGGGCGGCCGAGCTGCTGGCCTCGGGCGCGGCGCGCGCCGCTCTGGACGGGATCATTGCCGCCCAGGGACGCCGCGACATCGTGGCCAAGCCCGCCGCCCTCACCCACACCCTGCGCGCCTCCCGCGCCGGCCGGATCAGTGAGATCGACGGCTGGCGCATCGCCGGCATCGCACGCCGCGCCGGAGCCCCCTTCGACAAGAGCGCCGGCATCGACCTGCTGCGCGCGGTCGGCGACGACGTCACGGCCGGCGAGGGGCTCTTCACGATCCACGCCTCGGCCGGGCCGGACCTCGAGGCGGCTGTGGCTCTGGCGGCCGCGGATGAGGGGTTCGTGCTGGGCTGACGGCCTTGGGGCACCGAACGCTGCAATTTCGGGGCTCTGACCCTCCACCGTCATCCTGGACGACCGCAGGTCGGCCGGGATCCATCATAGGGCGCGGCGGCGCCTTATGATGGATGCCGGTCTGCGCCGCTGCGCGGCTGGCCCAGGATGACGTCCGCGTGGGGGCGACCTACGGCTTCGGCATCTTCAGCGGGTCGATCGAGATCGCGCGCTTGAGCGTGCGCAGGCCGAAGGTCGTTCGGGTCTGCCGGATACCGGGGATGCGGTAGAGCATCTCGCGCAGGAAGCGCTCGTAATGGTCGGTGCCGCTGACCACGACCTTGACGAGGTAATCGTATTCGCCGGTGACGAGATAGGCCTCGACCACCTCCGGAATCCGGGTTAGCGCCTCGCCGAAATGGTCGAGGATCTTATCGTCATGCTTGTCGAGCGTGATCTCGACGAAGACGACATTGCCGAAGCCCAGCGCCTTCTGGTCGAGCACCGCGACGTATTTCTCGATCGCGCCGCTCTCCTCCAGCCGCTTCACCCGCGTCCAGCAGGGCGAGGGCGAGAGCCCGACCTTCTCGGCCAGCGCTTGGACGGTCAGGCGGCCATCCTCCTGCAGCGCGGAGAGAATCCGCAGATCGGTGGCGTCCGGTTCATCGCTCCGGCGGTTACGTGATATCACGGAAAATCATCCCGATTCAGAGGTCTCTTGCAGATGATATTTCTGCAGACCGTTCCGGATGCAACCAATTTCGACAGGAATCTCCGCGGGTCCCGGGCTAGCCTGAGGCCAAGAGGGATGCGTCGCCGCTCGCGACCAGAAGCCCCGCGGAAACGGATAGCTTGCCGTCCGGGCCGGACGGCGGAATGCTGGCCGACCGGACGAAACGGCGGATCAGGGACGGAGCGCATGACCGACACACCCCTTCGCTTTCACGTGCCGCAGCCGGCCTCCCGCCCGGGCGAGCAGCCGGACTTCTCCCATGTCGTGATCCCGCAGGCGGGGTCGGTCGAGCGACCGCCCGTCGATGTCGACCCCAGGGCCATCCGCGACCTCGCCTATTCGATCATCCGCGTGCTGAACCGCGAGGGCGAGGCGGTCGGCCCCTGGGTGCCCGATCTCAGCCGGGACGACCTCATCCGCGGCCTGCGCCACATGATGACGCTGCGCACCTTCGATGCGCGCATGCAGATGGCGCAGCGCCAGGGCAAGACGTCCTTCTACATGCAGCACACGGGCGAGGAGGCGGTGAGCTGCGCCTTCCGCATCGCGCTCGAACCCGGCGACATGAATTTCCCGACCTACCGCCAGGCCGGGCTGCTCATCGCCGACGACTACCCGCTCGTCGACATGATGTGCCAGATCTACTCCAACGAGCGCGACCCGCTGAAGGGCCGGCAACTGCCGATCATGTACTCCTCGAAGCAGCACGGCTTCTTCTCGATCTCCGGCAATCTCGCGACGCAGTTCGTCCAGGCCGTCGGCTGGGCCATGGCCTCCGCGATCAAGGGCGACACCCGCATCGCCGCCGCCTGGGTCGGCGATGGCTCGACCGCCGAATCGGATTTCCACGCGGCACTCGTCTTCGCCTCGACCTACAAGGCGCCCGTCGTTCTCAACGTCGTCAACAACCAGTGGGCGATCTCGACCTTCCAGGGTATCGCGCGCGGCGGCTCCGGCACCTTCGCGGCGCGGGGCCTCGGCTTCGGCATTCCCGCCCTGAGGGTCGACGGCAACGACTACCTCGCCACCTATGCCGTGGCGCAATGGGCGATCGAGCGCGCCCGCCGCAATCTCGGCCCCACGCTGGTCGAATACGTCACCTACCGCGCCGGCGCGCATTCGACCTCGGACGATCCGTCCGCCTATCGGCCCAAGCAGGAATCAGACGGCTGGCCGCTGGGCGATCCGCTGCTGCGGCTGAAGGAGCACCTGATCGCGATCGGCGCCTGGAGCGAGGAGCGCCACACGCAGACCCAGGCCGAAATCCTGGAGACGGTGATCGCGGCGCAGAAGGAGGCCGAGCGCTTCGGCACGCTGCATTCCGGCGGCAAGCCCTCGGCGCGCGACATGTTCGAGGGCGTCTATGCGGAGATGCCGCCGCATCTGCGCCGCCAGCGCCAGCAGCTGGGGGTGTGACGATGGCCACGAGGCGCCCGATCCTCCTTCGTCATGCTCGCCCTTGTGGCGAGCATCCACGTCTTGACCACAGCTCTTGCCGAAAGAAGACGTGGATGGTCGGCACAAGGCCGACCATGACGGTGTGGGCGTCTGCCGCCCCTTCCATCGGAGGCCGCTGACATGCCGCGCATGACGATGATCGAGTCGATCCGCTCCGCCATGGATGTCTCGATGGCCCGCGACGAGAACGTCGTGGTCTATGGCGAGGATGTCGGCTTCTTCGGCGGTGTCTTCCGCTGCACCCATGGCCTGCAGCAGAAATACGGCGTCAGCCGCTGCTTCGACGCTCCGATCAGCGAGGCCGGCATCGTCGGCACCGCGATCGGCATGGCGGCTTATGGCCTGCGGCCCTGCATCGAGATCCAGTTCGCCGACTATGTCTACCCGGCCTATGACCAGATCGTCTCGGAGGCCGCGCGGCTGCGCTACCGCTCGAATGGCGATTTCACCTGCCCGATCGTGATCCGGATGCCGACCGGCGGCGGCATCTTCGGCGGTCAGACCCACAGCCAGAGCCCCGAAGCCCTCTTCACCCATGTCTCGGGCCTGAAGACCGTGGTGCCGTCGAACCCCTATGACGCCAAGGGCCTGCTGATCGCGGCGATCGAGGATCCCGACCCGGTGATCTTCCTCGAGCCCAAGCGCCTCTATAACGGCCCCTTCGACGGCCATCACGACCGCCCGGTCACGCCCTGGTCGAAGCATGAACTCGGCGAGGTGCCAGAGGGGCATTTTGTCCTGCCGCTCGGCAAGGCCGCGATCCGGCGCGAGGGGGCGGCCTGCACCATCATCACCTACGGCACCATGGTGCATGTCGCGGAAGCCGTGGCGCAGGAGACCGGCATCGACGCCGAGGTGATCGACCTCAGAACCCTCGTCCCGCTCGATCTCGACGCGATCACCGCCTCCGTCGCCAAGACGGGCCGCTGCATGGTCCTGCACGAGGCCACGCTGACCTCGGGCTTCGGCGCCGAACTCGCCGCCCTCGTCCAGGAGACCTGTTTCTACCATCTCGAGGCGCCGGTGCGCCGCGTCGCCGGCTGGGACACGCCTTATCCGCATGCCCAGGAATGGGCCTATTTCCCCGGCCCCGCCCGCGTCGGCCAGGCGCTGCGCGAGATCATGGAGAGCCGCTGATGGCCGAGCGCATCGTCAAGCTCCCCGATGTCGGGGAAGGCATCGCCGAGGCCGAGTTGGTCGAGTGGCATGTCAAGGTCGGCGACATCATCCGCGAGGACGATCTCCTGGCTGCCGTGATGACCGACAAGGCGACCGTCGAGATTCCCGCCCCCGTTGACGGCAAGGTCACCTGGATCGGTGCCGAGATCGGCGACACGGTCGCGATCGGCTCGGCGTTGGTCAGGCTGGAGGTCGCGGGTGAGGGCGGGGCGGTCGACGTGCCGGCCGAGGACGTCGAGCCGGAGGACCTCCCTCCGGCCGAAGCTCTCTCGCCGTCGGCTCCCGCTCCCCGCCAGCCCGAGACGGCCGAGGAACCGCCGCGCGCAATGACCGTGCCGCGGCCCGCCAAGGCATTGGCGGGCGCCGCTGCTCCCGCTCCGGCCCTGCCGCGGCGCGCGCCGGGCGAGCGGCCTTTGGCGTCTCCCGCCGTGCGGCTCAAGGCCCGCGAGGCCGGCATCGACCTCCGCCAGGTCTCAGGGACCGGCCCGGCCGGGCGCATCCTGCACGAGGATCTCGACGCCTTCCTGCTGCGCGGGCCGGAGACCGAGCGCAAGCCCGGCCTCGCGGAGAAGACCTCCGTCACCGAGATCAAGGTCGTCGGCCTGCGGCGCAAGATCGCCGAGAAGATGGCATTGGCGAAGGCGCGCATCCCGC
>NCCO01000068.1 GCA_002279705.1 Allobosea sp. 12-68-7
CGCTGCGGCAGGAGGTGGCGCGCTATCTCGCCGAGGCCGACGACAGGCGCCGCGCCACGGCAAGGCGTGCCATTGCCGGCATCATCCATGAGGAGCTGCCGATCATCCCCGTGACCTGGTACGATCAGATCGTCGCCGTCCACCCGCGGGTGTCCGGCTTCGTCACGGACCCGCTCGAGCAGCGCTACTTCCTCGACAGGGTCACGATCGCGTCGTGAGTGCAGCCCGGTCTTCGGTCTGGCCCGGCGGTGCGGCGGGCACCGTCCTGCGCATCGTCGCCTCGCGTCTGGTGCAGGCGGTGCTGACGGCGCTCGTCCTCGCCAGCCTCTGTTTCGCCTTCGTCCAGGCGTTGCCGGGGGATGCGGCCTTGCGCATCGCCACCGCCCGCAGCGGCGATGACCGCGTCACGGCGGAATCGGTCGCGCGGATCCGCGCACAGGAGGGGCTGGATCGGCCTGTCCTTTCGCAATATGCGAGCTGGATCGGCCGCCTGGCGCAGGGTGATCTCGGTCACTCGCTGGTGTCGCGCCAGCCGGTCTGGCGGGAGCTCGCCGAGCATGGCCGCTTCACGCTCGGGCTGGGCGCGCTGGGCTGGCTGCTCTCCTATGCCATCGCCCTGCCGCTCGGCATCGCCTGCGGTTTCAGGCCCGGCGGCTGGCTCGACCGCGGCACCAATGCGCTGGCGGTGGCGCTCGCCTCGATGCCGAGCTTCCTCGTCGGCATCGGCCTGATCTCGCTCTTCGCGCTCACCCTGCGCTGGCTGCCGCCGGCGGGATTCCGCACCGGTGCCCATATGGTGCTGCCGGCGCTGACGCTGGCGCTGGGGCTGGCCGCCTTCTCGGTGCGGATCATCCGCAACGCGGTGGTTGAGGTCAGGAGCGCCTTCTACATGACGTTTGCGCGCATTCGCGGCCGTAGCGCTGGGGCCGCCTTCCTGCATCATGGCGTGCGCAATGCGGCGATCCCCGTGGCGACCTTCGCCGCCCTGCAATTCGCCTATGTCGTCGACGGCTTCGTCGTGGTCGAGACGCTGTTCAACTATCCGGGCCTCGGCGACCTGCTCGTCAAGTCGCTGCTCGCGCGCGACGTGCCGATGATCATGGGGGCGGGCCTGGTCGTCGGGCTGATGTATGCGGCGGTCAATCTCCTCGCCGATCTCGC
The DNA here is from genome assembly GCA_002279705.1 of Allobosea sp. 12-68-7. GTDB lineage: Bacteria > Pseudomonadota > Alphaproteobacteria > Rhizobiales > Beijerinckiaceae > Allobosea. Next base: position 1,162 of record NCCO01000068.1, read on the forward strand.
CTGCATCGGGCTCGATCCGCGCCGCCTCGCGGGGCATGGCACATGACGCTCGCCCTGAAGCATCCGCCCGCCCGCATCCGCCGTCCGTTGGTCGCCCCGCTGCTGCTGCTCGGCGGGCTCGCGGGGCTGGTGGTGATCGGCCCGCTCGTCATCCCACACGACCCGGCCGCGCAGGACCTCGTGCGCACGCTGGAGGGTCCGAGCGCCTACCACTGGTTCGGCACCGACCATCTCGGCCGCGACATCGCCGCCCGCCTCGTCCATGGCGGCCTGCGCTCGCTCGGCATCGCCGTCGCCTGCGTCGGCTTCGCCACCGGGGTCGGCGTCGCGCTCGGGCTTCTCGCCGCCTATGCCGGCCGCGTCGCCGACATCGCGATCATGCGCCTTGCCGACCTGATGCTCGCCTTCCCCGGCATCCTGCTGGCGCTGCTGATCTCCGGCTTCCTCGGCGGCGGCGTCCTGCCGATGCTGATCGGCATCAAGCTCGCGCTCTGGCCGCAATTCGCGCGCATGGCCCGCGCCATCGCCATCGGCGAGCTCGCGCAACCCCATGTCGAGGCGGCGCGCCTCGCCGGCTTCCCGGTCCTCACGATTCTGCGCCGGCATGTCCTGCCGCCGGTGCTGCGCCAGACGGTGACGCTGGCGACGCTGGGGCTGGGTGCGGCGATCATGTCGATCTCCTCGCTCGGCTTCCTCGGCCTGGGCCTGCAGCCGCCGACGCCCGAATGGGGCGCGATGATCAGCGAGCTCCTGCCTTATTTGGCGGAGGCGCCGGTGCAGATGGCGGCGCCCTGCCTGGCGATCTTCCTCGCCGTGCTCGGGGCCACGCTGCTCGGCCAGGCCCTCGCCGAGATGCCCACCCTGCCGGAGGACATGTGATGACCGCGCCCGCACTGGTGCTTTCGGGACTGACGATCCGGGACCGGAGCGGCACCGCCCTGGTCTGCGATGTCGACCTGACGCTCGAGGCCGGCTCCGTGCTGCTCCTGATCGGCGAGACCGGCAGCGGCAAGAGCCTGATCGCCCAGGCCGTGATGGGGCTGCTGCCGGCCGGTTTCTCCGCCAGCGGCAGCATCGCCATCAACGGGCATGCGCCGGTCGAGGCCAGCCAGGCCGGGTTGCTGCGCCTGGTCTGGTCGCGCGACACGCTGCTGTTGCCGCAGGAGCCCCGCGCCGCGCTCGACCCGACGATGCGGATTGCGCCGCAGCTCTGGGATGCCGGCGCGCGCGACGGCACGGCGCGGCACGGCGAGCCTGGCCATGGGCTGACGACGCGGGAGGCGCTGGCCGCGGTCGATCTGCCGCCGCGCGTCTCGCGCGCCTTTCCGGCCGAGCTGTCCGGTGGCATGGCCCAGCGTGTCCTCGTCGCCTCCGCGCTGGTCGGCCGCGCGCCGCTGGTCGTCGCCGACGAGCCGACCAAGGGGCTCAATGCCGCGCGCGTCGCCCAGTCCGCCGCGCTGCTCGCCTCGCTCGGCGGCGCCGGACGCGCGCTCCTCGTGATCACGCATGATGTGGCGCTGGCGCGCGCACTCGGCGGTCAGCTGGCGGTGCTCCGCGACGGGCGCATCGTCGAGCAGGGCCCGGCGGAGACCGTCTTCGCGGCCCCGGACCATCCCTATACGCGCGCCTGGCTCGCCGCCGACCCCTCCACCTGGCGGCCCTGCCTGCGTTGCTGTGACCTCGAGGCGCCGGTGCTCTCCGCGCATGGGCTGGCCTTCGGCTTCAGCAGGTCGGAGCCGCTGTTCTCCGGTGTCGACGTCCATATCCCGCCGGGCGGCATTCTCGGCCTCACCGGGCGCAGCGGCTGCGGCAAGACCACGCTCGGCAACATCCTGCTCGGCCTGCAGCCCCCGTCGGCCGGAGCGGTCAACTGGCAGGGCGTCGACCCCTATCGCGACCGCAGTGGCGCGCGCCGCCTGCGCCAGCGCTACCAGAAGCTTCATCAGGATCCGGCGAGCGTCTTCCTGCCCGGACGCAGCTTTGCGCGCCAATTCGCCGATCTCGCCGAGGTCGTGCCGGGTCTCGCACTCGACGACACGCTGCCGCCGCTGCTCGAGCGGCTGCGGCTCGACCGCAAGCTGCTCGGGAGGCGACCCGGCGAGGTCTCGGGCGGAGAGGCCCAGCGCCTGGCGCTGGCCCGCATCCTGCTCCTGAAGCCGGCACTGATCGTGGCGGACGAACCGACCTCGCGGCTCGATCCGCTGGTCCAGCGCGAGACCATCGCGCTCCTGACGGAGATCGTCGCCGGCGAGAGCCTCGGCATGACCGGGCGCTGCTGGCGGCGACCGCCGACGAGGTCCTCGATCTTGGCGCGGGTGACGGCAAGACCACGCTGCCGGGCTTCGCCCGGGGCCTTCAGGGCGCCTGATCGTAGCCGAGATAGGCGCCGAGCTTCATCATCGCCGTGTAGATCTGGCGGCCCGTCGCATCGTCCATGATCAGCGGCCGGCCATCGACGACGAGATAGATCAGGTTCTCGTCCTGCCAGTCGCTCGAGCGGCCGAACTCGAGCTCCAGCGGCGCGCTGCGGTCGGTCTGGTCGATGACGACGCCATCGTAATAGGGGGTGCTCGACAAGGACGGCTCCTCTGCGGCGGCGCGGCTAGCGCTTGGTCAGTTCGATCTCGGGGATGGTCGGCCCGCCCGAGGCGAGCGCGCCGTCCACGAAGACAGGGGACGGCTTCCGCGTGATCCGCAGCGTGATGTAGATCGCGACCAGCGCGGACAGCGCCATCAGATAGAGCAGCATCCCGCGCGCGCCCATCGCCTGCATCAGCGCGGTCGCGACGACAGGCCCGACCGCCGCGCCCGTGCCCCACAGGAAGAGGAGCTGGGCCGAGAGCCCCACCGCCTGCTCGCGGCCGATCCGCAGATAGGCATGGGTGACGGCCACCGTGTAGAGCGGAATGCTGCACCCGCCGATCAGTGCGAACAGCGAAAACAGCCACACACGTGCCTGAGCCATATCGGCCGCCTGGATCACCAGCAGCGTCGCGGCCGTCGCGGTGACGAGGCTGACCGCGCAGAGCATGATGAGACGGCTGGCGACGCGGTCGGCCAGCAGGCTCATCGGCCACTGCATCAGCAGCGCGCCGACCTGGACTCCCGCCGTCAGCAGGATCGTGTTGCGCTGGTCGAGCCCGGCGAGAATGCCATAGGCCGGCATGACACTGGTCAGCGGGCCGCTGACCAGCCCGACATAGAGGCACCCCACCACGGCGGCGGGGGCCTGCCGCCAGAGCGCGCGCAGGCCCACCGAGACCACGTCGCTCGACTCCGGCCCGCGCGCCCGCGTCAGCGCCACCGGGATCAGCGCGAACGAGAACACCATGCTGGCGAGCAGGAACACGTCCTGCGACTGGATCGCGACATAGCCGACGCCGATCTGCGAGCCGATCATCGCCACCCGGTTGAGCAGCTGGTAGACGCCGAAGATGCGGCCGCGCCGGGCCCCGCTGGCCTGCCCGCTGATCCAGCTCTCGATGCAGATGCCGTGCCCGGCGGCCGCGAGCCCCATCAGCAGGCGCGGGCCGCCCCACCAGGGCTCGGGGATCAGCGCGAAGCTCAGCGTCGCCGCCGCCTGCAGCGCGGCGAACACGGCGAAGGCCCGGATATGCCCGATCCGACGCACCAGCGACGGCATCGCGAAGCACCCGATCAGAAAGCCGACGGAATAGGCCGACGCCACCAGGCCGATCAGCAGCGGCGGCTGCCCGGCGATCGCCATGCGCAGCGGCACCACCGTGTTGACGATGGTGCCCGCGAGTTGCAGCAGAAGGGCCCCTGAGACGATGGCGCCCAGTGCGGCGAAGGAACCCGTTGCGGGCTTCTGCGTCGTCATGGGGCGACCCCGGGGGGCGGGCGCCGAAACCCGGACATGACCAAGGGAGAGCGGTCTTGCGCGGGACGACCCGCTGCATATCTCGCCCTCTCAACGATGAAGGCGACGCCGATGCAGACCAACGATTTCCGCTTTCCGGGAGTCCTGAACTCGAAGGAGTTGCTCGTCGCCGAGGCCGTACAGGCGCGCGCCTGGGCGGTCCTGGCCGGCAAGGGGCGCTTCCGCGACGATGACGAGGCCGCCCGGGCCAGGCTCGGGGGCATCGTCGTCCGCCTGATGGCGGACGGCTCGCAGTCGATCGGGGACCTCGCCAGCGCCGCGATCGACAGCTTCGAACGGGCTGCGCTCTGAACCGGGTCGGCGGATCGGGCTGGCGGCATTCGCGATCTCTTCGGAGCGGCTTTCGCCCGGGCCGCCCGAGGCGAAGCCAGAGCGAATCGCTGACATAACAGCACGATGATCGCGGCCGGGCCATGGCGCCGGGCGCAGGCCCGCGAGCCTGCTCCGGTGCCGAGATTGGGGCGACGGCTCAGCCCCCGACCGTCAGCATGATCTTGCCGAGATGGGCGCTGGACTCCATCAGCGCGTGGCCCTGCCGCGCCTGCTCCAGCGGGAAGGTCGCATGGATGATCGGCTTCACCGTGCCGGCCTCCAGCAGCGGCCAGATCTCCTCGCGCAGCCTGGCTGCGATCTCCGCCTTGAGCGCGACCGAGCGCGGCCGCAGCGTCGAGCCGGTGAGGGTCAGCCGCCGGATCATCATGGCGGTCAGGTCGAGTTCGGCCTTGGGGCCCTGCAGGAAGGCGATCTGCACGAGGCGCCCCTCCACCGCCAGCGCGGCGATGTTGCGCTGGATATAGGGCCCGCCAACCATGTCGAGGATGACGTTCACGCCCCGGCCGTCGGTCAGCCGCTTGACCTCCGCCAGGAAATCCTGCGCGCGGTAGTCGATCGCCTCATCGGCCCCCAGCGACCGGCAGAAATCGCACTTCTCGGGCGAACCGGCCGTGGCATAGACGGTCGCGCCCGCCTGCTTCGCGAGCTGGATCGCGGTCGAGCCGATGCCGCTGGAACCGCCATGGATCAGGATGGTCTCGCCGGCGCGCAGCCGCCCGCGCGTGAAGACGTTGTCGTAGACGGTGAAATAGGTTTCCGGCAGGCCGGCGGCCTCCAGCAGCGAGAGCGGCTTCGGAACGGGCAGGCAGAGCGCCTCGTCGGCGACGGCATATTCCGCATAGCCGCCGCTGATCAGCAGCGCGCAGACGGCCTCGCCGATGCGGCTCTCCGCCACGCCCGCGCCGACCGCGACGATGTGACCCGAAACCTCCAGCCCAGGTACCTTGGTGGCGCCGGGCGGCGGCGGATAGCCGCCGGCCCGCTGCAGGCAGTCGGGCCGGTTGATGCCCGCCGCCNNNNTGCGGCACGGGGGCTGTCTCGATCTCGATCACCTCCGGCCCGCCGGGCCCGGAAAAGCGCACCTGCTTCATCGTCTGCGGCAAAGCCATCATCGTCTCCATGGGGCGGCGCCAGGAGGCGCCTTCGCCTCGACTTGTGGCGACGACGCGGGGCCGGTTCAAGGGCAGCAGCGTCTTGAAGCCTACTGCAGGACGCGCGGCAGCCAGAGGCTGATCGCCGGGACATAGGTGATCAGCGCCAGGCTCAGCAGCAGCGGCACCAGCCAGGGCAGGATCGCCATCGTCGTCCGCTGGAAGCTGAGATTGGCGACGCGGGCGAGGACGAAGAGCACGAGACCCATCGGCGGATGCAGCAGGCCGATCATCAGGTTCAGCACCATGACGAGCCCGAAATGGACGGGGTCGATGCCGAGCTTGAGCACGATCGGCAACAGGATCGGCGTCAGGATGGTGATCGCCGCGGTGGGCTCGAGGAAGCAGCCGACGAACAGCATCAAGGCATTCGCCAGAAGCAGGAACATCGCCGGGTCGGAGGTGAAGGCGAGCACCCAGCCGGCGATCATCTCCGTGGTGCGCGAGACCGCCAGAACCCAGCCGAAGACGGACGCCGCCGAGACGATGAAGAGCACGGTGGCGGTCAGCTCGACGGTCTCCATCGCGGCCTTGATCACCATCCGGCCGCTCAGCGTGCGGTACCAGACCGTGCCCAGGAAAATCGCCCAGACGCAGGCCGCGATCGCCCCTTCCGTCGCGGTGAACAGGCCCGACGTCATGCCGCCGATCAGCAGCACCGGCGTCATCAGCGGCAGCACGGCGGCGAAGCGGAAGACCCTGTCGGCGGCCAGCAGCAGCACGAAGCCGGCGATCACCGCGATGCGCGGCGAGACACCGGCATCGACTGCGAGCCAGATCGCCAGCGGAAAGCCCGCCACGATCGCGAGCTCGCCCAGCACGCGCAGGATCCGCGGCCATTCGAACGGCACGTCGCCGCCCCACTTGTTCCTGTGGGCGTAGAAGCTCACCGTCGCCATCATCAGCAGGGCCATGACGATGCCGGGCACGATGCCGGCGAGGAACAGCTTCCCGATCGAGACATTCGCCATCATCCCGTAAACGACGAAGGGGAGCGAAGGCGGGATGATCGGGCCCAGCGTCGCGGAAGCCGCGGTGATGCCGACGGCGAATTCGACATCGTAGCCATGCTCGCGCATCGCCTTGATCTCGATGGTGCCGAGACCGGCGGCGTCCGCGACCGCCGTGCCCGACATGCCCGAGAAGATCACCGAGCCGACGACGTTGACGTGGCCGAGACCGCCCCGCATCCAGCCGACGAGGCCGAGCGCGAAATTGTAGATCCGGTTGGTGATGCCGGCCGAGTTCATCAGGTTGCCGGCGAGGATGAAGAAGGGCACCGCCAGCAGCGGAAATGAATCCAGCCCCGCGAACATCCGGTGGATGATGACGAAATCGGGCGCGATGCCGGTCGCGAGAATGTAGATCAGCGACGAGCCCGCCATCGCGATGGCGACGGGGATGCCCGAGCCCATCAGCGCGAGGAAGAGCAGCTTGAAGGACAGCGCGCTCATGCGGACGCGCCCGCCGTCTCCGGGCGCTCGAGCACGCTGTAGCCGTTCGTCCAGTTGCGCTGCGCGACCTGGATCGCCCGCAGCGTCATCGCCGCGAAGCTCAGCATGACGACCCCATAGACCCAGCCGATCGCGATCGGCGCGACCGACATGGGCTGGCCGCCGATGCGGGAGATCAGCTGCCAGGTCAGCCAGACGGCGTAGCCGAAGAAGGCGATCCGCCCGAGATCCACCAGCGTCGAGAGCGGCCGCGTGATCCAGCGCGGCAGCCAGTGATAGAAGAAGTCGACATGGATATGGCTGTTCTTGCGCACCGAGCCGACGATGCCGATGAACACCGTGCAGACCAGCAGGTAGCGCGCGATCTCCTCGGTCCAGGCGGCGGAATCGTTCAGCGCGTAGCGCGTGAAGAACTGGTGGAAGACCGTCGCGCCGAGCACGCAGAACACGCCGAAGCCGAGCCACTCCTCGATCGCATAGACCGAGAGGTCGATCGACTCGTCCTCGACCTGGAATTCGCCCTTCTCGTTGAGGACGGCGGGCTGATCGTCGAGGCGGGCCGGCGTGGTCATGGGGAAGTCCGCAGCCAGCCTACTTCAACGCCACCAGCGCGTCGAAATCGGCCTGGACGAAGCCGAAATCCGCCGGCTTCGAACTCGCCAGCACGGCCTTCTGGAAGGCGGCCTTGTCGACCGGATGGATCGTGCTGGTGCCGGCCTTGACGATCTCCTGGCGCAGCTTGTCGTCCTCGTCGCGGATCAGGGTGGAGGCGTGCAGGCTGCCCTCCTGCATCGCCTGGACGAAGATCGCCTTGTCCGCGTCGGAGAGCTTCTTCCAGGTCGCGCCACCGATCACCGTGTTGAGCACGTCGATAACGTGGCCGGTGAGCATGATGTGCTTCTGCACCTCGTGGAATTTCTTCGACCAGATCGTGTTGAAGGCGTTCTCCTGCGCGTCGACGACGCCGCTCTGCAGGGCGGTGTAGACCTCGGCCAGCGCGATCGGCGTCGGGTTGGCCGAAAGCGCCTTGGGGAAGGCCATGTAGGCGGCGGCGTCGGGAACGCGGATCTTGAGGCCCTTCATGTCGGCGGGCGTCAGGATCGGCCGGCTGGAGGTGACGTGCCGCTCCGCGGCATAGGTCAGCGCGACGATGCGGTTGCCGGTCGCCTTCTCGTAGCCGTCGGCGAGGCGCCGGTAGAGGTCGCTCTTCGCATAGGCCTGGACATGGTCGAAATCGCGGAAGGCGAAGGGGAAATAGGTCACGCCGAGCGGCTTCGAGACCTGCGCCTGGAAACTCGCTGCGCTGATGATGATGTCGACCGTGCCGAGCGACAGGCCCTGGTTGAGATCCGATTCCTTGCCGAGCGTGGCGGAGGGGTAGAGCTGGATCTTGTAGCGCCCGCCGGTGCGCTGCTCGATCAGCTCCGCGGCCTTGACCGCGCCCTTGTGATGCGGCTCGGCGGGCTCGTAGACATAGGCCCATTTCAGCGTGGTCTGGGCCTGCGCGGGCAGGGCGATGAACGAGAGCGCCGCCGCGGCGAAAGCCGCCAGCAGGCTGCGGCGCATCGAGGCCTTCGTGGTCACCGTCATTCCCGTCTCTCCCCTTGGCTTCGGGCTTGCGTCGGCGCCCGACCCGGCCGCTCGCGTCCGGCTGTCGGCACAGCAAGCGCCATGCCAGCCGAACGCCGCCGTGCCCGGACGATAGCGCCTGAAATGCATACGGAAGACAAGCGGGATTGTTCGCATCTTGTGCACATTGTGCACGCACTATGCGTGTGGTAGCCGGTCGCTGGGTTGCGATGGGAGATGACCTGCCATGCGAAACACCTTGCGCCGGCAGCTGGCCGACGGGCGCACGCCGATCGGGCTCGCGGCCTGCGTCGTCCGCACGGTCGAGATCGTCACCGTCACGCGCAGCTGCGGCTTCGATTTCCTGCTGGTCGACATGGAGCATGGGCCGATCGCGATCGGTGACGCCGCCTCGATCAGTGTTGCCGCCTTCGAGGCCGGGCTGCCCTGCCTGGTGCGCGTCGGCGGGCCTTACGCGCCGGATCTGGCGCGGGTGCTCGACTGCGGCGCCGAGGGCGTGGTGGTGCCTCATGTCGAGACGGCCGCGGAGGCGCGTCTGATCGTCGAGAAATGTCGCTTCCAGCCGCTCGGTAAGCGCTCTCTGCCGAGCCCGCTGGCACGGCTCGGCTTCCAGGTGCCCCCCGCCGCGGAGATGACGCAGCGGACCGAGGCGGACACCTTCATCGTGGCCATGGTCGAGAGCGCCGGAGGTGTCGCTGAGGCCGGTGCGATCGCGGCCGTCCCGGGCATCGACGCCGTCATCATCGGTGCCAACGACCTCGCCGCCGACATGGGGCATCTGGGAGCGGTCGACCATCCCGAGGTTCTGGCGGCGTTCGCGGCCGTCGCGGCGGCGACGCGCGCGCAGGGCAAGATCTTCGGGGTCATCGGCGTCGGCGTGGCGCTGCTGCCGTCGCATGCGCTCGATCTCGGCGCCCGGCTGATCGTCGCCACCAACGACATCAACCTCCTGATCGACCAGGGAACCGCGGTCGCGCAGACATTGCGCGCACACACCGGGCAGGTCGCTTCCGCCGCCCGGTGAGCGCCGCTCAAGGCCGCGCCCCGCGCTAGTCGGCCGCGGGGGCGAGCCGGCAGGTCGAGCGGGTGAACACCTCGATCTGCGACAGGGCGGCATCGAGCGTCGCGAAGGGGCCGTGCTTCATCGCGCGCATGCTCTCGGCGACGCGCTCTCCGGGAATGATTCGGTATTCGTCCGGCGCCGCCAGTTCGACACGCCCCATATTGCGTCCCAGCAGGTCGATCAGCACCCAGCTGCTGGGGCCGTTCGGGGTCACGATGATGTCCATGGTCCTGGCTCCGCAGGCACCTCGCCCGAGTGCCACGATCGCATGTTTCCGGGGGCGACGCCTCATCCTTCGAACGCCCCGCGGCGCGCCGGCCACACCCTCTGGGAAAGGCCTCCAGAGGCGCATCATTTACCAGCCGTTAACCATTGGCTGAATACACCGAAGACACCGAAAATTCACCAAGATGACCGCCGTGTTAACCAAACCCAGGCCCATCCGCCTCAAGGGGCGCTCCTACCTTGCCCTGACGCTGACCCCCGAGCTGCCGCTCGAGGACTGGCTGATCCGGCTCGACGAACTGGCCGCGCTCTCGGCCGGCTTCTTCCTGCGGCGGCCCGTCGTGCTCGACATCGAGGGGCTCGAGCTGGACCGGGCGGAGCTGCGCGACCTCGTCGGCAAGCTCTCCGGCCGCGGCGTCCGGATCATGGGCATCGAGGGGGCCAGGGCCTCCATGCTGGGCTCGGATCTGCCGCCGGCGATGTCCGGCGGGCGCTCGGCCGCCGATGTCGAGCCACCGGCGGCCGAGGTGGCTCCGGAGAGCGTCGTCCGCTCCGAGCCGGCGCCGGGCAAGCCGACACCCTCGATCATCGTGACCCAGCCGGTGCGCTCGGGCCAGTCGCTGTTCTTCCCGGAAGGGGACGTCACCGTCGTCGGCTCGGTCGCCTCGGGCGCCGAGGTCGTCGCGGGCGGCTCGATCCATGTCTACGGGACGCTGCGGGGGCGGGCGCTCGCCGGCACCATGGGCAATGCGTCGGCGCGCATCTTCTGCAGCCGGCTCGAGGCCGAACTGCTGGCGATCGACGGCTTCTACAAGACCGCCGAGGACATGGAGCCGGAGCTGCGCGGCAAGGCCGTGCAGATCTGGCTCGAGGGCGAAACATTCAAGGTCGGGTCGATCGCCTGACCAGGCGACATCGGGACAATCGGGAGAGGTCTATGGGCAAGGTCATCGTGGTCACCTCGGGCAAGGGGGGCGTCGGCAAGACGACCTCGTCCGCCGCGCTGGGGGCAGCGCTCGCCAAGGGTGGCGATAAGGTCGTGGTGGTGGATTTCGACGTCGGGCTGCGCAATCTCGACCTCGTCATGGGGGCCGAGCGGCGGGTCGTCTACGACCTCGTCAACGTGATCCAGGGCGAGGCCAAGCTGACCCAGGCGCTGATCCGCGACAAGCGCGTCGAGACGCTCTATCTGCTGCCGGCCTCGCAGACGCGCGACAAGGACAACCTGACCGCCGAGGGCGTGGAGAAGGTCATCGGTGCGCTCAAGAGCGTCTTCGACTGGGTGATCTGCGACAGCCCCGCCGGCATCGAGCGCGGCGCGACGCTGGCCATGCGCCATGCCGATGTCGCCATCGTCGTGACCAATCCGGAGGTCTCCTCGGTCCGCGATTCCGATCGCATCATCGGCCTGCTCGACTCCAAGACGCTGCGCGCCGAGAACGGCGAGCACATGGAGAAGCACCTGCTGCTGACCCGCTACGACCCCGTCCGGGCCGAGCGCGGCGACATGCTCAAGGTCGACGACGTGCTGGAGATCCTCTCCATCCCGCTGCTCGGCATCATCCCCGAGAGCATGGACGTGCTGCGCGCCTCCAATCTCGGCTCGCCGGTGACGCTGGCGGATGACCGCAGCGCCCCCTCGATCGCCTATTTCGAGGCTGCGCGGCGGCTCCAGGGTGAGAACCTGCCGATCATGATCCCGGGCGAGAAGCGGGGCTTCTTCGGCAAGATCTTCGGAAGGAAGGCGGCATGAACCTGCGTCGTTTCTTCTCGCGCGTGCAGTCGGCGCCGGCCGCCCGCGAGCGCCTCAAGGTCCTGCTGGCGCATGAGCGCGCCGCGGTCGGCGATTCCGATCTCGTCGCCAAGCTCCGGGACGAGATCCTGCGCGCCATCTCGAAGCACATGCAGATCGACGCCGACAAGGTCAGCGTCACGATGGAGCGCGGCGCCCAGGTCTCGACGCTCGTCGTCGATATCGAGATCCCCTTCGACGTCGTCCGCAAGGCCGCCTGAACCGGCTGCGTCGCGGCCTTGCCGAACCGAGCCCGGCCGCCGCGGTGCGCCGGGCTCTTTTTCTGCTTGTAGAATACAACGATAGTTGTAGTATTGTAGGATGCGTGACGAAGTCGCCATCGAAGCACTCTCTGCCCTCGCGCAGATCGACCGCCTCGCCGCCTTCCGCCTGCTGGTGAGGGCCGGGCCCGAGGGCCTGCCCTCCGGCGAGATCGCGGAGCGCCTCGGGGTCGCGCCGACGCGCATGAGCTTCCACCTGTCCACGCTGGAACGCTCGGGCCTCGTCGCCTCACGGCGGGAGGGGCGGCGCATCCTCTACGCTGCGCGCTTCGTCGAAATGGGGCGGCTGCTCGCCTTCCTCACCGCCGATTGCTGTGGCGGAAACCCGGCGATCTGCGGCGATGTCCTCGCGCTCGCCACGCGCAGCTGCGCGGAACCTGAGGCCGCGTGATGTCCGTCACGATCTATCACAACCCCGCCTGCGGCACCTCGCGCAACGTCCTGGCGATGATCCGGGCCTCGGGCGAGGCGCCGGTCGTTATCGAATATCTGCAGACCCCGCCGAGTCGGGAGACGCTGATCGGGCTGCTCGCGGCGATGGGGGCACGGCCCCGCGACATCCTCCGCGAGAAGGGCACGCCCTATGCCGAACTCGGCCTCGGCGATCCCTCGCTGAGCGACGATGCCCTGCTCGACGCGATGATGGCGCACCCGATCCTGATCAACCGCCCGATCGTCATCACCCGGCGGGGCACGCGGCTCTGCCGCCCCTCCGAACGCGTGCTGGACCTGCTCGACGACCCCGTCGCGCAGTTCGCCAAGGAAGACGGCGAGGTCGTCACCCACCCCGCCGCGCGCCGCTGAGTCGCCCCTCCGATCCCGTCCCGCTGGCACCGCTGACGCGGATGGCCCAGGACACAACGCCGGACACCGTCATGCTCGCACTCGCCATTTTCGTGGCCACGCTCGTTCTCGTCATCTGGCAGCCGAGAGGCCTCGGCATCGGCTGGTCGGCGCTCGGCGGGGCTGCGGTCGCCCTGCTCGCCGGCGTCGTCGGCTGGGCCGATGTCGGCACGGTCTGGGCCATCGTCTGGGACGCGACCTTCACCTTCGTCGGCCTGATCGTGATCTCGCTGATCCTCGACGAGGCCGGCTTCTTCGCCTGGGCGGCCCTGCATGTCGCCCGCTGGGGCGGCGGCAACGGGCGGCGCCTCTTCCCGCTGGTCGTGCTGCTGGGTGCGGTGATCGCCGCCTTCTTCGCCAATGACGGCGCGGCGCTGCTGCTGACCCCGATCGTGCTGGCGATCCTGCTGCGGCTGAACTTCCCGCCCGCCGGCGCCATGGCCTTCATCGTCGCCTGCGGCTTCGTCGCCGACACGACATCGCTGCCGCTGGTGATCTCCAATCTCGTCAATATCGTCACGGCGAACTTCTTCGGCATTTCCTTCGCGCGCTATGCGGCGGTGATGGTGCCGGTCGACCTGGCGGCGCTCGCAGCGACACTGCTGGTCCTCTGGCTCTGGTTCGGCCGCGACATCCCGCCGGCCTATGCCGTCGCGGAACTGGAGGCGCCGGCCGCCGCGATCCGCGACAGGGCTGTCTTCCGCGCCGCCGTCCCGCTCCTCGCCGTCCTGCTCGTCGCCTATTTCGCCACGGCGCCGCTCGGCATCCCGATCGCCTTCGTGACGGGAGCGGCCGCACTGCTGCTGATGGCGATCGCCGGGCGCTGGTTTACGGGCGGCAAGGGGGCCGTCGTCTCCGTGCCCAAGGTTCTGCGCGGGGCGCCCTGGCAGATCGTGCTGTTCTCGGTCGGGATGTATCTCGTGGTCTACGGTCTCGGGAATGCGGGGCTGACCGACATCGCCGCCGGCATCCTCGTCTGGCTCGCCGCCCAGGGCAGCTTCGTCGCCACCGTGGGGACGGGCTTCCTCGTCGCCGGCCTCGCCTCGGTGATGAACAACATGCCGGCGACGCTCGTGGGGGCGCTGGCGATCGACCGGGCCGCGGTCGACCCGCTGACGAAGGAGCTGATGATCTACGCCAATGTCATCGGCAACGATCTCGGCCCGAAATTCACGCCGATCGGCTCGCTTGCGACCCTGCTCTGGCTGCATGTCCTGGCCGGCAAGGGCCAGACCATCGGCTGGGGCCAGTACATGAAGGTCGGGCTCGTCCTGACGCCGCCGGTGCTGTTGGCCGCGCTGGTGGCGCTCTGGCTCTGGCTGCCGGTGGTATCATGAAGAGGCGTGCATCGTCGGTGTCAGACCGTTGCATCGCAGAGGAGAGCCGGCATGGACGACCTGCTGGACGTGGTGGTCATCGGCGGCGGCCAGGCCGGCCTCGCCTGCGGCTATTTTCTGAAGCGGGCGGGGCTTCGCTTCGCCATTGTCGATGGCGAGGAGAAGCCCGGCGGCGCCTGGCTCCATGCCTGGGAATCGCTGCGGCTGTTCTCGCCGGCGCAATGGAGCTCGCTGCCGGGCTGGCCGATGCCGGCAAGCCCGGACGGATACCCTGACCGTGATGCGGTGATCGACTACCTGGCGCGCTACGAGGCCCGCTACGACCTTGCGGTCGAGCGGCCGGTCGAGGTCGAGGCCGTCAACCGCGACGGCGCCGGGTTCTCGATCGCGACCAGCGCCGGCACCCGCCGCGCCCGCTTCGTCGTCAGCGCGACAGGGACGTGGCGCCATCCGTTCCGGCCGAACTATCCGGATCAGGCGCTGTTTGCGGGGTGCCAGATCCATTCGGCGGATTACCGCACACCGAGCGCATTCGCCGGCCAACGTGTTCTCGTCGTCGGCGGCGGCAATTCCGGGGCGCAGATCCTGGCCGAGCTGTCGCTGGTGGCCGACGTCACCTGGGTGACGGCGACGCCACCCGCCTTCCTGCCCGACGATGTCGATGGCCGTGTCCTGTTCGAGCGGGCGACAGCGCGCTGGCGGGCCGCCCAGGAGGGCCGCACGATCGACCTCCCCATCGGCGGCTTCGGCGACGTCGTCATGGTGCCGCCGGTCAGGGAGGCGCGCGAGCGCGGCGTGCTGCACGCGGTCGCGCCCTTCGTCCGCTTCACGGAAGACGGCGTCTTCTGGCCCGACGGCACGCGCGCGACCGTCGATGCCGTGATCTGGTGCACGGGCTTTCGGCCCGCCTTGTCGCATCTGGCGCCGCTCGGCGTGGTCGGGGAGGATGGCCGCGTCGCGACCAGCGGCACGCGGTCGATCGACGAGCCGGGGCTCTGGCTCGTCGGCTATGGCGACTGGACCGGCGCGGCCTCCGCAACCCTGATCGGCGTCACGCGCACCGCCCGGTCGACGGTGGCGGAAATCGCGGCGGCGCTGGCCTGACCCCGGCCGCTCCCGCCCACACTCATCTGCCGCCGGCACCCGGCGCGGAGACCGTATAGCGCGACAGCGCAAACAGAGCTGCCGCCGCCGCCCCGGAGAGCACGATCAGCAGGATCGTGCTCGGCATGAGCCCGGCCCGCTCGACCATGACCGCGAAGGCGACCGGCGCGGCCGCACGGATGGCCAGCCCCGGTGCCGAGAGCTTGCCCAGCATCGCGCCATAGCCGGCGGGGCCGAACAGCCGCAGCGGCACCGTTCCCCGCACGATCGAGCTCAGCCCCATGCTGACGCCATAGGCGATGGCGAAGAGCCCGGCGAGCGTCGCCGTGGTGCCGCTGACCAGCAGCAGCGCGAAGCCGATCGGCATCAGCGTCGCCGAGACCCAGGCCGTCGTCGTCGGCTCCAGATTGGTGCCGAACAGCATCTCGACCAGCCGGCCGGTCACCTGCGAGGGGCCGACCATGGCGCCGATCCCGACGGCGAGCGCCGCGCTGAGCCCCAGGCCCTGCAGCATCGTCAGCATATGCACCGACATCGCCGACATCACGAAACCCTGCAGGGAGAACGCCAGTGCCAGCAGCAGGAAGGCGCGCGTACGATCCCGCCCAAGGAGATAGGCTTGGCCGTCACCCTCCGGCTTCGGCGCCGTGACCGAAGCGGCCTTGCCGCCACGGGCCGGCAGCAGCAGCGCATGCAGCGGCAGGCACAGGGCGAGATAGCCGATCGCGTAGAGTTGATAGATGCTGCGCCAGTCGTAATGCGCGAGCAGGGCCGTCGTCAGCGGCCAGAACAGCGTCGAGGCGAAGCCGCCGATCAGGGTGAGCTTGCTGATCGCGCGTCGTGCGCCCGCCCCCTCCGCCTGCGTCAGCGCGGTGAAGGCGGCGTCGTAGAGCACCAGCGTCGCCACCGTCTCCACCGCGATCATCGCCACATAGAAGCTCACCGGATCGCGCGCCTGCGACAGGCCATAGAGCGCGGCCGCCGCCAGCACGCTGCCCAGGCTCATCATCGCCCGTGTGCCGAAGCGGTCGATCAGCTGGCCGGAAAACGGTGCCGCCAGACCGCCCGCCAGAAGGCCGGCGGCGAAGGCGCCATAGGTCCATTCCGGCGCCCAGCCGAAGCTCTTGGTCATCTCCGGGGCGAGCACCGCGAAGGTGTAGTAGAGCGTGCCGTAGCCGGCGACCTGGGTGGCGCCGAGCGCCACGATCAGGCCGAGATGGCCGCGGGCAGGGGAGCCCGCAGGCGGAGCAGAAAGCGTCGTCATCAGGCGGTCGCAAGCTCCGGCGTCTTGGTGGTGCCGCCGCAGCCGCAGCCGGGCTCGCCCGCAGCCTTCGCGTCGTGATCCTGCACGCAGCAGGCGGTGCTCGGCACAGGCGCCGGCCCGCCACAGCAGCCGGCAGTGGCCGTCTTGGCGCCGCCCGCCTGGCCGCCGCCCGGCGTGGCGCTGCAGACGCCCGTCTCCGGCAGCACGAACTCGACCCGCCGCGCCGCTTCATGGTCGCCCGCGAGCGCGGCGACGATGGAGCGGACCTGCTCATGGCCGGTCGCGAGCAGGAAGGTCGGGGCCCGGCCATAGGCCTTCATCCCGGCGATGTAGAAGCCGGGTTCGGGATGGGCGAGCTCGGCCGCGCCATGCGGGCGCACCGTGCCGCAGGAATGCTCGTTCGGGTCGATCAGCGGCGCCAGCACCGGTGGGCATTCCAGCGCCGGATCGAGCGCGACCCGCAATTCCCTGAGCGGGCCGAGGTCGGGTCGGAAGCCGGTGGCGACGATCAGCTCGTCGACCGGGACAGTGCGGCCGTCATCGGCGATCAGCCGCAACCCGGTGGCATCGCTCTCGATCCGCTCAAGCCGGTAGCTGGTTTCGACGGTCAGGCGCCCGCTCTCGACGAGCTGTGCGAGGCGCAGACCGAGTTCGCCGCGTGCGGAGAGCTGATCGGCGGCCCCCCCGCCATAGGCCTTGGCGACATCGGCGCCGCGATAGAGCCAGGTGATCGCGGTGGCGGCTGGCGCTTCGGGAAGGGCGGCGAGCGCGGTCAGCGTGCCCACAGCGCTGTGCCCCCCGCCGAGCACGGCGACCCTGCGGCCGGCATAGCGCGCGCGATCGGCGCCAAGCACATCCGGCATTCCGTAGCGGATGCGTCCGGCGTTCTGCGCTTCACCGATGGCGGGAAGCCCGCCCGAGCCGGCGGGATTGGGAGCGAACCAGGTGCCGGAGGTATCGATCACGGCGTCAGCGAAGAGCGTCGTCTCCTCGCCGCCGGCGCGGCAGCGCAGCGCGAAGGGGGCGTTCCCGCGCCCGGCGGTACGGACCTTGTCGAACCCGCGGCGCGAGACGGCCAGGACCTCGGTGCGCAGGCGGATGCGCTCGCGCAATGCGGGCAAGGCGGCCAGCGGGGCGAGGTATTGCGACACGAGGTCGCCGCCGGTCGGATAGGCGTCGCCCTCCGGGCGCGCCCAGCCGGCCGCCTTCAGCAGCCGCTCGGCCGCCGCGTCGACATTGAAGGCCCAAGGCGAGAACATCGGCACATGCGACCATTGCCGGACGGCATGGCCGACCGCGGGCCCCTTCTCCAGCACGACCGGATCGAGCCCGCGCTCGAGCGCATGCGCGGCGGCGGCGAGGCCCACCGGCCCCGCTCCGATGATGGCAATGGTCTGGTTCATGTCCGTTCCTTCTGCCGAATGAACACCCGCGCCGTCAGGCGGCGCTGGCGTCCGACGTTCCACAGCACTCGTCGCGGCAGCATTCCGCCACGAGGAAGTCGACGAGGCCGCTCATCACCTCGAAATTCGCACGGCAGACGAGCGTGCGGCCCTGCCGCTCCTGGCTCACCAGCCCGGCGACGATCAGCGCCTTCAGATGGAAGGAGAGGGTCGACTGCGCGATGCCCAGCCGACTCTGGCAGTCCCCGACCGACAGCCCGCCATGGCCGGCGCGGACGAGGGCGCGGTAGAGTGAAAGCCGGGTCGGGTTGCCCAGTGCCTCCAGCCGCGATGCTGCGATGATCGTGTCCATGCCGCGAGCATGATCGACACCGCAACCGCGGTCAATCGATATTTCCGGTTTTATCGAAATGAATCTCTGCGGCGTTGAGGCCTTTCAGAACCGGTAGATCCGCCGCGCATTGTCGTGGAACAGCCGGTCCCGTTCGCCATCGCTCATCGCCGCGGTGGCGGCGAGGAAGCCCGAGAAGATCGTGTCGAAATCGCCGACGAGCCCGTCGACCGGGAAATTGCTGGCGAACATCGCCCGGTCCGGCCCGAAGATCGCGATCGCGTCGCGGATCACCGGGCCGTTGGCCTCGACCGTCCAGGGCCGGCCCGGCAGGCCGATGCCGGAGATTTTCAGCGCGATGTTGGGCTGTGCTGCGGCGCACTCCAGCGCGCGGCGCCAGGCCGCGAGCGCCTCCGGGCTGCGGTCGGCCGGGAGGCCGGTGTGGTTGACAATGATCTGGGTCGCCGGGACATCCCTGGCCAGATCGGCCGCCGCATCGAGATGCCACCAGGGCGTCTGCAGATCATAGGACAGGCCGTGGCGCGCCAGCAGGCCGTAGCCCTCGCGCCAGCGCGGATCATCCATCGAGCCCGGCGCGCCGCGGCAGGCCTCAGAGGGCCTC
The DNA here is from genome assembly GCA_002279705.1 of Allobosea sp. 12-68-7. Classification (GTDB taxonomy): domain Bacteria; phylum Pseudomonadota; class Alphaproteobacteria; order Rhizobiales; family Beijerinckiaceae; genus Allobosea. The sequence goes on from NCCO01000068.1 coordinate 19,856, forward strand.
GCAGCCGACGCCGGCTTGTGCCGGACGCCGCGCACGATCGGCACGGCGGCATGGGACGCCAGCAGGGCGCCGGTCTCCGGCGACGCGAAATCGCACCAGGCGACGATGACGGAGGGCACGCCCTCGCGTGCAGCCACCGCCGCGACCCAGGGGCTCTCCAGCGCCGCCTTGTCGCGCGCCCATTCGGCCTCGACATAGACCGAGCCGGTGACCGGCCAGCCCTTCGTGTCGGCACGGTAGTCGGCCGGCAGGTAGTTGCGGCAGATCGGCGCATAGTCGCCATAGCGGAAGGGAATGCGCTCCTCCTTCAGCCAGGGCAGGTCGTTGGCGAGGTCCCAGATATGGTGATGCGCGTCGATCACGGCGCGCGGCCGGGCGGGCAGGGGACTTGTCGCGGGGCTCATGGCCGGCCCTTTCCGCGCGCCGCGGCGTCGTGCTCATAGAGCTTCACCACGGCCGCCGAATCCGACATTTCGTGGCCGAGCGCGACATAGTCCTTGTAGCGCTGCACGCCCTGCTCGATGACACCGAGATCGAGCCCCAGCCCCTGGGCGAAGGCGGAGACGGCCTTCAGATCCTTCAGCAATTGCCGCGCATAGCTGGAGGGCGGCTCGAAGGCGCGCTGCTGCATCTGCGGGTAGAGCCGCTGCAGCAGGCTGCTGTCGGCATGGCCGCCGGCGAGACATTGCGGCAGCCGGGCGGCGTCGATGCCCGCGGCCTCCGCCAGCATCAGCGCTTCCGCCATCAGGACATAGCCCGTGCCGACGATCGCCTGGTTGATGACCTTGGTCGTCTGGCCGGCCCCGACCGGCCCCATCAGCGTGACGTTGCCGGCCATCTGCGCGAGAAGCGGCTTCGCCGCCTCGAAATCATCGCGGTCGCCGCCAGCCATCACCGTCATTTGCCCCGTGCGGGCGAGCTGCGGCCCGCCGGAGACCGGCGCATCGACCCAACCCGCGCCCGTCAGCGCCTTCAGCCCGGCCGCGACCCTGCGCGTCCCCTCCGGATCGGCGGTCGAGAAATCGATGACGAGCCTCGGAGCCGAGGCCGCAGCGGCGATCCCGTCCGGCGCCAGGACGCAGCGCTCGACGGCCTCCATATGCAGCACGCAGAGCATGACGATGTCGCTCGCGGCCGCGACCGCCGCAGGAGACTCCGCCGCGACGGCACCATGCGGCAGCACCGTCGCCAGCCGCTCGGGCTCGAGGTTCCAGACGGTGACAGTGCCTCCGGCGCGAGCAGGCCGCGCGCGACCAGCTCCTGCCGGATCTCCGGGCCGTGCTGGTCGAGCAGCGGCGGCGGCAGACGCATCTGCTGTGGTGTGGCGCTGAGCTTCACCGGGAAGCCGAGCGCCTTGAAGGCCCCTTCCACCGGGTGCGGCACCATCTGCACCATTTCGCGCGCCACGGCCTGCTCGCTGACCACGGCCTGCGCATAGTCGAGGATCGGCGCGGCCGGCACGCCGGCCTCCAGCAGCCCGTCGATCCAGACCTGGCGCCTGCGCGAGGCGAAGGTCGGCGCCATCGCGGCGATCAGCTCGAGGCGGTTGGCGATGCGCGCGGCGTTGGTCGCGAAGCGCTCATCCGCCTGCAGATCCTCGCGGCCGAGCACCTTCAGCAGCTTTATCCAGAGGCCCTGATTGGCGGCCCCGATCACGAACCAGCCGTCGGAGGCCGCCACCGCCTGATAGGGCGCCGACATTCGGTTGGCCGAGCCGATCGGCTCCGGCGTCTTGCCCGTGCCCCATAGCTCGGTCGTCTCCCAGACCGAGAGCGCCAGCGCGGCCTCGAAGAGCGAGGCATCGACGAACTGGCCCTTGCCGGAGGTCTGCCGTCCGATCACCGCGCTCAGCACGGCATAGGTCGTGAACAATCCGGCTCCGAGATCGGCGACGGGGATCGAGTTCTTTGCCGGCTCCATGCCCGGCAACCCATTGGCGCTGAGCACGCCCGAGACCGCCTGGGCGATCAGGTCGAAACCGGGTCGCTGCGACCAGGGTCCCGTCTGGCCGAAGCCCGAAATGCTCGCGAAGATCAGGCGGGGATTGAGCGCCTTCAGCGTCTCGTAGTCCATGCCGAGTCGCTTCGCGACGCCGGGGCGCGCATTCTCGATCAGGATGTCGGCCGTCTTGACCAGCGCGTAGAGAACGGCCCGGTCGGCCTCTGATTTCAGGTCGAGCGCGATGCTGCGCTTGTTGCGGTTCAGCGCGAGGAAGCCGGGGCTGTCGGCGCCTTTCAGGCGAAAGCCCATCGACTGACGCGTCGAATCGCCGGTGCCCGGTGGCTCGATCTTGATGACGTCCGCGCCCATGTCGGCCAGCAACATGCAGCAGAAGGGGCCGGCCATGACCTGCGAGATATCGAGCACCCTGATGCCCGCGAGTGGCAACGCCATCTGTCCTGTCCTTCCTGTGCGGGCCGGTTTGTGGACAGCGTTTCGCGTCCGCCCGGCCTCTTCGCGCGCCCGCTGCGTGGTCGCGAGCCGATGACATCATCACGCGCCCGGGAGCCGGGCGCCATGCCGACGAGCGCGTATGCTGTATGCACCAATCCCATGCCGCAAGAGAACCGCGGCGACGAACACAGGGTCGCCGGCCGTGGCTCCTCAAGGGCGCGGGTTCAGGGCCTCGCCTCACGGGCCGTGACCCAGCGCTGCAGGGCCGGTCGGTGGCGCAGGAAGCGCACATAGAGCCATTCCAGCGCCGACCCGACATGGCGGTTGCGTGCCGCGAGGCCCAGCGGGCGCAGCAGCGGGATGGCGCGCCACATCGCCGCGAAGGCGGCCGCGCCCGAGAGCAGCACGCCGTTCTCCCGCGCATGGAAGCGCGCCAGCAGGGCGCCCCGGTCGATCGGGCAGTCGGTGTCGGGTGAGGCGACGTCGAGGAAGGTGATGCGGCCGGCACGGTCGAGCCGCTTCATCGCCGCGATCTCGCGGCGGCAAAGCGGGCATCCGCCATCGAACCAGACGATCAGCGCTGTCATGCCCACCGATATCGGCCCGCGGCGCCGTAGCCGCAAGCGCGCTCGGTCCCCCTGGGCGACGATGCCGCAGGCAGGACGGGGTGGGAGGCGGCGCGACGGTGCCCGCCAACGAAAATCCCCGCGCCGTCAGGCGCGGGGACAGATTGACCTCGGGCGGCGGAAACCGCCAGGCAGGCTCAGTTCAGGTCGAAACGGCCGGCGTTCATCACCTTGGTCCAGGCGGCGACGAAGTCCTTGACGAACTTCTCCTGGCCGTCGTCCTGGGCATAGACCTCGGCATAGGCGCGCAGGATCGAGTTCGAGCCGAAGACGAGGTCGACACGCGTCGCCGTCCACTTCACCGCGCCGCTCTTGCGCTCGACGATGTGGTAGGTGTTCTTGCCCACAGGCTCCCAGCGATAGGCCATGTCGGTCAGTGCGACGAAGAAGTCCGTCGTCAGGGCGCCGGCGCGGTCGGTGAAGACGCCGTGCTTCGTCCCGCCATGGTTGACGCCGAGTGCGCGCAGGCCGCCCACCAGGACGGTCATCTCCTGGGCCGTGAGACCGAGAAGCTGGGCGCGGTCGAGCAGCATTTCCTCGGGGCTGACGACGTAGTCCGTCTTCGCCCAGTTGCGGAAGCCGTCGGCCAGAGGCTCCAGCGCCTTGAACGAATCCGCGTCGGTCTGTTCGGGCGTGGCGTCACCACGGCCGGCCGCGAAGGGCACCTCGACCGCAACCCCGGCCGCCTTGGCCGCCAGCTCGACGGCATGGCTGCCCGCCAGCACGATCACGTCGGCGACGCTCGCACCGGTCTCGGAAGAAATGCCTTCCAGCACGCCCAGCACGCGCGCCAGCCGCGCCGGCTCGTTGCCCTCCCAGTCGTTCTGCGGAGCGAGGCGGATGCGGGCGCCGTCCGTGCCGCCGCGCATGTCGGAGCCGCGATAGGTGCGGGCGCTGTCCCAGGCGGTGGCGATCATGTCGGCGGCGGAGAGGCCGCAGGCGGCGATCTTCGCCTTCACCGCCGCGACGTCGTAGTCGCGCCGGCCGGCGGGAACGGGATCCTGCCAGATCAAATCCTCGGCCGGCACGTCCGGCCCGACATAGCGGATCTTCGGCCCCATATCGCGATGGGTCAGCTTGAACCAGGCCCGCGCGAAGGTCTCCGAGAAATAGGCGTGGTCGCGGTGGAAGCGCTCGCAGATGGCGCGATAGGCCGGGTCCATCTTCATCGCCATGTCGGCATCGGTCATGATGGGCATGACGCGGATCGAGGCATCCTCGACATCGACCGGCATGTCCTCCTCGCGGATGTTGATCGGCATCCACTGGAAGGCGCCGGCCGGCGACGTCTTGAGCTCCCACTCATAGCCGAAGAGCAGGTCGAAATAGCCATTGTCCCACTGGGTCGGACGGGTGGTCCAGGCGCCCTCGATGCCCGAGGTCACCGTGTTGCGGCCGACCGAACGGGTGGTGTGGTTCATCCAGCCCAGGCCCTGCTCGGCGATGTCGGCACCCTCGGGGGAGGGCCCCAGCAGCGCCGCGTCGCCATTGCCATGGGTCTTGCCGACGGTGTGGCCGCCGGCGGTCAGCGCGGCCGTCTCTTCGTCGTTCATCGCCATGCGGGCGAAGGTCTCGCGGACATGCGCCGCCGTCCGCAGCGGACCGTTCACGCCCTCGGGGTTCACGTAGATCAGGCCCATCTGCACCGCGGCGAGCGGGTTTTCCATGGTCGCCGCATCCATCAGGTCGCCGTAGCGGCTGTCGGATGGCGCCAGCCACTCCTTCTCCGCGCCCCAGTAGATGTCCTTTTCGGGGTGCCAGATGTCCTCGCGGCCGAAGCCGAAGCCGAAGGTCTTCAGGCCCATCGACTCATAGGCGATGTTGCCGGCGAGGATCAGCAGGTCGGCCCAGCTGACCTGGTTGCCGTACTTCTTCTTGATCGGCCAGAGCAGGCGGCGGGCCTTGTCGAGATTGGCGTTGTCCGGCCAGGAGTTCAGCGGCGCGAAGCGCTGGTTGCCGGTGCCGCCGCCGCCACGCCCGTCGGCCAGGCGATAGGAGCCAGCCGCGTGCCAGGCCATGCGGATGAACAGGCCGCCGTAATGGCCCCAATCCGCCGGCCACCACTCCTGGCTGTCGGTCATCAGCGCATGCAGGTCGCGCTTCAGCGCGGCGACATCGAGCGTCTTCAGCGCCTCGCGGTAGCTGAAGCCCTTCAGCGGGTTGGTCTTGCTGTCGTGCTGGTGGAGGATGTCGAGGTTGAGTGCATTCGGCCACCAGTTCATCACCGCGGCCTCGGCCTTGGTGTTCGCGCCGTGCATCACCGGGCATTGGCCCTGCGGCGCCGTGTTCAATCCGTCCATCACTGTCTCCCCACGCGATTCCGTGATCCGCGAGCCGTCGCGAACAGGTCAGCTGGGGTGGGACTTAGCACGCGAGCGTGATAAAATTAATTTTGAATTTATAATTGGAGTGATGAGAAAAACCAATGCCC
>NCCO01000069.1:0-15247 GCA_002279705.1 Allobosea sp. 12-68-7
ACCATCGCCGGCTGCTGGAGCCTATCGGCAACATCCCGCCGGCCGAAGCCGAGGAGCGCTACTACGTCATGCTCGGTGAGCAGCAAATGGCGGCGTGACGTAAACCAAATGGCCTCCGGTGAAGCCGGGGCGGTTCAGATCGATATAAGCGCATGGCGGCACAGGGAGAAACGTTGATATTCCACGGACTGTCAAAAGAACGAGTTCGCTGGTTGTGGCAGGGCCTGAGCGATGCTTTGAACGTGCATCATGACCCTCAGTTCGTGCCCCACATTCTTCGGCACGAGTTCTGCTCACGGCTGGCTGATAGAGGGTTGAACGCCTCGCTTATCCAGCAAGCAGCTGGCCATCTCTCGATCTCCACCACTCAGAGGTACATCCACGTCAGTGGGCAGGCTCTGATGGACGCTATGCGAATCACTGGAGAGGAGCCCGCTCCGCTCCGCGCGGCTAGCGAAACACCGGCTACCCCGGATTCGGCTGTTCACGTTGGGCCCCTGACGCCAGAGCCTACCTCGCTGTCGCCGGAGCAAGTGCTGCAACTATTCGTTTCTATGGTCTGCACCGGGCAGCTCACGTCGAGGCACTTAGCAAGCGCCCTTTTGTCGATGGCATCAGACAAACGTTCCTAACACAGCCTCGCAGCGGCTCACAGAAACACGATTGTCGGTGGTCTGTCGCGTTTCGAAGCGGGTACGCAAAGGGGTACATGTGCGGGTACGCACCCTTGACGCCCGGCCACTAACGCGCTGAGAACGAACGACTTTTCGTCGTGAGAGGGAGATGGTGGAGCCAGGCGGAATCGAACCGCCGACCTCTTGAATGCCATTCAAGCGCTCTCCCAACTGAGCTATGGCCCCACTCTCAGCCGGCGGACATCCCAACTGAGCTATGGCCCCACTCTCAGCCGGCGGACATGGGGGTCGGCCGGGGTCTTGTCGGTCTCGGATCGCCGGGCTTTCGCCTCGGACCGTCCCGGAACCGGGTCGCCGCGTCTGCGGCGAAGCGCTCTATAGGCGGGAGCGGAGGAAGACTCAAGCGCCGATTGTCGCCTGATCGTCATTCTTTTTCGCCGCTCCGGCGGGAGGGGTTCAGACGTCCTCGTCGCCCTCGATGTCACCATCGATCAGGTCGGCGACGTCGTCGTCGCCTTCCTCGTCCTCTTCCAGGAAGGTATCGTCATCGGGCGCGACATCGTCTTCGACCTCGATGTCGTCCTCGCTGGTGACGACGACGTCCTTCTCGGACGCCTCGGCATCGGCCTCGTCGAGCGAAACGAGTTCGACGGCGCTGTCGGCGGCCTCGACCTCATCCTCGTCCTCGTCGGGCTTGGCCGCGGCGGCAGCGACCGCCTTCGCCTGCGGCTCGAACATCGAGCGCGGATAGGACTGTCCCGTGTAAGGCGAGACGATCGGGTCCTTGTTCAGGTCATAGAATTTGCGCCCCGTCGTCGGGCAAACGCGCTTGGTTCCAAGTTCCGGTTTCGCCACTGCGTCGGACCTTCAATCATTCATGTTCTGAAAAGCAGGCGCGTCCGTTAGTCGGGGCGGCCGGCCCTGTCAAATGCTGATTCGCAGGCTGCGCCGTGAACATGACCGCAGCGACGGGATTACCGCGCCCTCGCAAGGCAGCGCGGGGACGAACGCGGGCGTGACGCCTGCCGTGCGGGCATGCTAGGCCACGCCGTTTCCGATCGTCCAGCCTGCAGAAGAAGTCAACCGTGGCCCACGCTCACATCCCCGTTCCCGTCTCTGCACGCCGCGGCGGCCCGCTGCGCGGGCGTGTCCGCGTTCCCGGCGACAAGTCCATCTCGCACCGGGCGATGATCTTCGGCCTGCTCGCGATCGGCGAGACGAGGGTGACGGGGCTGCTCGAGGGCGAGGACGTCATGCGCACCGCCGAGGCCGCCCGCGCGCTCGGCGCGACCGTCCACCATGATGGGCCGGGCTCGTGGCGGGTCCGCGGCGTCGGTGTCGGCGGGTTGCGCGAGCCGGCAGGGGTCCTCGACTTCGGCAATGCCGGCACGGGCTCGCGCCTGATGATGGGCGTGTGCGGGTCGCATCCGATCACCACGACCTTCGACGGCGACGCCTCGCTGCGGAAGCGGCCGATGCGCCGCATCCTCGATCCGCTCGCCCTGATGGGGACCGTCATCGTCTCGCAGGAGGAGGGTGGGCGCGTGCCCCTGACCCTGCGCGGGCCGCAGGAGGCGCTGCCGATCACCTACCGGACGCCGGTCGCCTCGGCGCAGATCAAGTCCGCCGTGCTGCTGGCCGGCCTCGCCGCGCCGGGCGAGACCACGGTGATCGAGACGGAGGCGACCCGCGACCACACCGAGAAGATGCTGACCCATTTCGGCGCGGAGGTGACGGTGTCGCCCGAGGGCGAGCATGGCCGTCGCATCGTGCTGAAGGGCCAGCCCGAACTCCAGGCGGCGCCGATCGTGGTTCCGGCCGATCCCTCCTCGGCCGCCTTCCCGCTGGTCGCCGCCCTGATCGTCCCGGGCTCGGATGTGCTGATCGAAAGCGTGATGACCAACCCGCTGCGCTCGGGTCTCCTCACCACGCTGCGCGAAATGGGCGCCGACATCACGGTCGAGAGCGAGGCCAATGAGGGCGGCGAGGCGGTGGCGACGCTGCGCGTGCGCGCGTCCGGCCTGAAGGGCGTGACGGTCCCGCCCGAGCGGGCACCGTCGATGATCGACGAATACCCGGTGCTGGCGGTGGCCGCCTCCTTCGCGACCGGAACGACGCGGATGCGCGGCCTGCAGGAGCTGCGCGTCAAGGAATCCGACCGGCTGGCGGCCGTGGAGGCCGGGCTGAAGGCGGCCGGCGTGACCTGCGTGATCGAGGGCGACGATCTCGTCGTCGAGGGCTCGGGCGGGGTGGTCGCGGGCGGCGGCACCGTCGCCACCCATCTCGACCACCGCATCGCGATGAGCTTCCTGGTCATGGGCCTGGCGACGGACAAGCCCATGACGGTCGATGACGGCGCGATGATCGCGACCAGCTTCCCGAGTTTCATCACCCTGATGAACGGGCTCGGGGGCGAGATCGGATGACGCAACCGGCTGCAGGGCTGGTCATCGCGGTCGATGGCCCGGCCGCCTCGGGCAAGGGCACGCTGGCGCGCCGGCTCTCAGCGCATTACGGCCTGCCCTATCTCGACACCGGCCTGCTCTACCGGATGGTCGCGCGGGCCATGCTCGACGCGGGGCATGATCTGCGCGACGCGGCGGCCGCCGGCGATGTCGTGACCCGCTTCGACGAAGGCGCCTTCGCCGAGGAGGCCCTGCGCGGCCGCGAGATCGGCGAGGCCGCCTCGGTCGTGGCGGCGATGCCGGCGGTGCGCAGCGGGCTCATCGAACGGCAACGGCGCTTTGCCGCGCAGCCCGGTGGTGCCGTGCTCGACGGCCGCGACATCGGCACGGTGATCTGCCCGCAGGCGCAGGCCAAGCTCTTCGTCACCGCCACGCCGGAGGTGCGCGCCGCGCGGCGGCACAAGGAGCTGGCCGGGCGCGGCGAGGCCGCCCCCTTCGACGGCATCCTGGCCGATATCCGCCGACGCGACGCGCGCGATTCAGGACGCAGCGACGCGCCGCTCAAGGCCGCTGAGGATGCTGTGATCCTCGACACCTCGGCCCTGACGGTCGACGACGCGCTTGCGGCTGCCATCGCGATCGTCGAGCGGCGGCGAGCCGCGGCTTGAGGCTTGCTCACGGAGCGGTGACCGCCCGCCTTTAAGGCTTGGAACGAATCGAAAGCAGGCGCACAGTTCCGTCACGATGAGATGACGGAGGTGGCGATGCGGCGTTGGCTGTGCGGTCTCTTGAGTCTGGCTGCGGCAGTGCTCCCGGCCGCGGCCCATGCCCAATCGGCGGCCGGCCCCCCCGAAGAGGTCGATGTCGCGCTGGTGCTGGCGGTCGACGTCTCGTTCTCGATGGATCTCGACGAACTCGCCCTGCAGCGCAACGGCTATATCGAGGCCTTCCGGTCCAAACCGCTGCACGACGCCATCGCCAAGGGGGCGATCGGCAAGATCGCCGTGACCTATTTCGAATGGGCGGGCGGACATTTCCAGCATGTCGTCAAACCCTGGACGATCATCGACACGCCGCAATCGGCCATCGCCTTCGCGGAGGAACTCGGCGAGGCCCAGACGCGGCGGGGCCGGCGCACCTCGATCTCGGCGGCGATCGACCTCGGGGTCCAGCTGATCGAGCAGGCGAACGTGGTGCCGCTGCGCAAGGTGATCGACATCTCCGGAGACGGCGCCAACAATGACGGGAGGCCGGTGACGATTGCCCGCGATGAGGCTGCCGCCAAGGGCATCGCGATCAACGGCCTGCCGGTGATGCTGAAGCAGGCGAGCTATTTCGACCTCGACAATCTCGACCTCTACTACAAGGACTGCGTCGTCACGGGGCCGGGCGCCTTCGTCATCCCGATCCGCGAGCGCCACCAGTTCGTCGACGCGACGCGCACCAAGCTGATCCGCGAGATCGCGGAGCTGCCGCGCGAAGGAGACGCCGTGGTGCAGAAGGCGCAATCCACCGGTACCAACGCCAGTTGCATGTCCGGCGAGCGGCAATGGCGCGACCGGATGGGGAATTGAGGGTTGGTCGCGGCGAGCACCGCGGGTCATCCGCGGCGTAGCGCAGCGAAGACCCGGGATCCGTGCCTGAACCTAGCTCGTTTGCGTTCCGGAATGGATCCCGGATCGGCGCCGCCAAGGCGGCTTGTCCGGGATGACACCCTCTTGTGAAAATTCATGTTCCCCTTGGCTTGGCCCGCGTCGTCGGCGGGGCGGCGGCGGGGTCGTCGGGCCAGGGATGGCGCGGGTAGCGGCCTTTCATCTCCGATTTGACCGCCGCCCAGGAGCCGCGCCAGAAGCCCGGCAGGTCGCGGGTAATCTGGACCGGCTTGTGGCCGGGCGAGAGCAGTTCGAGCACCAGCGGCACCCGCCCGCCGGCCAGCGCCGGATGCTTCGACAGCCCGAAGAGCTCCTGCACGCGCACCGAGATCGTCGGGCCGGCTTCGGCGGCGTAATCGACGGCGAGGCTGGAGCCGGTCGGCGCGGTGAAATGGGTCGGTGCCTCGGCCTCGAGTCTGCGCTTCAGCTCCCAGGGCAAAAGCTCCGCCAGCGGCCCGTCGAGATCGCCGGGCTCGATCGCCGCCAGTGAAGCCCGCCCGACGATGTGAGGCGCGAGCCAGAGCGCGGCATCGGAGACCAGCCCCTGATCCGAGAGATCGGGCCAGTCATCCGTCGCCCCGGCCTCCGCTGCGGCCCGTCGCAGAAATCCGACGCGCTCGCGCAACTGCCGCTGCGCCCTCGTCCAGGGCAGCAGGCCGATGCCGAGCGCGGCGATGCCCTCTGCGAGGACGGTCGCATTCGCCAGCGTCGGCTCGGCCGGCAGCGGCCGCTCGGCGAGGCTGAAGGCGCCGTAGCGCCTCACCGCCCGCACGCGCAGCGCACGGGCGGTCCGGTCGAAGGTCGTCTCGCTGCGGTCCTCGATCCCGAAGGGCGAGAGTCCTTCGGCGACGAGCCAGGCGATGTCGGCTTCCGTGAAGGGCGCGGCCGAGAGGATGCGCGCCTGCTGGGCCGCGCCGGTCATCTCCGCGATCACGAGATGGGTCTCGCGGGCGAGGCGCTGGGCCGCCTCCAGCGTCGCGCCGCGGCCATTGGCGAGAAGATACTGGCCCGAACCGGCACTGCGTGCCTTGGCGACGCGTTCAGGATAGGCGAAGGCGAGGAGGAGCCCCACCGAGAGGGCTTCTCGGGCGCTGGATGGACCCGCGGCCCGTTCGGCGGCACGGGCCCAGCCGTCGGCGAGGCGGCGCATGTCGGCGGCCCGGCCGCCTCTCTCACGCTCGAGCCGGTCGAGCCGCTCCGACAGGTCGATCGCATCGCCACCCAGGCCGCGCTCAACCAGAAGGGCCGCGAGCTGGGCAGCCGCTCCGGCCTGTCCGACGCGCGCCGCCACCACCACCATGCGCGCCAGCCGGGGCGGCAGCGGCAGGGTCTGGAGGGTGCGGCCTTCCGGCGTGATCCGGCCGTCGCCATCCAGCGCGCCAATGCTGCTCAGAAGGCTGCGCGCCTCCTTCAGGGCCGGCACTGGGGGAGGGTCGAGGAAGGAGAGGCTGGTGGGGTCCGATACGCCCCAGGCGGCACAGTCGAGCAGCAGCGGGGCGAGATCGGCGGAGAGAATCTCGGGGCGTGCGAAGGCCTCCAGCGCGCCATTGCCGGCTTCCTCCCAGAGACGATAGCAGATGCCGGGTTCGGTGCGGCCGGCGCGGCCGCGGCGCTGGTCGCAGGCCGCTCGGCTGGCACGGCGCGTCTCCAGCCGGGTCACGCCGAGATCGGGCTCGTAGACCGGGACGCGGGCGAGGCCTGAATCGATCACCACGCGCACGCCCTCGATCGTCAGCGAGGTCTCGGCAATGGCGGTGGCGAGCACGACCTTGCGGCGCCCGGCCGGCGCCGGCAGCACGGCACGGTCCTGCTCGGCCTGATCGAGTGCGCCATAGAGTGGCGCGATCTCGACATCCCTGTCGCGGATGCGCTCGCGCAGGCGCTCCTCGACCCGCCTGATCTCGCCCTGTCCGGGCAGGAAGACGAGCTGAGAGCCCGGCTGTTCGGCGAGCGCCCGCAGCACGGCGTCGGCGACCTGGTCCTCGATGCGCTTCAGCGGCTCGCGGCCGAGATAGCGCGTCTCGACCGGGAAGGCCCGGCCCTGGCTCTCGATCACCGGCGCCTCGCCGAGCAATCTGGCGACGCGCGCCCCGTCCAGCGTCGCCGACATCACCAGGATGCGCAGATCCTCGCGCAGTCCTGCCTGCGCATCGAGCGCGAGCGCCAGCCCGAAATCGGCGTCGAGCGAGCGCTCGTGGAACTCGTCGAACAGCACGGCGGCGATGCCCTCCAGCGCCGGATCGTCGAGGATCATGCGGGCGAAGACCCCCTCGGTGACCACTTCGATGCGTGTCTTCGGGCCGATCTTCGAGCCGAGTCGGACGCGCAGGCCGACGGTCTCGCCGACGCGTTCGCCCAGCGTCTGCGCCATGCGGGACGCAGCGCCGCGCGCCGCCAGCCGGCGCGGCTCCAGCACGATCAGCTTGCCGCCCTTCGCCCAGGGCTCGTCGAGCAGAGCGAGCGGCACGCGCGTGGTCTTGCCGGCGCCGGGCGGCGCGACGAGCACGGCGTTCGGCCGGTTGCGCAAGGCGGCCGCGAGATCGCCGAGGACGGCGTCGATCGGGAGGGGCGTGTCGAAGGCGCGCATGACCGGTGGGATGTGACGCAGCCCGCCATCGCGCGCAAGCGCAACCCTCTCGCCAGCCCGCGCGCGTCATGCTAACCGCTCAGCCCATGACCGATACCCAGACCGCCACCGGCCAGGCTCGCATCCAGGCTCGTTTCGAGGCCTGCGCGTCCGAGGGCCGCGCCGCCCTCGTGACCTTCGTCACCGCGGGCGACCCCGACCTCACCACCTCGGCCGCGATCCTGACCGCCCTGCCCGCGGCCGGCGCCGACATCATCGAGCTCGGCGTGCCCTTCACCGACCCGATGGCCGACGGTATCCCCGTCCAGCTCGCCGGGCAGCGCGCGCTGAAGGCCGGCCAGACGCTGAAGAAGACGCTGGCGATGGTCGCGGAATTCCGGGGCGCCGGGCACGACACGCCGATCGTCCTGATGGGCTATTACAATCCGATCTATGTCTATGGCGTCGAGCGCTTCCTGCAGGACGCGCGCGCTGCGGGCGTCGACGGTCTCATCGTCGTCGATCTGCCGCCGGAGGAAGACACCGAGCTCTGCCTGCCGGCGCTGGAGGCGGGCGTCAGCTTCATCCGCCTGGCGACGCCGACGACCGACGACCGGCGCCTGCCGAAGGTGCTGCAGAACACCTCGGGCTTCGTCTACTACGTCTCGATGACCGGCGTGACCGGCGGCGCGATCACCAATTACGACGCCGTCGGCGATGCCGTGGCGCGGATCAAGCGGCACACCGACCTGCCGGTCGCGGTCGGCTTCGGCGTGAAGACGGCGCAGGACGCTGAGACCATCGCTGGTGGCGCCGACGGCGTCGTCGTCGGGTCGGCGCTGGTCGAGCGCGTGCGGCTCTCGCTCGACGCCGAGGGCAAGGCCACGGAAAAGACCGTTTCGGCTGTCACCTCGCTGGTGTCGGAATTGGCGGCGGGCATCCGCTCGGCCGCGAAGGCGGCGGCCTGAGGCCACCGGCCTCGCCCGTTGTCCGCGCCCCAACCGTCAGGGACTGATCCATGAACTGGATTTCCGAAGTCGTCCGGCCGCGCATCAAGACGCTGTTCAAGCGCGAGAGCCCGGAGAATCTCTGGATCAAGTGCCCCGATTCCGGGCAGATGGTCTTCCACAAGGATGTCGAGGCCAACGGCTTCGTCATTCCCGGCTCCGACCACCATCTGCGCGTCACCGCGCAGGACCGGCTGAAGCTGACCTTCGACGAGGGCAAGTGGCTTGACGTGCCGCTGCCCGAAGTCCCGACCGACCCGCTGAAGTTCCGCGATGAGAAGCGCTATATCGACCGGCTCAAGGACGCCCGGGCCAAGACCGGCGCAGCCGACGCCTTCAAGGTCGGCTATGGCCGGGTCAAGGGTTTCGCCCTGACCATCGCGGTGCAGGATTTCCATTTCATGGGCGGTTCGCTCGGTATGGCCGCCGGAGAGGCCTTCATCAAGGGCGCGCTAACCGCGATCGAGAAGAAGACGCCCTATGTCGTCTTCGCCGCCTCGGGTGGGGCACGCATGCAGGAGGGCATCCTGTCCCTGATGCAGCTGCCGCGCACAACGGTCGCCATCCGCATGCTCCGCAAGGCCGGCCTGCCCTATATCGTCGTACTGACCAACCCGACCACGGGCGGCGTCACCGCCTCCTACGCGATGCTCGGCGACATCCACATCGCCGAACCCGGCGCGCTGATCGGCTTCGCCGGTCCCCGCGTGATCGAGCAGACGATCCGCGAGAAGCTGCCCGAGGGCTTCCAGCGGGCCGAATATCTCAAGGATCACGGCATGGTCGACATGGTGGTCCACCGCCACGACCTGCCGGAGACGCTCGCCCGCCTCGGCCGCCTGCTGACGAAGCAGCCAGCGGCGGGCCAGGACGCCAAGCCTGCGGTGCCCGCCGCACCGGTCGCCGAAGCCGTCTGAGGCGGCGTTCGGGATCATGGGGTCGTCCGATACGGTTCTGGCTCGCCTGCTGGCGCTGCACCCGAAGCTGATCGACCTCTCGCTTGGGCGGATTCTGACGCTGCTCGAGCGCCTCGGTGACCCGCAGAAGCGCCTGCCGCCGGTCATTCATGTCGCCGGCACCAACGGCAAGGGCTCGACCATCGCCTTCATGCGGGCGATCCTGGAAGCGGCGGGCCTGTCCGTCCATGTCTACACCTCGCCGCATCTCGTGCGCTTCCACGAGCGCATCCGGCTGGGAGCGCCTGGCGGCGGCCGCTTCGTCGACGAGGCGGTGCTGGTCGAGGCGCTGGAACGCTGCGAGCGCGCCAATGCCGGCGACCCGATCACCTTTTTCGAGATCACCACCACCGTCGCCTTCCTGCTCTTCGCCGAGCACCCCGCCGATGTCGTGCTGCTCGAGGTCGGCCTCGGCGGACGCTTCGACGCCACCAATGTCATCGCCAACCCGGCCTGCACGGTGGTGACGCCGGTCTCGCTCGATCATGCCGAATATCTCGGCGACACCGTCACCAAGATCGCGGGCGAGAAGGCCGGAATCTTCAAGCGCGGTGCACCGGCCGTCATCGCCCCGCAGGAGCCCGAGCCGACGGCTGTGCTCGAAGCGGTGGCCGAGCGGGTCGGCGCCGCGAAGATCCTGATCGGAGCGCAGGATTTCTCGGTCCACGAGGCCGGCGGCCGGCTGGTCTACGAGGATGGCGACGGGCTGCTCGATCTGCCGCTGCCGAAGCTCGCGGGTCGCCACCAGCACGTCAATGCCGGCACCGCGATCGCAGCCCTGCGCGCGGCCGGCTATGGCGGCCTGCCGAGTTCCGCCTTCGAGCAGGGCATGCTGAATGCCGACTGGCCGGCGCGGCTGCAGCGGATCGCGCGCGGCAAGCTCGTCGAACTGGTGCCAGGCCGGGCCGAACTCTGGCTCGATGGCGGCCACAACCCCGATGGCGGCCGCGTGCTCGCCCAGGCCATGGCCGATCTCGCCGACCGCAACCCCGCCCCGCTGGTGATGATCGCCGGCCTGCTCTCGACCAAGGACGCGGGCGCGACGCTGCGCCATTTCAAGGGGCTGGCGCAGACGCTGTTCGCCGTCCCGCTGCAGAACAATCTCGCCGCCCGTCCGGCCGAGGAGGTGGCGGGGCTGGCGCGTGCGGCAGGCCTCACCGCCGAGGTCGCGGGCTCCGTCGAGCAGGCCCTGCGCGAGATCGCGTCGCGCGAATGGTCGGCGGCGCCGCGCATCCTGATCTGCGGCTCGCTCTATCTCGCGGGCGAGGTGCTGTCGGCGAATGGAACGCTACCGGTTTGATGGCCTCCGGGAGACTGCCATGGCGAATCGTCCCTTCGGATCAACCGGCCGCGATGTGCCCGCCATCGGCCAGGGCAGCTGGTATATCGAGCGCGGTGATCGCAACGAGGCCGCCGCGGCGCTGCGGCGCGGGCTCGATCTCGGCCTGACCCATCTCGACACCGCCGAAATGTATGGCGACGGGCAATCGGAGGCGATCATCGGCGAGGCCATCGCCGGGCGGCGCGAGGAGGTCTTCCTCGTCTCGAAGGTGCTGCCGCACCATGCGTCGAGGGCCGGCGTGCGCGCAGCCTGCGAGCGCTCGCTTCGCCATCTCAAGACCGACCGGCTGGATTGCTATCTGCTGCACTGGCGCGGGCCACATCCGCTGGCGGAGACCTTCGCCGCCTTCGAGGCCTTGAAAGCCGAGGGCAAGATCCTGTCCTGGGGCGTCAGCAATTTCGACGAGGACGATCTCGACGAGGCCCTCGAAGCGGCAGGCCCCGGCCAGATCGCCTGCAACCAGGTCCTCTACCATCTGCGCGAACGCGCGATCGAGCATGCGGTGATCCCGTGGTGCGAGCGGCACGGCGTCGCGGTGACCGCCTACAGCCCCTTCGGCCATGACGGGTTCCCGGCGGCGGGCAGCCCGGGCGGCAAGCTTCTGGCGGACATCGCCACCGCTCATGGCGCCAGCCCGCGTCAGGTCGCGCTCGCCTTCCTGACGCGACGCGCCAGCGTCTTCGCCATCCCCAAGGCGGGGACGCAAACCCATGTCGAGGACAATGCCGGCGCGCTGCGGCTCACACTGACGGAAGACGAGCTGGCGCGGATCGCGACAGCCTTTCCGCTGGGGAGAAAGCCGTCCTCGCTGCCGATGCTGTAGTGCATGCTGGATGATTACGGAAACACACCGTCATCCCGGACAAGCCGCGAAGCGACGCAGATCCGGGATCCATCATCGAGCTCCGGGGCCCTCCGATGGATCCCGGAGCATGCCCGGGATGACCCCGTGGTTCCGAGATCACTCAGAATGCCCTGGAGACTTGCGGCCTTGGCTCAGGCGGCGCGCGCCAGCCGCTCCAGCGCTTCGGCCGGGTCGATGCGGCCGTCATAGAGCGCGCGGCCGGTGATCGCGCCCTCCAGGATCGCGGCGTCCGGCGCCATCAGCCGCTCGATATCGGTCATCGAGGCCAGGCCACCGGAGGCGATGACGGGGATGGTCAGCGCCTGGGCGAGGCCGATCGTACCCTCCCAGTTGATGCCCTGGAGCATGCCATCGCGGGCGATGTCGGTGTAGACGATCGCCGCCACGCCGGCATCCTCGAAACGCCGCCCGAGATCGGCGGCCGCCAGCGTCGAGGTCTCGGCCCAGCCCTCGACGGCGACGAAGCCGTCGCGCGCATCGATGCCGACAGCGACCTGCCCCGGAAAGGCCTTCGCCGCCTTGCGGACGAAGCCGGGATCGCGCACCGCGGCGGTGCCGATGATGACGCG
Organism: Allobosea sp. 12-68-7; assembly: GCA_002279705.1. Lineage (GTDB taxonomy): Bacteria > Pseudomonadota > Alphaproteobacteria > Rhizobiales > Beijerinckiaceae > Allobosea. Next base: position 11,998 of record NCCO01000069.1, read on the forward strand.
GCGGATGCCCTTGGCGAGCCAGCCCTCGACCGTCTTCATGTCGCGGATGCCGCCACCGAGCTGCACCGGGAAGGCGACCCGCGCCAGGATGGCCTCGACCGCGGCCGCATTCATCGGCTTGCCGGCGAAGGCGCCGTCGAGATCGACGACGTGGAGCCACTGGAAGCCCTGCGCCTCGAAGGCGGCGCCCTGTGCAGCCGGATCATCGTTGAAGACCGTCGCCTGGTCCATGTCGCCCTGTTTCAGGCGCACGCACTGGCCGTGCTTGAGATCGATGGCGGGGAAGAGAATCACGGCTTCCATCTCAGGAAATTGGCGAGCAGCCGGAGCCCGAGCGTCTGGCTCTTCTCCGGGTGGAACTGGGTGCCCGCGATGTTGTACCGCCCGACCATGGCCGTCACGGGCCCGCCATGGTCGGTGACGGCGATCACCTCATCGGGATGAGTGGCGGCCAGCGCATAGGAATGGACGAAATAGGCGTGCAGACCGGAAGGACCGGTCTCGATGCCGTCGAGCAGGGCGTGGTCGTTCTGCTTGCTGAGCGTGTTCCAGCCCATATGCGGGATTTTGAGGCCTTCGCCCTGCGGCACGATCAGCGTGACGTCGCCGGCGATCCAGCCGAGCCCTTCGGTCACGGTGTATTCGAGACCACGCGAGGCCAGGAGCTGCATGCCGACACAGATGCCGAGGAAGGGCCGGCCCTTGGCCCGAACCGCCTCCTCCAGCGCCGCGACCATGCCGGGCACCGCATCGAGCCCGCGACGGCAATCGGCGAAGGCACCGACACCGGGCAGCACGATCCGGTCGGCGGCGCGGACCATGGCGGGATCGCTGCTGACGGAAATGGTCGAGGCGATCCCCGCTTCGGCGGCCGCGCGTTCGAAGGCCTTGGCGGCCGAGTGCAGGTTGCCCGAACCGTAATCGACGATGACGACGGACTGGCTCATCGGCCCTGCGCCTCGGGGAAGAGGCCGATGACCGGCACCGGCCCCACCGGCGGCTGGCGGGCGGGCGAGGAGGCGGCGAGGCGCGCCTGCGCGGGAGCCTCCGCGAGCGCCCGCTCGAAATAGCGACGCTCGGCCTCGGGGAGGTCGCGGGCCTCGACGACATCGGAGAGACGCCAGCCCTGGCGCGCCAGCTTGCGCGCGATGAGGTTCTGGCCTTCCAGCCCGAGGAAGAGCGCGATCGTCCAGTGCGAGATCATCACCGCGCCGGTCACCAGCCCGAGCCGGCTGCCGGCATAGAGCAGCGCCGCCCAGACCAGCGCATAGATCAGCGTCGCGAGCCAGAGCCGGTGGCCCAGGAGCCAGAGCCCGCCGAAGATGAAGGCTGGCCAGGTGAAGGTTTCGGGCAAAAGCCGCGCCCGTTCGATCTCGTCACGCGCGCCGCCCGAGCCCGGCGGCGGAATCATCACCGTGTAGAATGCCATGATGCGAGCCTTTCAGAGCGCGCCCTTGGTGGAGGGCACGCGACCGCCCTCGCGCGGGTCGACCTCGAGAGCGTGGCGCAGCGCGCGCGCCAGCCCCTTGAAGCAGCTCTCGGCGATGTGGTGGGCGTTGTCGCCATAGAGCGTTTCGACATGCAGGGTGATGCCGGCGTTCATCGCGAAGGCCTGGAAGAACTCGCGTACCAGTTCCGTATCGAAGGTGCCGATCTTTTGCGCCTCGAAGCGCGTCCGGAAGACCAGGAAGGGCCGGCCGGAGACATCGACGGCGACGCGCGTCAGCGTCTCGTCCATCGGCAAATGGATGTCGGCATAGCGGCGGATGCCCTTCTTGTCGCCGAGCGCCTGCCGCAGGGCCTCGCCCAGCGCGATACCGGTGTCCTCGACCGAGTGATGGTCGTCGATATGGGTGTCGCCGGTCACCGCGACCTTCAGGTCGATGAGGGAATGGCGGGCAAAGAGGTCGAGCATATGGTCGAAGAATCCGACGCCGGACGAAATCTCGGCCTTGCCCGTACCGTCGAGCACGAGCGAGACGGCGATGTCGGTTTCGTTGGTGCGGCGCTTCACTTCGCCAGAACGCATGACGGCCTCGTTGATCGGATAATGCGCGAGGCTTTAGCAGGCGGCCGGCGGGAAGGCCATGGCCAGCCGCTTCTTGCAGAACCGCGTCGTCATGCTCGCCCTTGTGGCGAGCATCCACGTCTTGAACGCGACCTTCGAACAACGAAGACGTGGATGGTCGGGACAAGCCCGACCATGACGAGAGAAGTCCCGCCCGCGAAGAGGAGGCTCACACCCCCGCGAGCGCCCGCTCCAGATCGGCGACGAGATCGTCGGCATGCTCCAGGCCGACGGAGAGGCGGATCAGCCCCTCCGAGATGCCCATGCTGGCCCGGATCTCGGGGCTGAAGCGCTGATGCGTCGTCGTCGCGGGGTGGACGATCAGGCTCTTGGCGTCGCCGAGATTGTTGGAGATGCGGATCAGCTTCAGCCCATTCAGAAAGCGGAAGGCCGCCTCCTTGCCGCCGTCCGCCTCGAAGGCGACCAGCGTCGACGGGCCGGTCATCTGGCGGGCGATGATCTCGGCCTGCGGATGGTTCTTCGCACCCGGAAAGATGACGCGCGACAGGCCGGGGCGGCCGGCGAGCCACTCCGCCACGATCGCGGCATTGTGCGCCTGCTGGCGCACGCGCAGCGGCAGTGTCTCCAGCGCCTTCAGCATCACCCAGGCATTGAAGGGCGAGATCGCCGGGCCGGTCTGGCGCAGGAAGGTCTGGACATGGGTCTCGATGAAGGCCTGTGAGGCCAGGATCAGCCCGCCGAGACAGCGGCCCTGGCCGTCGATGTGCTTGGTCGCGGAATAAACGACGCAATCGGCGCCGAGTTGCAGCGGGCGCTGGAAGAGCGGCGTGGCGAAGACGTTGTCGACGACGAGCGTCGCGCCGACCTCTCTGGCCAGCGCGGCGACCGCGGCGATGTCGATGACCTCCAGCGTCGGGTTCGACGGGCTCTCGAGGAAGAACACTTTCGTCCGCGGCGTCACGGCCGCGTGCCAGGCCGCGAGGTCGGTGCCGTCGACCAGCGTCGAGGTCACGCCATAGCGCGGCAGATGCTCCTCCACGACATAGCGGCAGGAGCCGAACAGGGCCTGAGCTGCCACGACATGGTCGCCCGCGCGGACCTGGCCCATCAATGCGGCGGTGACCGCGGCCATGCCGGTCGCCGTGGCACGGCAAGCCTCGGCGCCCTCGAAGGCGGCCATGCGGGCCTCCAGCATCGCGACGGTGGGGTTCGAGAAGCGGG
>NCCO01000069.1:15282-16612 GCA_002279705.1 Allobosea sp. 12-68-7
CTTCGGCCTGCTCGGCGCTGTCATAGACATGGCCCTGGGTCAGGAAGAGCGCCTCGGAGGTCTCGCCGAACTGCGAGCGCAGCGTGCCGGCATGGACGAGGCGCGTCTCGGGATGAAGGCCGGCGACGTCGCCCGGGATTGCCGACATGATAGAAACTCCGAAGTGTTCGTTTTAACGAACTTTTGGGATATCATCCTGTGGCCGGCCCGTAAAGGAGAACGAATCTCTCCTGCGACCGGCGGGGCGCTGGCGAGCGCGGACTATCCGCGGGCCAGCGGCGTCAGGAAGCCGGTCAGATCCGACGTGACATGGTGGACATGGCCGGCCTCGACCGCAGCCTGCTCCCAGGCCTCGCGGAAGGGATCGGGGGTTTGCGGAATGATCAGCACCGTCTTCATGCCCATCGCGCTGGGGACCAGAAGGTTCTTCTCGATGTCCTCGAACATCGCCGCGCGGCCGGGATCGACCGCGTGCTTGGCGAGGAAGAGTTCATAGGTCGAGCGTTCCGGCTTGGGCGTGAAGCCGGCCGCGACGATGTCGAAGACGTCCTCGAAATGCTCGATGATGCCGAGCTTGCCGGCAACGTTGCGGGCATGGGCGACCGAGCCGTTGGTCAGGATCAGCTTGCGGCCGGGCAGGGCCGCGATCGCCGCGCCCAGGGCCGGGTCGGGCTCGAGCAGGCTGAGGTCGACGTCATGGGCGAAGTCGAGGAAATCGTCGGGTTCGACGCCATGCTCGACCATCAGGCCGTTCAGGGTCGTGCCATAGCGATGATAATAGTAGTTCCGCAGGGCGTGCGAGGAGAGGCCATCGAGCCCGAACAGCTCCTGCAGGAACAGCGTGATGCGCTGGTTGACCTGCGGCCAGACCCGGCTCTCATGCGAGTAGAGCGTGTTGTCGAGGTCGAAGATCCAGTGATCGACATGCGCGAAAGCCTCCACCTGGAGCGGCGGGGTGGCGCGTGAACTGAATTCCTTATCTTCGATCATACAACGCCTATACATAACCTATGTTCTAGCTCGCCCAACAATTCCACTATGACTAGAGGTCTTCTTTATCCTCTCCTTGAATAAATTATATATATGCTCGTTATCGTAAAAATCCTGATTATCAATTTCAAAAGAAGAAACTTTTGATACGAGTGTCGAAAGCCAATCTGCGCACTGGATATTTTGATGCAGTGAACTCACAACCTCGAATGGCGGGCTGATCATTTTTCGCGTTGGGCTGCTTCCGAACATCGTCTTCTCAGCAGTCACCAACAGTTCCCGATGAGCAGAATGCTGATCCATAACGATCACAAAATTTGATCCAACTGAATTAGCATAC
>NCCO01000070.1 GCA_002279705.1 Allobosea sp. 12-68-7
CCTGCTTGTCGAGGAAATCCTTGACCTCGGCGATGTCCTCGATCCGCGGAACCACGTAGAAGGAGCGCCCGCCGCGATAGCGCTCGCGCAGCAGCGCCTCGCGCACGATCAGCGGGTCGAACGGCGTCACGAAGGTGCGCACGGCGAGACGGTCGACCGGCGGCGTCGCGATGATCGAGAGTTCGCGCACCCCGGTCATGGCGAGCTGCAGCGTGCGCGGGATCGGCGTCGCGGTCAGCGTCAGCATGTGGACCTCGGCGCGGAACTCCTTCAGGCGCTCCTTGTGGTTGACGCCGAAATGCTGCTCCTCGTCGACGATGACGAGGCCGAGATCCTTGAATTCGATGCCCTTGCCGAGCAGCGCATGGGTGCCGACGACGATGTCCATCGTGCCGTCCTTGATGCCGGCCTTCACCGCCTTCAGGTCCTGCGCCGAGACGAAGCGCGAGGCCTGGCCGACATTCACCGGCAGCCCTTTGAAGCGCTCGGCGAAATTGCGGTAGTGCTGCCGCGCCAGCAGCGTGGTCGGCACGACCACCGCGACCTGCTTGCCCGCGAGCGCGCAGGCGAAGGCGGCGCGCAGCGCCACCTCGGTCTTGCCGAAGCCGACATCGCCGCAGACGAGCCGGTCCATCGGGCGCCCCGCCGCCATGTCGTCGAGCACCGCGTCGATCGTGTTCTGCTGGTCCTCGGTCTCCTCATAGGGGAAACGGGCACAGAACTCGTCGTAGATCCCCTCCTGCGGGATCAGCCGCGGCGCCTCCTTGAGCGCGCGCGCCGCGGCGATGGCGATGAGCTTGCCCGCCATCTCGCGGATGCGCTGCTTCAGCTTGGCCTTGCGGGCCTGCCAGCCGCCGCCACCGAGCCGGTCGAGCGCGACCTCGGTGTCCTCGGAGCCATAGCGTGAGAGCAGCTCGATGTTCTCGACCGGCAGGAACAGCTTGGAATCGGCCGCGTAATGGATCTCGAGGCAGTCATGCGGCGCGCCGACCGCCGTGATCGAACGCAGCCCGATGAATCGGCCGATGCCGTGATCGACATGGACGACGAGGTCGCCCGGCGAGAGCGAAGACAGTTCCGCGATGAAGTCCTGCGGCCGGCGCGTCTTCTTGCGCGGGCGCACCAGCCGGTCGCCGAGGATGTCCTGCTCGCCGATCACCGCGAGCTTGCCGGCCTCGAAACCGGTCTCGAAGCCCCAGACGGCGAGCGCGGTGGTACCGGGCTTCAGGTCGAAGGCGGCGCGCAGGCTGCCCGTCATCTGCACGGTCTTGAGGCCGTGATCGGCCAGCACATGCGCCAGCCGCTCGCGCGAGCCCTCCGACCAGGCCGAGAGGATCACGCGCCGACCGTCCTTCTCCAGCGCCTTCACATGCGCGACCGCGGCATCGAACACGCTGCCGGCATTATCGGCGCGCTCTGCGGCGAAGCTGCGACCCTGGCGGGCGCCGAGATCGACGATCAGCTTGCCGTCGCTGTCGGGCAGCTGGAACGGCGTCAGGGTGGCCACGCCCGACTGGTCGACGATGCCGCGCCAGTCGGCCGGCGAGAGATAGAGCGCGTCCGGCTTCAGCGGCTTGTAGGGCACGCCGCCGGCGCTGGGCAGGTCCATCGCCGCCTTGCGGGCGTCGTAATAGTCCTTGATCAGGCTGATCCGCTCGCCGACCGCATCCTCGGCCTGGTGGTCGAGGATCAGGGGCACGTCGGGCAGATAGGTGAACAGCGTATCGAGCCGCTCCGCCAACAGCGGCAGCCAGTGTTCGAGACCGGCCGGGCGGCGGCCCTCGCTGACGGCTTCATAGAGGGTGTCGTCGCGGCCCGGCGTGCCGAAGGTGGTGATGTAGCTCTGGCGGAAGCGCTTGATGCTCTCGCTGGTCATCTGCGCTTCGGACATCGGCACGAGGTCGAGCCCGCGCATCTGCCCGGTGGTGCGTTGCGTCTCCGGATCAAAGGTGCGGATCGATTCCAGCGTGTCGCCGAAGAAATCGAGCCGGATCGGCGCCGGCATCCCCGGCGGGAACAGATCGACGATGCCGCCGCGCACCGCGAACTCGCCGGTCTCGCGCACGGTCGAGGTGCGCAGATAGCCGTTCATGTCGAGCCAGCGCGCCAGCTGCTCGGTATCGACCATATTGCCGGGTGCGGCCGAGAAGCTCTCGGAGGCAACCTTGGAGAAGGCCGGCACGCGCTGCAGCGCGGCGTTGACCGTCGTCAGCAGCAGGCGCGGCTTGTCGCCAGACTTGGTCTTGGCGAGCCGCGACAGCGTCGTCATCCGGTGCGCGACGATCGAGGGCGCCGGCGAGACGCGGTCATAGGGCTGGCAGTCCCAGGCCGGGAAGGACATCACCTCGAGATCGGGCGCGACGAACTGCAGCGCGGTCTCCAGCACCTGCAGGCGCTGGCCGTCGCGGGCGACGAAGACCAGCATCGCCGGCCCCTCCGCCTTCTTCGCGCGGGCCCGCGTCAGATCGGCGAGGATCACGGCATCGAAGCCGTCCGGCACGCTGGCGAGCGTCGGCTTGTCGCCACGATGGAGCGCATCGAGGATGCGGTCGCTCTGCAGCTTGGCGATCTGGGCGGGAGGCGGGATGCTCATGAGGAACGCGTCATTCTCGGGCTTGACCCGAGAATCTCGGGACGAGAGGGCAGTGAATTCAGAGATGGTCGGGTCAAGCCCGACCATGACGCTTGCGCCGGCTTTCGCCCCGTCACGTCAGACGTGGATCGGCCGTTCGTGGTGGTGGAAGGCCTTCAGCCGGCGGAAGACGGGGGTGTCGTAATTCTCCGGCACCTGCGCCTCGCCGGTGATCCAGCTCAGCAGATCGCGATCGAGGACCTCGATGAGCCGCTCGAACTCGTCCAGCTCGGCCTCCGAGAGCTCGCCGATATGGGCGTCCGCGAAGCCGCCCATGATCAGGTCGTTCTCGCGCATGCCGCGATGCCAGGCGCGGAACAGGATCTTGCGGCGGCGCGGATCGAGGTCGGCGCTGGTGCGGGTCGAGCCACTCATGGATGCCTCGGTTGGATGGGAAACCACGGGATGGGGCAATGCGGAGCGGGCCGGCCCCGTCGCGGAGCCTGCCGATGCGGGCTATATAGCCTCCGCATCCCGCGAAGTCAGCGGCCGAAGGGCGGCAAATCTTCGCACTCCTGACACAAGCCGAGTTGCCGCGTGCGCCCCTCACTGCTCGATCCGCTCTTCGCCCCGGTGACGACGCTGCCCGGCGTCGGCCCCAAGACGGCGAAGGCGCTCGACAAGCTGCTGGGCGACGAGACGCGCGGCGCCCGCGTGGTCGATCTCCTGTTCCACCTGCCGGGCGGTGGGGTCGACCGCCGCCCGAGCCCGACCATCGTCGATGCCCCGATCGGCGGCATCGCCACCTTTTCGGCGCGCGTCACCGAACACCGCCCGCCGCCGCCCGGCAAGGGCAAGGCGCCCTACCGCATCCTCGTCGAGGACGAGACCGGCGACGTCACGCTGGTCTTCTTCCATGCCGATGTGCGCCATTTGCTGCAGACCCTGCCGATCGGCGCCGACCGCATCGTCTCCGGCAAGCTCGAACTCTGGGAGGGCATGCGCCAGATGGTGCATCCCGACCGGCTGCTCGACCCCGCCCAGGCAGCGGCCCTGCCCCCGATCGAGCCGGTCTACGGCCTGACCGAAGGCGTCGGCCCGCGCGTGATGGCCCGCATCGCGGCCGCGGCCGCCGAGACATGCCCGGCTCTGGCGGAGTGGCAGGACCCCGCCTTCCTGGCGAAGAGCGGCTTTGCGCCCTTTGCCGAGGCGATGCACGCCCTTCATCACCCTGAAGATCTGAAGGCGATTGAAGGCGATACGGTGGCTCGCCGCCGCGTCGCCTATGACGAATTGCTGGCGAGCCAGGTCGCGCTCGCGCTGGTGCGGCGCCAGCAGAAGAAGAGCGCCGGCCGCGCCACGGCGGGCGATGGCCGTCTGCGCCACGCCATCGCCAGCGCCCTGCCCTTCACGCTCACCGACGGCCAGCGCCAGGCGCTCGCCGACATTCATGCCGACATGGAAAAGCCCGAGCGCATGCTGCGGCTCCTCCAGGGCGATGTCGGCTCCGGCAAGACCGTGGTGGCGCTGATGGCGATGGCGGCTGCCGCCGAGGCCGGGCGGCAATCCGTGCTGATGGCGCCGACCGAGATCCTGGCGCGCCAGCACGCGGAGAGATTGGCCCCGCTCGCCCAGAAGGCCGGTCTCAAGCTCGCCCTGCTCACCGGGCGCGAGAAGGGGCCGGGCCGGGCGCGCGTGCTGGAAGGGCTCGCCAATGGCGAGATCGACATCGCCGTCGGCACCCATGCGCTCTTCCAGGAAGGCGTCGCCTTCCGCGACCTCGCGCTCGCCATCGTCGACGAGCAGCACCGCTTCGGCGTGCATCAGCGCCTGCTGCTCGGCGCCAAGGGCGAGGCCGTGGATATCCTCGTGATGACCGCGACGCCGATCCCGCGCACGCTCTCGCTGACCTGGTTCGGCGACATGGACATCTCGATTCTGGCGGAGAAGCCCGCCGGCCGGCAGCCGATCGTGACCAAGGCGATTTCGTCGGAGCGCCATGACGAGGTCGTCGGCGCCGTCGGCCGCGCGGTCGACAAGGGCGCGCAGGTCTATTGGGTCTGCCCGCTGGTGCAGGAATCCGACACGCTCGACGTCGCCGCGGCGCAGGAACGCTACGACGCCCTGCGCGAGGTCTTCGGCGACAAGGTCGGACTGCTCCATGGCCAGATGCCCGGCCGCGAAAAGGATGCCGCCATGGCGGCCTTCGTCGCCGGTGACGCCCGCATTCTCGTCTCGACGACGGTCATCGAGGTCGGCGTCGACGTGCCCAAGGCCAGCGTCATGGTAATCGAGCATGCCGAGCGCTTCGGCCTCGCCCAGCTTCACCAGCTGCGCGGCCGCATCGGCCGCGGCTCGGCCGCTTCGACCTGCCTTTTGCTCTACAAGGGTCCGCTCGGCCCCGTCGCCGAGGCGCGGCTCACCATCATGCGCGAGACCGAGGATGGCTTCCGCATCGCCGAGGAGGATCTGCGCCTGCGCGGCGAGGGCGAGGTGCTCGGCACCAGGCAGTCAGGCTCGCCGGACTGGCGCATCGCCCGCCCCGAGACCGACGGCGATCTGCTGGCCGCCGCCCGCGACGATGCCCGCCTCCTGATCGAGCGCGACCCGCAGCTCGCCAGCGAGCGCGGCCAGGCGGTGCGGACATTGCTCTATCTCTTCGAACGCGACGTCGCGATCAGGCTGCTGCGGGCGGGGTAGACGCCATGGCGGCGGTTTTCGCCCCCATCGCCCCGGGCTGAATCAGCCCGGCCGACATGACGAGCTTGGCGCCCTCCTCGACCGTGATCGCCACCTCGACCAGTTCGCGGCGCTGCACATAAAAGAAAAAGCCGGTCGTGGGATTCGGCGCGCAGGGCAGGAAGACTCCGACCATGTCGTCGCCATCGGGCAACCTGCCCGCGATCTCGGGGGCCGCCTCCTGCGCGATGAAGACGATCGACCACATGCCGGGCTGCGGGAACTGCACCATGCCGACCTTCCGGAACGAGGTGCCGCCTTGCGAGAAGATCGTCTCGAAGACCTGCTTGACGCCCTTGTAGAGCCCGCGGACCACGGGCATCCGGTTGAGGATCGCCTCGCCCGCATCGATCAGCGTGCGGCCGACGAGGTTGGCGGTCATGAAGCCGAGCAGCGTCAGCCCCAGCAACCCGATGATCAGCCCGAAGCCGGGAATCGGATAGGGCAGATGCGTGTCGGGCCAATAGGCGGCCGGAATCAGCGGCTTGACCAGCCCGTCGACGAAATTGACGAACCACCACGTCACCGAGGCGGTGATGGCGAGCGGCGCCGCGATCACGAGACCGGTCAGGAAATAGCGCCGCAGGCGCGTGCCGAAGCTCGGGTTCAGCAGGTCGGCCTGCGCGACGAGGCGTGGGTCCGGCGGTGTGGGCGTCATGCGGCGGGTCCGATGGGTTGAAGGGGCGCGAGCGTGGGGGCGCGATGCGACAGACGTGCCAGCGGCACCGCCCGAATTCAAGGATCGCCGCATCCCGTGCTTGCGAGCGGCGCCCTGACGGTGCTTTCGTGGCCACTGGAACCGGAATCAGCGGAGCTTCTCGGGCGATGACGCGCCGCATCCACCGCTTCCGCCGTCCGCTGCTGTTCGCGGCCGGCTGGATCCTGACGGCGCTGGGCGCCATCGGCATGATCCTGCCGCTGATGCCGGGCACGATCTTCCTGATCATGGCCGGCTGGTGCTTCTCGCAGTCCTCGCCACGGTTCGAGGCCTGGCTCCTCGGCCATCCGCGGCTGGGGCCGCAGGTGCGGCGCTGGCGCGAGTCGGGCACGATCGACCGCAGGGTGAAGCTGGTCGCCTGCGGCTCGATGCTGATCAGCTTCGCGATCCTGACGCGAACCAGCGCGCCGCCGATCGCTTTGTGGACGGCGGGGCTGTGCCTCCTCGCCGCCGGCCTTTATGTCGCGAGCCGGCCGGAACCCTGAGCCCGGCCGGGTCCAGCCTCACTCGACCGTGACGGATTTCGCCAGGTTGCGCGGCTGGTCGACGTCCTTGCCCATGAAAACCGCCGTCTGATAGGCGATCATCTGGATCGGCAGCGCGTAGACGATCGCGGCGAAGGCCGGGTCCATGTCCGGCATGATGATCGTCGTTTCGGGCTCGATGCCGCATTCGGCGGCGCCCTTGGCGTCGGTGATCAGGATGATCCGTCCGCCGCGTGCCGCGACCTCCTGCATGTTCGAGGCGGTCTTCTCGAACAGGCCGTCATGCGGTGCCACCACGATGACCGGCATCTGCTCGTCGATCAGCGCGATCGGGCCGTGCTTGAGTTCGCCCGCCGGATAGCCTTCCGCATGGATGTAGCTGATTTCCTTGAGCTTCAGCGCACCTTCGAGGGCCAGCGGGTAGCTCGTGCCGCGGCCGAGATAGAGCACGTCGCGGGCCTTCGAGAGTTCGCGCGCGAGCCTCTCGATCTCCGGCTCAAGCGCCAGCGCCTTCGCCATCAGCCCCGGCAGGGCGATCAGACTCTGGACATGGCGCGCCTCCTGCTCGGCCGAGAGGGTGCCCCGGCCGCGCGCGGCGGCGAGCGCCAGGCAGGCGAGCGCCGTCAACTGGCAGGTGAAGGCCTTGGTCGAGGCCACGCCGATCTCCGGCCCGGCCATCGTCGGGGCCACCGCATCGCTCTCGCGCGCGATCGTCGAGGTCGGCACGTTGACGACGGACAACACCGTCTGCTGCTCCTGGCGGGCATAGCGCAGGCAGGCCAGCGTGTCGGCGGTCTCGCCCGATTGCGAGACGAAGAGCGCCAGCCCGTTCTCCGGCAACGGCGCCTCGCGGTAGCGGAACTCCGAGGCGACATCGATCTCGACCGGCAGGCGGGCGAGCTTCTCGAACCAGTACTTCGCCGTCAGCCCGGCATAATAGGCCGTGCCGCAGGCCGAAACCGACAGCCGCGACAGCGACGCCCAGTCGATCTTGCCTTCGAAGGGCAGCCGCACCCGGCCCGCCGCCATGTCGAGATACTGCGTCAGCGTGTGGCCGACGACCTCGGGCTGCTCGTAGATCTCCTTCGCCATGAAATGGCGGTGATTGCCCTTCTCGACGAGGAAGGCGCCGGCGGCGACGCGCTGGGCGCGGCGCTGCACGGGCTGGTTCGCCTTGTCGTAGAAGCTCGCGCCCTTGCGGTTGAGCACGACCCAGTCGCCCTCCTCCAGATAGGCGATGAGGTTGGTGAAAGGCGCCAGCGCCAGCGCGTCGGAGCCCAGATACATCTCGCCGTCACCGATGCCGACGGCCAGCGGGGAGCCCTTCCGGGCGCCGATCAGCAGATCCGATCAGCAGGTCTTCCTGCCCCTCGAACAGGAAGGCGAGCGCGAAGGCGCCGCGCAGCCGCGGCAGGCTCGCCGCCACGGCGTCGACCGGCGTCAGGCCCCGGTCGAGTGCGCGGGTGACGAGATGGGCGACGATCTCGGTGTCGGTCTCGGTCTCGAAGACGTAGCCATCGGCCTGCAGTTCCGCCCGCAGCTCGCGGAAATTCTCGATGATGCCGTTATGGACGACCGCGAGCTTGGCGGTGGCATGCGGATGGGCGTTGGTCTCGTTGGGCTTGCCATGCGTCGCCCAGCGGGTGTGCCCGATGCCGATCAGCCCTTCGAGCGGTTCGCTGGACAGGCGGATCTCCAGATTCTTGAGCTTGCCCTCGGCGCGGCGGCGGGTCAGCAGGCCATGCTCCAGCGTGGCGACGCCCGCTGAATCATAGCCTCGATATTCGAGCCGCCTGAGCGCCTCGACCACCTGGGTCGCGACCGCTTCCTTGCCCAGAATCCCGACGATGCCGCACATGCGAAGACCTCTTCAGACGTTGCCGTTGACCAACCGCATAGCGGCCCGGCGCACCCACGCAAAATCACTCTAAATGTCGAACTATGAATGCGGGCTTGCAGAGATGGCCGTTTTTCAGGGCTTTTTGGCGGCTGCCTTGCGCGCCTGCGCAGCGTCGCGGAAGCTCTTCGCCCAGCCCTCCTTGGCGATCTGGCGCCCCCGGCCGAGCGCCAGGGCATCGGCGGCGACATCCTCCGTGACGACCGAGCCGGAGCCCACGATCGCGCCCGCACCGATCGTGACGGGGGCGACCAGCGAGGAATTGGAGCCGACGAAGGCCCCCGCGCCGATGGTGGTGCGATACTTGAAGAAACCGTCGTAATTGCAGGTAATCGTTCCCGCCCCGATATTGGCGTCGGCGCCGACCGTGGCATCGCCGATATAGGTGAGGTGGCTGACCTTGGCGCCCGCCCCGATCTCGGCGGCCTTGATCTCCACGAAATTCCCGACCTTGGCCTTCTCGGCGAGCCGGGCCCCCGGCCGCAGGCGCCCGAAGGGCCCCACGCTGGCGCCGGGCCCGACCTCCGCCCCCTCGAGATGCGAGAAGGCGTGGATCACGGCGCCATCGGCGAGGCTCACGCCGGGGCCGAACACGACATGCGGCTCGATCGTCACGTCGCGGCCGACCTGCGTGTCGTGGCTGAAGAACACGGTGTCGGGCGCCGTCAGCGTCGCCCCGGCGGCCATGACGGCGAGCCGCTTGCCGCGTTGGAATTCGGCCTCGACCGCCGCCAGCTGGATGCGGTCGTTGACGCCCTGCACCTCGCTTTCGGGCGCCAGGACGGTGGCGGTCGCCAGACCCCGGGCCCGCGCGACGGCGACTGCGTCGGGCAGGTAGAATTCCCCCTGAGCGTTGCTGTTCCCGATCGCGCCGAGCAGAGCCGGCGCCGCGCGCCCGTCGAGCGCCATCAGCCCCGCATTGCAGAGCGTGATCGTCCGCTGCGCCTCCGTCGCGTCCTTGTGCTCGACGATCGCCTCCAGCCCGGACTCGCGGAGCACGAGGCGGCCATAGCCGGTCGGGTCGCGCGCCTCGAAGCCCAGCGCCACGACCTTCGCGCCGCCCGCCAGCGCGCCGCGCAGCGCGGTGAAGGTTTCGGGCCGGACGAGCGGCGTATCGGCAAAGGCGACGACGACATCGTCATAGCCGGCCGCCAGCGCCTCCCGGGCCGCCAGGACCGCATGGGCGGTGCCTTTCCGCTCGGCCTGCACCGCGATCTCGACCGTGGGCAGCAGCGCCTGAGCCGCGATCCCGACCTCCGGCCGGTCGGGCCCGACGACCACGACGATCCTGTCGGCCCCGGCCGTCGCCAGCGCCGACAACGCATGGCCCAGCAGCGAGCGCCCGCCAACCTCGTGCAGCACCTTGGGGCGCTGCGAGCGCATCCGCGTGCCTTCGCCGGCGGCGAGGAGAATCGCCAGGCAGGACCGGGGGGACTGCATTTCGGTCATGATTGTCGTTTCCTTTGCCGGCCACGGCGCCCCTGCCGGCTCGGCCGCTTCGGGGGTGCGTCGGCGCATGGTGGTGTTGCAGAGGTGGTGGATAGCCGATCCCTTCGGCATTTGCCAAAGTCAGCTTGGCTGTTTGCGCGTCGAGCCGCGAGCCGCGACGCGGGGAGACGACCCATCCGCCAGAAATTACCGACCCGGCCGCTTTTCATGTCACCGGGAAATGCTCTAGAAGCGCGCAAGGACGAGGGCGTCGTCCACGCATGTTGGGTATGATGTCGAAACCTTTGAATCGTCGGCAGTTTCTCGAAGGTTCCGGCGGAGCTGCGGCCGCCACGCTGATCGCCGCTGGCGCGGCCCGTGCCCAGGCGCCCACGGCGCTCGCGGCGATCAACCAGTCCTTCCTCTTCGACGGCAAGCCGTTCGATCCGTTGCTCGTCATCGACACCGCGCGCATCCTCGCGCAGCGGCCGGTCGTGCCGCTGGTGGCGACCGACCTGCCGGACGGCTATGCCTCCCTCAGCTTCGACCAGTATTCCGGCATCCGGGCGCAGCCCGGCGCCCTGATCTGGGCCGGCGAGAATCGCGGCTTCACGATCGAACCGATCCATCGCGGCTATGTCTTCGTCAATCCGGTGGGTCTGTTCACGATCGAGGATGGCGCGGTCCGCCGGGTCGCCTTCGATCGCGCCAGGTTCGACTATGGCCGGGTCACGCCACCGGCGGGCAATGCCGATCTCCAGTTCTCCGGGATGCGCATCGCGACCGGTCTCGAGCGGCCCTTCGAGGTGGCGATCTTCCAGGGCGCCACCTTCTTCCGGGCCCTGGCGCGGGGGCAGAACTTCGGCGCGCTTGCCCGCGCCCTGATCCTGCGCCCGGGCGAGACCCGCGGCGAGGAGATCCCGTTTTTCCGCGCCTTCTGGATCGAGCGGCCGAACCCGGCCTCAGGCCTGCTCGTCATCCACGCGCTGCTCGATTCCGAAAGCCTCACCGGCGCGCTGCGGATGACACTGCGGCCCGGCGACGTCACCTTGATGGATGTCGAGATGACGCTGTTCGCCCGCCAGGCGCTCGATCACATCGGCTTCGGCTGCACCATGGGGACGTTCCTCTCGGGCCCGCAGAGCCGTCGCGGCTTCGACGACATCCGCCCGGCCGTTCATGAGATCTCGGGCGTGCAGATGCGCTCGGGCACCGGCGAATGGATCTACCGGCCGGTCAGCAACCCCGCGACGCTCCAGGTCTCGTCCTTCATGGACGCCAACCCCAAGGGCTTCGGCCTGGTCCAGCGCGAGCGTGACCCGGCCGCCTTCATGGACGATGACCAGCGCTTCGAGCTGCGCCCCAGCGTCTGGATGGAGCCGCTGGGCGACTGGGGCGCCGGTTCGGTCCAGCTCATCGAGATTCCCAGCGAGTCGGACGTCAACGACAACGTCATCACCTATTGGCGCCCGCGCCAGCCCTTGGCGGCGGGCAGCGAAACCTCGATCGCCTATCGGCAGGCCTGGTGCTGGCAGCCGCCGGAGCGGCCGGGCCTCGCGCTCGCCACCCGCGTGCGGCAGGGCCGCGGCAGCCAGGGGCGGCGGCGGCGCTTCCTCGTCGATTTCACCGGCGACAGGCTGGCCGATGCCGCCATGGTCGCCTCGACCCGCGCCAACATCAGCACCACGCCGGGCCAGATTCACAACATCCGGCTCTGGCCCTTCCCGGAGCGCAAGCTGATGCGCGTCGGCTTCGAGGTCGATCCCGGCACGGACAGCCTCTGCGAATTGCGGCTCGTCCTGCAGTCCGGCGGGCAGCCCGTCTCGGAAACCTGGTTGAACCGATGGACGTGGTGACGGCGCCCCGCCGCGGCGAGGTCTCGACGCCCGCGCCGATGATCGCTGCGAGCCAGGAGCCGGCGACGCCACCGGAGAGCCGGCTGATCATGCCGGTGCAGTCCTTCCGCCGCTGGAAGGACGAGGATCGCCGCAAGCCGGCCGCGCCGCGCGCCTGGAAGACGCCGTGGTTGAAGCGGCTCTTCGTCTTCGGCGGCGGCCTCGCGCTGACCGGCTATGGCGCCTGGGAGATGTACAACGTCGTGTCGGTCAGCCGCACGACCTCGTTGCAGTACGTCCTGCTCGTACTGTTCACGATCAATTTCTCCTGGATCTCCCTGGCCTTCACCAGCGCCGTCCTCGGCTTCCTCGGGCTGATCTTCGCCCGCTCGCGGACCGCCTACGTCGACACGCTGCAGCATCGCACGGTCGTGGTGATGCCGATCTACAACGAATCGACCGCCCGCACCTTCGCGGCGCTGGCGGCGATCCGCGAATCCGTCGAGGCGACCGGGCTCGGCCGCCATTTCGATTATTTCATCGTCTCGGACACGACCAACCCCGATGTCTGGGTCGCAGAGGAACGGGCCTTCCTGGCGCTGCGCGAGCGCCTGGGCCCCGATGCGCGGGTGTATTATCGGCATCGGCCGAAGAACCACCACCGCAAGGCCGGCAACATCGCCGACTTCGTCACCCGCTGGGGCGGCCATTACGAGCACATGGTCGTGCTCGACGCCGACAGCCTGATGACCGGGACCTGCATCGTACGCCTCGCCGCCGCGATGGAGGCCGACCCCGACGCCGGCATCATCCAGTCGCTGCCACTGATCATCAACCGCAACACCTTCTTCGCGCGGCTCCAGCAATTCGCGGCCCGCGTCTACGGCCCCGTCATCGCGACCGGGCTCGCCATGTGGTCTGGCCGCGACGGCAATTACTGGGGTCACAACGCGATCATCCGCACCAGGGCCTTCGCCGATCATTGCGGCCTGCCCGATCTCAAGGGCAAGCCGCCCTTCGGCGGCCATGTGCTCAGCCACGATTTCGTCGAGGCCGCCCTGATCCGCCGCGCCGGCTGGGCGGTCTACATGCTGCCGGACCTGACGGGCTCCTATGAGGAGAGCCCGCCCTCGCTAATCGACGTCTCCGTGCGCGACCGGCGCTGGTGCCAGGGCAACCTGCAGCATTCGCGCATCATCGGCGCCAAGGGCTTCGTCGCGCCGACGCGGCAGCACTTCGCCACCGGGATCATGGGCTATCTCGCCTCGCCGCTCTGGCTGATGCAGCTCGTCGTCGGCATCCTGATCGTGCTCCAGGTCAGCTATGCGAGGCCGGAATACTTCACCTCGGAGTTCACGCTCTTTCCGGTCTGGCCGCGCTTCGACCCCGAGCGCGCCTTGAACCTCTTCGCCTTGACCATGGCGATCCTGCTCGCGCCCAAGCTGTTCGGGTTGCTGCTGACCCTGTTCGATTCGAAGCTCAGGCGGGCCGGCGGCGGCGCGATCCGGCTGGTGATCTCGGCGGTGATCGAGGTGCTGTTCTCGGCCTTCTTTGCGCCGATCATGATGCTGATCCAGTCCGGCTCGGTCTTCCAGATCCTGCTCGGCCGCGACACGGGCTGGAACCCGCAGCGCCGCGACGACGGCTCGATCCCGCTCAAGGACATCGTCCGCCGCCACCGGATGCATACCTTGCTGGGGCTCGTTACCGGCATCTCCGCCTTCCTGATCGCGACCTCGCTCTTCGCCTGGATGTCGCCGACGATCGTCGGCCTCGTGCTGGCGATCCCGCTCTCGTGGGCCTCGGGCCAGCTCGCCATCGGGCTCTGGCTCAAGCGCCGCAAACTGCTCTTCACGCCTGAGGAGAGCGAGCCGCCGGCCGTCGCGCAGCGGGCCAACGCGCTGCAGGCCGAATTCGCGGCCGCGGGCTATGACGACGCCGACGGGCTGCGCGCCCTGCATGCGGATCCGGCCCTGCGGGACGCGCATGAAGCCATGCTGCCCGAGGCCGCGCCGCGGCGGCGTGGCGAGATCGAGCCGGAGCGCGCCGTCGCCCAGGCCAAGCTCGTCGATGCCGAGACGATCGACGATGCAGCGATCTGGCTGAAGCCGAAGGAGCGCATGGTCGTGCTCCACGACCGCGCGCTGGTGGCGCTGCTGGCCTCGCTGCCCGCCGGGCGGCGGGCGGGCTGAGCCGGCAGCGGTTCGCCGTCAGAAGCTCATTGCCGCCGCGTTGATGACGCCGGCGGCCAGCGAGGCGGCGCCGAGAAACAGCGCCGCCGCGAGTTCGCCGGCCGCGATGCGCGCCGAGAGGTTCGGCAGCACGATGCGCACCAGCAGATAGACGATCAGCTGCACGATGATCGCGACCACGCCCCAGACCAGCAGGTCGGCGATCGTGGTCGAATGCACGACCGCGCTCGACAGTGGCAGAGCAAAGCCGGTCAGGCTCAGGCCCAGCGACAAGGCCGCGGCGATGTTGTTCTGGCGGATCAGGCCGAACTCGTTATGCGAGGTCGCGACCGTGTAGACCACCAGGTAGACGCCCACGAGGGCGAGCGACACCGAGAAGAACAGCGCGAAATCGGGGAGTTTCAGCAGCGCCTGCGCGATCATGATGGTGCGAATCCTGTGAGCCGATGCCGCCGAGCCTGCCGCTCAAGCCTGTTCGAAGGCAATGACGCAGCCCATCGCCGCCTCG
Organism: Allobosea sp. 12-68-7; assembly: GCA_002279705.1. GTDB lineage: Bacteria > Pseudomonadota > Alphaproteobacteria > Rhizobiales > Beijerinckiaceae > Allobosea. Next base: position 14,375 of record NCCO01000070.1, read on the forward strand.
GCCGGCACCACGATCCGCTCCTCGCCCCGGCCGAAGGAGATCGCCGTGGCCTCGAGGCGCGCCGCCACCGCATCGAGATCGGGAACGGTGACGCAGAAGCCGAGGAAGCGGGCCGGCGTGGGATCCGGCTCGGCATGGTAGATGGCCTGTGCGGCCTCGGGGTCGAGCACGTCGATGCGCCCGCGCGGCAGGGTCAGGACATAGTCCGCATTGCCCTCGAGCACCTCGGGGAAGCCGGCGAAGCTCTGCAGGAAGGCGCGGTGCTGGCCCGGATCATCGGTGACGAGGATGGCGGCCGAGAGCGCGCTGGCGCCATTGGCGTGCTGCTGGAAGGCCGGGTTCCAGAAATTCTGCGGCTCGTGCTGCTGGCAGACGAAGAAGCCGCATTCCGGGGCCAGCGGATCGGCGGCGAAGGCCAGTGAGAACGCGACGCGCACGGTGCTGCCATCGGGCCGCTTCGCCTGGCGCTCGAAGAAGAACGGCTCGAAATCGCCGATGCCGGCCGAATGGAACGCGGTCGCATCCGCCTTGGCGTCCTGGCTTTCGAGCACGAGCATGGACAGGCCCTCGCCCCGCTCCAGGGCCTCGCGCACGAAATGCCCGAAGGAGAACTGCCGCGGCGCCGGCGACGGAATCGCCCCCGCATCGCCGATCGTGATCAACTCCAGGAACGCGCCCGGGAACTGCACGATCCGGTTTTCCGTGCCCCAGGGGTGGCGGTTGCGGGCGCCGACGGTGAAGCCGAGCTTTTCATAGAAGGCGCCCGCGGCATCGAGATCGCGCACGCCGATGACGAGATGGTCGAGGCCGCGCGGGGCCGCGGCGGGGAGCGGGATCGGCTGGGTCGTCTCAGGCATGGGCTGGCTCGCTTACGGCAGGCTCGGGCGCTCATCTCTAGCAGCTTGCCCGGGCTTGGTCATGCGCCGCGGCGTGCAGCCGCCTCCGCTCACCCCTCGATGTAGTGCGGAACGAAACGCGAGCTGTTCTTGGTGATCGGCGAGACGTCCTCGCGCACGCACAGGCCGCTGGCCTGCGAGGCGACCAGCCAAGAGCCCAGGACGGCATAGCGGCCGTCCTGGGCGAAGAGGTTGGGCGCCGCGTCCTGCAGGATGAAGCCTTCCGCACCATAGGGCCCGTCGTCGCTGTCGATCACGGCACCGCGCTCGATCAGGGCGATGTTGGCGCCCTCGCGCGAATAGAGCGGCTTGCGGACATGGCGCGCCGCGAGCCCGGCGCAGCGCGGGTCGCCCTCGAAGAAGGCGGGCAGCAGATTGGGATGGCCGGGTTCCATCGCCCACAGGCAGGCCAGCAACCCCTTGTTCGAGAGCAGCGCCTTCCAGGGCGGCTCGACGAACTGGCAGCGCGACGTGGCGAGGTTGGCGGCATAGCTCTCGCGGAACAGCCACTCCCAGGGATAGAGCTTGAACAGCGTCTCGATCGGCTGGTTGGCGCCATCGCAGAAGCGCCCGTCCGAGAGCAGGCCGATCTCCTCGATGTAGGTGAAGCGGGCATCGAGCCCGGCCTGGACCGCGCAGTCCATCAGGTAATCGACGGTGCCCCTGTCCTCATTGCTGTTCTGGACGCAGGCGAGATGCAACCGGTAGGGCGAGGGCTGGCGCAGCTGCGCGAAAGCGGCGATCAGCCGCTCGTGCAGCGCGTTGAACTGGTCGCAATCCGGCCGCAGCACGCCGCGCGCCATCGCCTGCTCGAGCCAGTCCCACTGCACCACGGCCGATTCGAACAGCGCGGTCGGCGTATCGGCGTTGTATTCCAGCAGCTTGGCCGGCCCCTTGCCGTCATAGGCGAGGTCGAGCCGGCCATAGAGGTTGCGGTCGCCGCGCCGCCAGCTCTCGCGGATGAAATCCCACTGCCCGACGGGGATTGCAAGCCGGCTTAGGATCTCATCATCGGCAATGGCTTTCTCGATGAAGGCGAAGCAGAGCTGCTCGATCGCATCCGTCGGCGCCTCGATGTCGCGCTCGATCTGCGCGAGCGTGAAGCCATAGGCGACGCTCTCGTCCCAATAGGTCTGGCCGTCGATGGTGTGGAAGGCGAAGCCCAGCCGCTCGACTTGCGTCTGCCAGTCGGGGCGCGGCGCGAGGGGAACCCGGCGCATCTCAGGAGGACGAGGAGGAAGAATAGGACCGCGCCGTCGAGCCGAAGCCGCCGCGCGATGTCGTCGTGGTCGTCGTCGCGACGCCGGGCGACGAGCCGGCGCGCGCCACCACGGCGGCGCCCGAGGTCGTCGAAAAGGCGCGTGCCGACGAGGACGAGCCGCGGCCACCATAGCCGCCACCGCCTCCGCTGCTGCCGGAGGAGGACGAGCGCGCCTGCTGGCATTCGGGCGCCTGGCTGCCGGGCGGACAGGCCTGCTGCGTCGGCGGCAGCAGCGGCTGCGCCGCGCCGCCGCCCTGGGCGAGGCTGCGCGCCAGCATGATGCCGGCGAGCGCCGGCACGACCACCTGAGCCCCATTCCAGACCGCGCTCCGGCAGGAGCCTGAACCATACTCGGTCTCGCAGGCGCTGGTGCTGGTGAATTTCTTGGCGTCGCGCAGATGGTTGGCGGTCGCCTCGTTGAATCGCTGCTCGCACTGGGTCGAGGTCAGCTGCCCGCCGGCCCGGCATTCGGCGAGATTGGCGTAGACGAGGCTCTCCTCGCTCTGGTCCTGCGAGCCCGAGCGGCCCCAATAGGTCGCCACGAGCAGAACGCCCGCCGCCGCCAGGCCGATCTGGGTCGAGCGTTTCATCGCCACCTCCTCAGGCCGTCATGCTGGCGGCGGCGAGCGTGCCGGAAATCACCGCGATGACCGCGAGCATCACGGCCGAAGGCAGGCGATCCTCCTCGATCTTGCGCGACAGATCCGGAATCAGCATCCGCGCCAACCCATAGGCCCCGAACTGGATGATCATCGCGGCCACCGCCCAGATCACGAGGTCGGGGATGCTGCTCGCCTGCGCGATCGCCTTTTCGAGCGGCACCGAGAAGCCCGCGACATTGCCGCCGAGCGCGATCGCCGCCGAGAGATTGCCGCCGCGAATCAGGGCGATCTCGTCATGGGCGGTGAGGCGCAGATAGATCGCGACGAAACAGCCGATCAGCGCGGCGCCGAGCACGAAATACAAAAGGAACGCGGGCAGCCCCGCCATCGAGATCGCCATGCCGTCTCCCCCAGCGGATCGGGATCGTTCGGTCTCACTATACGTCAGTGGCCGGCCCGCGCCAGTGGTGCGCGTCGGCGTTCCGCTCCCGGGCGCGGGGGCGGACAAGACCGCGCATCCGCCCCGCCAGGACTCCCACCCTCGTCAGGGCCAGACAGGCGCGCCATCCAGCCCCGCCGTCTCCGGCAGGCCACAGATCAGGTTGGCGTTCTGCACCGCCTGCCCGGCCGCGCCCTTGCCGAGATTGTCGACCGCGCCCATCGCGATCACCAGATTGCGCTCCGGATCGGCCGCATAGCTGACGAAGGCGAGGTTGGAGCCGGTCGCCCATTTGGTCTGCGGCGGCCTGTCGGTCACGCGGATGAACGAACGCCCGGCATAGAAGCGCCGGGCCGCCTCCAGGCACTGGCCGGTGGTGGCGCTCCCGCGACAATAGATCGTGGCGAGGATGCCCCGCGTCATCGGCACCAGATGCGGCGTGAACACCAGCCCGGCCGCACTGCCGCCGCTCAGCTGCTCGATCGTCCTGGCGATCTCGGGCATGTGGACATGCCTGAGCAGCCCGTAGGGCACGAGGTTCTCGTTGCTCTCGGCATAGCCGAACGTGCTGTCGCCGCCCCGACCGGCACCGGAGATGCCCGTCTTGACGTCGATGACGATGTTGCCGGGCTCGATCAGCTTGTCGGCGAGCAGCGGCGCCAGCGCCGTCAGCGTCGCGGCGGGGAAGCAACCGGGATTGGCCACGCGGGTCTGCCCCTCGATCTGGGCTGGCCAGACATCTGCCAGCCCATAGGCCCAACCTTCGGAATAGCGATGGTCGCCGCCGAGATCGACGATCTTCACCGCCTTGGGCACGCGGGCCAAAGCCTCGGCCGAGGCGCCCGTGGGCAGCGATGCGAACAGTACGTCGAGTGGGGGGAGGTTCTCGGGATCCCACTTCTCGATCACCAGTTCGGCCAGCCTGGCCGGGACGCCGGGGAAGCGATCCACCAGGCGGCTGCCCGCGCTGCTCTCGCCTGCGGCGTAAACAAGTTCGAAGACCGGATGGCTCGCGATCAGGCGCAGCGCCTCGCCGCCGCCGAACCCGCTGATTCCGACAATGCCGACGCGAATGCTCATGGTGATGTCCTTCTGGTTCTGGGCAAAAGAAAACCCCCGAAGCCGAGGGCTGCGGAGGTTCACGAATGCGGGCCGAGGGCCGCTTTGGAGGATGAGCCTATCGAGAGGCCATCATCACACAAAAGCACGCGGATCGACGCGCAGCTCGAAGAGCCGCCGCTCGGGTGCAGCAGCGTCGGCGTCGATCGCAGAATGTCGAGTTCGTCAGCATGGGCTGCGACGGGTGCCGCAAGCCAGATCCGTCGTCAAGCGGAATGTCCGCTGCGACCGGGACGAACGGCAGACCGGCGCGGCATCAGGCCACGCCGGCTGTCACCCGACGCCTCACACCAGCCGGCTCTGCACCATCGCGGCCTGGACAAAGCTCGCGAACAGCGGATGCGGCTCGAAGGGGCGCGATTTCAGCTCGGGGTGATACTGCACGCCGATGAACCAGGGATGGTCGGGGTATTCGATCGTCTCGGGCAGGAGCCCGTCCGGCGACAGGCCGCAGAAGCTCATGCCTTCAGCCTCGAGCCGGTCGCGATAGGCCATATTGACCTCGTAGCGGTGGCGATGCCGCTCGGAGATCGCGGTGGTGCCGTAGATCTGCGCGATCTTGGAACCGGCCGCCAGCGTCGAGGCATAGGCGCCCAGCCGCATCGTGCCGCCGAGATTGCCGTCGGCGGCGCGCTGCTCGATCTCGTTGCCGCGCATCCACTCGGTCATCAGGCCGACGACGGGTTCGGTGGTCGGGCCGAATTCGGTCGAGTTCGCGTCGGTGATGCCGGCGAGCGAGCGCGCCGCCTCGATCACCGCCATCTGCATGCCGAAGCAGATGCCGAAATAAGGCACCTTGCGCTGCCGGGCGAAGGTCGCCGCCCTGATCTTGCCCTCGGCGCCGCGATGGCCGAAGCCGCCCGGCACCAGGATGCCGTGGACATGTTCGAGGAACGGCGTCGGGTCTTCCTTCTCGAAGACCTCCGACTCGATCCAGTCGAGATTGACCTTGACGCGGTTGGCGATGCCGCCATGCATCAGCGCCTCGATGAGGGATTTATAGGCGTCCTTCATGCCGGTGTATTTGCCGACGATGGCGATGGTGACCTCGCCCTCGGGGTTCTTCACGCGCTCGGAGATGCGCCGCCAGTTGGAGACGTCGGGCTCGCCGCTGGCATCCATGCCGAAGGCCGCCAGCACCTCGTTGTCGAGCCCCTCGGCATGGTAGGACAGTGGCACGTCATAGATCGAGGCGACGTCGCGGGCCTCGATCACCGCGGTCTCGCGGACATTGCAGAACAAAGCGAGCTTGCGGCGCTCCTCGCGCGGGATCTCGCGGTCGGTGCGGCAGAGCAGGATGTCGGGCTGGATGCCGATCGAGCGCAGCTCCGCGACCGAGTGCTGCGTCGGCTTGGTCTTCAGCTCGCCGGCCGTCGGGATATAGGGCAGCAGCGTCAGATGGATGAAGATGCACTGCCCGCGCGGCAGCTGCTGGTTCACCTGCCGGATCGCCTCGAGGAAGGGCAGGCTCTCGATGTCGCCGACCGTGCCGCCGATCTCGACCAGGGTGAAGTCGTAGCCCTCATTGCCGTCGAGGATGAACTCCTTGATGGCGTTGGTGACATGCGGGACGACCTGAATGGTCGCGCCGAGATAGTCGCCCCGGCGCTCCTTGGTCAGGATGTCCATGTAGATGCGGCCGGTGGTGATGTTGTCGCCCTTGTTGCAGGGCCGGCCGGTGAAGCGCTCGTAATGGCCGAGATCGAGATCGGTCTCCGCCCCGTCGTCGGTGACGAAGACCTCGCCGTGCTGATACGGGCTCATCGTGCCCGGATCGACGTTGAGATAGGGGTCGAGCTTGCGCAGGCGGACCGTGTGGCCGCGCGCCTGCAGGAGGGCGGCCAGCGCCGCTGCCGCCAGGCCCTTGCCCAGCGAGGACACCACGCCGCCGGTGATGAAGACATACCGCGTCATGGGTGGACACCTCTAAAGCCACGGGAGCGATTCGCTAAGTCCAGCCGTGCAGCCCCGTCTTGCCCTGCACGCTTGTCCACAGGAGAGCGCCGCCCGGCGGCGAACGCACTCCACACAAAAGAGAAGGGCCGGTTGCCCGGCCCCTGCCAAGACTTGCTTGGGCAAGTCCTGATCGCAAAAGTGGAAACCACGTTTGCGGGACGTGCCTGCCTCACGGCTGCGGCACTGGCGCCGCCGGCGTGGGCGGCTGTGGCGCGCCGCTCGGCGCCTGCATCTGGCGAAGCTGGTCGAGAACGCCGCCCGCATTGGGGGCGCTCGGCCCGGTCGGCCCGGCGGGAGCGGTCGGCGCCGGCGCACCGTCGATGATCGAGCGCTGGACACGGCCCTGATTGGCCATCACCGCCAGCACGATCGAGGTCAGGAAGAAGGCCCCGGCGAGAATCGCGGTCGTGCGGGTCAGCGCATTGGCCTGGCCGCGACCCGTCATGAAGCCGCCGGCCCCGCCGCCGCCCGAACCCATGCCGAGCCCGCCGCCCTCGGAGCGCTGCAGCAGGACCACGCCGACGAGCGCGACCACGATGATCAGATGGATGACGATGAGAACGTTCTGCATGAGCTCACGAAATGGGTATGGCGCGGGCCGCCGCCAAGGGTCGCCCGCTCCTCCTGTTCGACGACGGCCGCAAGGCCGGCGAACACGGCGCGGCACATAGCACGCGCTTGGCGGTCGCACCACCCCGGTGACGCAGCGCGCGGCCGGCTCTTCCGCCAGCCGCTATCAGGCGCAGGCGCGGGCGATCGCCAGGAAGTCCTCGGCCTTGAGGCTGGCCCCGCCGACCAGCGCCCCGTCGACATGGGCGACAGACATCAGCTCGGCCGCGTTGGACGGCTTCACCGAGCCGCCATAGAGCAGGCGCACGCCCGCCGCAGCCGCCTTGCCGAGCCTGCGGCCGAGCTCGGCGCGGATCGCCTCGTGCATCTCCGCGACATCGGCCGCGGTCGGGGTCAGCCCGGTGCCGATCGCCCAGACCGGCTCATAGGCCACGGCCAGCGTCGCCGCCGTCGCATGGTCGGGAATCGAACCGCGCAACTGCTTGCCGACGACCGCGATCGCCTTGCCGGCCTCGCGCTCGGCCTTCGTCTCGCCGACGCAGACGATCGGCACCAGCAGCGCCTGCTGCGCGGCCTGCGCCTTGGCCTTCACCGTCGCGTTGGTCTCGCCATGCAGCGTGCGCCGTTCGGAATGGCCGACGATGACGAAAGCCGCTCCGGCATCGGCCAGCATCGCGGCCGAAACCTCGCCCGTGAAGGCCCCGGCCTCCTGCATGCTGCAATCCTGGCCGCCCGTCGCAACCCGCGAGCCGACCAGCGCGGCGCTCGCCAGATGGAGCAGGCTGGCGGGCGGGCAGATCGCGAGGTCCACGGCGCTCTTCAGGCCGCGATCGTAGCCCTTGGCGACCTCGGTGGCGATGGCGAGGTCCGCCTTCAGCCCGTTCATCTTCCAGTTGCCGGCCACCAGCGGCCTGATGCTGCGCGTCACATGCGTTCTCCCGAATGCTGCTGCGGCTCTAGCAATGCCGGCGGCGGCCTGCAACGATGGCGGGGCCAGCGCTTTCGCCCACGGCAACATGAATTCGCGCTGGCGATTGCGGCATGGCGCTGCG
>NCCO01000071.1 GCA_002279705.1 Allobosea sp. 12-68-7
ATCATCCTCGACGATCAGGATGCGGATATCGGTCATGACTCCCGCGCCTCCTCTACTCTGTGAACACTGACGATCCTGGGAGGACAACGGCAGAGCCTCGTCCATGTTCCGGAATTCAGCCCCCGGCACCCATGACGTCGTTCAAATCCGCGTCAATTTGAGCGGTCACGGTTAGCAAAACGTCACCCTGCCGAGCGGCGGGTTCTCCGGGACGGTCCCCCCGGGGGGTCAACGGCCCTGGCCCGGCTTGACCAGCGACAACTCGAAGCCGGTCACGCCGAGCGCCGCGTTGATCCCGCGCGAACCCTGAAGCGACAGCGGCTGAAGGGTGACCTCGTTGTTGTTGCCACCCACCAGCAGGTTGGCGCTGCCGCCGACCCCGACCGAGGCTCCGGCCGTCGCGCCGACATAGCGACCCGACAAAGCCCCCAGCGGAGCGCGTGCATAGGGCCCGTAGACGCGCCACGACATCGTGGTGGCGCGGTTCTTCCCGAGATCGATGCCGAAATTGCGGACGATGCCGACATAGCGCTGCGTCGGCCCGCGGCGCGGCGTGAAGGTGCAGTTGATCGGCCGCTGCGAGGTGACGACCAGGCCAAGCCCGGCCCCGACATTGCACCTCAGGCGCCCCGACGGCGATCCGGACTGGGCGGATGCGGACAAGCCTGAAACCAGAAGGCCGGCTGCCGCGACAACAGCAGCAAGGATCGGCTTGGAAGGCCGCGTGATCATCGGGAAGCTCCTGACATGAAGGTGTCCACCAAACGCCCCACCGCGGGCACAGTTCCGCGCAAGCTGGAACAGGTCAATCTCTGCTGCGTTGCATCTGCCATGAATCATGAAGGGCCGTCAGTCGTGAATCAGGATCGGGCACCGCGGTTTGTCGTCTCCCTCGGCGGCGAAGCCTTGCCAGCAGCCCCGTTCTGGGAGCTGGAATCGCTGATTCTACAAGGCTTCGAGCGCGAACTGGCACTCGACATCCTGGCGGCACGGCGTTGCGGCGCAGCGCGTCGGGCGCGCCCGGGCGCATGGCGCGGCCCGGCGCAAGCGCCCGGCGCGTTGACCGTCGCATCGTCCAGGGATCTCGCCGCCGCGGTCGCTGAGGCCTATTGACGGAAGCAATGGCCGGCCGAGAGGCGGGCCGGCGCCTCGCCGATCTCGACGCCAAAGACGTCGAGCGCCCGCCCGGTCGCGTGCTCGCTGATGGGGCCATCGGCGCCCCGGTTGCGATGGCGGCACTGCTGTCCGCCGCCGGGACGCAGCGCCACCAGATCGCGGCCGAAATTGCGCTTGGCAAGGGGCTGGACGGTGGTTCCCAGCCACTGCGCGGCCACACCCGCCCTCTCGCAGCTGGGGATCGCCGGCGGCTGGAGGGCGATGCGACGGCGGACAGGGCCTGCGGCATGCAAAAGCCCGCGGCACCAGGGCGCCGCGGGCTGGACGACGGGGCGGAGAGGGCGGTCAGGCCGCCTTGCGGCCGGCGCGACGGTCGAAGAAGAGGGCCTGGCTGATGGCGGCCTTCACCGCTTCCGGCTGGAAGGGCTTGGTGATCAGAAAGGCGGGCTCGGGCCGGTCGCCGGTGAGCAGGCGCTCCGGATAGGCGGTGATGAAGATCACCGGCACGTCGATGGTGGCGAGGATTTCGTTGACCGCGTCGAGTCCCGAGCTGCCGTCGGCGAGCTGGATGTCCGCCAGGACCAGACCGGGGCGCTTCTTGGCGACGAGGGCCATCGCCTCGCGGTGCGTGCGGGCGACTCCGGTGACGGTGTGGCCGAGTTCCTCGACCATGGTCTCGATGTCGAGCGCGATGATGGGCTCGTCCTCGATGATCAGCACGTCGGTCGCAACCTGCTCCGCGATCTCCTGACCCGCCGTCTGGACGAGAACGGCCGCCTCGGCGGCGGCCACGCCCATGATGGCTCCGACCTCCTCGATCGAGAAACCTTCGACCGTGCGCAACAGGAAGGCCTGGCGCGGCCGCGGCGTCAGCGCTTCGAGATTGCGCTCGACGGGGGTGCGGCCGAGGGTGACGGGCGCAGACGCGTCCGCCGTATTGAGCCCGACCGACGACCACAGCGTCAGGAAGGTGCGGTAGAGGCCGATGCGAGGATTGAGGTCGCGCGGGAAGGCCGACGGGTCGAGCACGAGCGCTTCGAGCATGGCGACGACATAGGCGTCGCCGCTGGCCTGGGTCCCGGTCAAGGCGCGGGCGAATCGGCGCAGATAGGGCAGATGCGGCGCAATTTCCTTGGCAATCGACATAGAGATGTCCTCTGTAAATGTGCCGGAAATGAGCACCGCCGCCGTCGCGATGACAAGAGATTTATTTTTGAAAAACGGCGGAACCTTTTGCCGGACAGGCTGTTTAAGGGGACGATCCGTGTCGGAATCGCCATCTGGGGGCATCCGCCGGAGGTGTTGACGTAGAGGCGGGACTTGCTGGAAAAGCAGGCGCGCGCATCGCACGAGGGCCGAGATGAGCAATGTCGATTCAGCCATGGCTGCGCCGGAGGACGGCGCGGACGCCGATGCGGAGGTCATGCTCGATCCGCGCGTGCAGGAATCGATCGGCCGCTCCCTCAAAGCGCATTACGACGACATCGTGAACGCCCCCGTACCCGACAAGTTTCTGGTGCTGCTCGCTCAGCTCGAGGCAACCGAACGTCGCGCTGCCGGAGCATCAACCGATGAGCTCAACTGACTTCAAGGACGGCCTCATCAAGGAAATTCCCAATCTGCGCGCCTTTGCGGCATCGCTGTCGGGGTCGATCCAGCTGGCCGACGATCTCGTCCAGGACACGCTGCTGAAGGCCTGGGGCAATTCCGACAAGTTCGAGCCCGGAACGAGCCTGCGCGCCTGGCTCTTCACCATCCTGCGCAACACCTATTACTCGCTCTATCGCAAGCGCGGCCGCGAGGTGCAGGACAGCGAGGGCACCTATGCCGAGCGCATGGCGACGCATGGCAACCAGGAGAGCCATCTCGACCTGGCCGACTTCCGCAAGGCGCTGGCCAAGCTGCCGGAGGAGCAGCGCGAGGTGCTCATCATGGTCGGCGCGACCGGGCTGTCCTATGAGGAGACCGCCGAAATCTGCGGCGTCGCCATCGGCACGATCAAGAGCCGGGTGAACCGCGCGCGGACGAAGCTCGCCGAACTGCTGTCGGTCGGCAGCCTCGACGATCTCGGGCCGGACCGCCGAAGCGCGGCAGCGATCCAAAGGGTCAGCAGCGAAATCGTCGGAAGCTGATGCGTCTCGCGCGCTTCGCCACGGTCCGGGGACGGCTGCTCGCCCTGCTCGTGGCGATCGCGCTGCCGATTGCCTGCCTCACGGCGCTGGCGGCCGTGACGACCTACCGGACCGTGATCGCGGCGATCGAACTCTCGCAGTCGCGCACCGCCGATGATTTTGCGGTGCGGACGCGGGTCTGGTACCGCGGGGCGCTGCGCGCGCTCATCGCCTCGGGGTCGCTGATCGCCAAAGACGGCATCGCCGGCGCGGAGTGCGGATCGGCGGTTGCGGAGACGCTGCTGCGCATTCCCGGCTACCAGGCCGTTCGGATTGTCCTCGCCGACGGCCGGACCTGCTTCGCCTCGGTCGATGCCGCGCTGGCAGAGGCTCCGGTGGCCGCGCTGGCCGCCCAGCAGGCATCGCTGCCGCGCTCGCCCATCCGCACCCGGATCCAGCTTCCTCCGGCCCGTTTCGACCAGGTCTACATCGGCGGAGCCGAGCGGCTCGTCACCCAGGTCCGGATGGAGACCGACGCGGTCCTGCGGGAGGCGATGCTGCTGGCCGACACGGACCTGCTCGACCAGGTCTTCGAACTCGGTGGCACAAGCGATGGCGTCAACGTGGCGCTGGTCTCGCGGGGCGAGGCCGTGATCATGCATCGCCGCGAGCCCAATTCCGACGATCTGTCCTGGCTCCCGGAAGCCGACCGCTTTCCGGTCGAGGACGGGCGCTGGGAGGCGCGCAGCCGCGGCGGCCAGATGCGCTCCTACGCCGCGCGGCTGGTGACGGCGCCTGATCTCTATGTCGTCGCGAGCTTCGGCAATGCCCCCGAGCGGGCCGCGCGGATGCAGTTTCTCGCCCTGCTGATCGCGCCCATCCTGACGCTGATCCTGCTCTGCCTCGTCTATCTGCGAGCGATCGACCGCCATTGCGTGCACTGGCTGCGCGGCATCGAGGCCGCGGCGCGCGCCCGCTCGACCGAGCCCCATGCGCGGGCCGTCATCGCACCGGACATGCCGAGCGACATCCGCAGCGTCGCCGAAGCCTTCAACACGATGATCGACGAGCAGGAGGTTCGCCAGCGGCGGCTGCAGACGGCGCTCGACGACAACCGCTTCCTGGTGCGCGAACTCCATCACCGCGTGAAGAACAGCCTCCAGGTGGTCCAGAGCTATATCGGGCTGACCAAGCGGGATTACCGCGACGAGGCCAGGCTCGCCCTGGCCGACGCCGAAACGCGGGTCCATGTGCTGTCGGCAGCCTACCGCTTCACGCTCGCCGACGGCGAAATGCAGCCGGTGCGCGTCGACCTGTTCGTCGAGGACGTGGTGACGATGATCACCAACCTCATCCGGACGCGCGACCAGTGGGTCGCGAGCCGCCTCGACACCGATGCCACACTCTCCGTCGACCGGATCATCCCGCTCGGCTTCCTCGTGGTCGACGTCGCCTCGCGGGTCCTGAGGAGCACGCCGGGGGTCAGCCTGACGATCATCGTGCGCGACATCGACGAAACGACGCTCGAGGTCGCGCTGGAAGCCGACCGCGACATCGCGCCGAGCGCGCCGCCGAAGATGTTCGCCGGACTGGTGGCCCAGATCGAGGCGGTCCCGTCCGATCAGCCCGAGGGCCGCCGGCTGGGGAGCTGGCGCATCCGGCACGTGTCGTAAGGGAAAAGCGACCGTCCTGCCGAAGCTCAGGCCGGGGCGTCGATGGCCTTGATGGTCACGCCGACGCCCAGGCCCAGGAACGACCCCGTCAGGCCGGTGAAGCTGCCCGCCACGGGCGAGGCGTCCTCCGGCACGCGGGCCACCGCCACCCGCAGCAACTGCCGGTCCGCGACGAGGTCGTTGGTGGGATCGAATTCGACCCAGCCATCGCCCGGGATGAAGACATCGGCCCAGGCATGGGTCAGTCCCACGGTGGAGACCAGCCCGGCCGCGTTGGGCGTGCGGTCGTGGATGTAGCCGGTGACGAAGCGCGCGGCGAAGCCCATGCGGCGGGCCAGCTCGATGAACAGCCAGGCGTAGTCGCGGCAGGAACCCGCCTGGAGGCGCAGCGTGTCGGCGGGGTGTTGGGTTCCCTCGTCATAACGCAGGGCGTAGCTCAACCCGGCATGGATCGCGTGGGCGAGATCGCGCAGGAGGTGGCCGGAGCCCTGGCCGATGCGGTTGCGGAAATCCGCCAGCCACTGGTCGAGCACATGGTCGGGGTCGGCCACTGCGAGATCGAGATAAGGCTGCAGGACCGCGCGCTCGCCATCGGTATAGACGACCCCCGTCATCGCGGCCGCCGCCTCGAGCTCGGTCCGCGGCAGCGCAGAGCCGAAGCGCTGCACGACCAGCTCGCTGACGATGTCGAGCTTGCTGGCGGGCGCGTCGAAGTTGGCGATGGCGACGGAGTTGCCATAGGCGTCGTGCATCCAGCGCAGACGGGCCCGCGGCGAGATGGTCAGGGCGGTGTCGACGACCCGCAGGTCGAAGCTGTCGCGCGGTCGCAACATGAGGCGATGCGGCCCGAACGCCACCGGCCCGCCATAGCGGTAGGTCGTCGAATGTCGAATGCGAAGATACATCGTCGTGCCCTGCTGCGCCCTGCGCCCGTACAGGAGCTGTCTGCCGATCGAAAAAACAAGCCGCCCGAAGGCGTCTCTCGAGTGAGACGCGAGGGAAGTGCCGGTGATCGAACGCGGCAGGGCGGCGCGGGTTCCCGCAGCAGCCATGATCTGCTTGCGTCAGCGCAGAACCATGCGATCGGCCGAAGGCGCAAGGGCCTGCTGGGCGCCACCGATGGCGCGCTTCGTCACGCCGACCGTCCGCTGGGCGGGATCGGCCACCGCAAAGCGCGAATCGGACGGCATCTGGCGGTCGAGCCTGGCCTGCGCGATCGCCGCGGAGCTGTTGGCATTGGTCTGCTGAAAGCCGGAGCCGAGCGTGAGGGCGAGGACCGCAGCCCCCATGAACCCGAAGAAGAGGCCGGCGCGCTTGATGGGGGCAAAGCTGTTGTTCAACATCTGTCTCTCCCGACGCCTCGACCGGACAACAACATCCGGCTTCCTGACTGTTAACGCGGCGAGGTCGGGCCGGTTCCATTTCGGCACAAGGCGGCGGATACTCCATCATCACATCGGCGCGAGCGACGGCGATCAGACGGTGGCGTCATTGGCCGCGTTGCGGTTGCGGAACAGCCGCCACAGCGACTTGCCGAGACGGCGCGAGGTGAGATGAGCGCCGGCCAGCCGCTTCTCGAGCGTGATCTTGCGGTCGTGATAGTCCTCCAGACCCGGACGATGGCCGACGCTGATCAACGTCGCCTGCGCCAGTTCCGCGTCGAACAGGCCGAGAAGATGGTTCTGGCTGTCCTCGTCGAGGGCCGACGTCGCCTCGTCCATGATGATGATGTCGGGCCTGCGGATGACGAGCCGCGCGAAGGCGACCCGCTGGCGCTCGCCACCGGAGAGGGTGCGGTCCCATTTGTCCTCGTCGTCGAGGCGGCGGGCGAGATAGCCCAGCCCGCAGCGCCGCAGCGCCGCGACGACAACCTCGTCGGGAACCGGCTTGTCGGCCTCGGGATAGAGCAGGATCGTGCGCAGATCGCCCATCGGGAGATAGGGCTTCTGCGGCACGAAGGCGATCGACTTGCCGCGCGGCACCGCGATGGAGCCCGAGCCCCAGGGCCAGAGGCCGGCGAGTGCACGGATCAGCGTGCTCTTGCCGGTGCCGCTCTCACCGACGATCAGCACCTTCTCGCCCAGCCCGATCACGATGGAGGCGTCGGTGATCACCGCCCGACCGTTGCTGTGGGCGATCGAGAGCCGCTCGAGGTGGATCGCGCCGTCCTCGCTCTCCTTTAGAGTGATGCGGGTCTCGTCCTCCATCACGGTGGCGATGTCGAGACCCTCCAGGGCTTCCTGCAGCTCGTCCACGCGGGTGACGGAGGCGAACCATTCGGCGAGGCGCACGAAGTTGTCGACGAACCAGATCAGCGCGGCCTGGACCGCACTGAAGGCGGCCACGACCTGCATTACCGCCCCCAGGGAGACGTCTCCCGACAGATATTTCGGCGCGATCAGCAGCAACGGAACGATCGGGAACAGCGCGCCGTTGGTGTTCAGGACGATCGCGATCACCCCCTGCTGCCGGATCACCCGCAGCCAGGCGGCGACGACCCGGCTGTAACTCCCGCCGACCGAGTCGCGCTCGTCGGAATCGCCTCGGATCAGCGCGATGCTCTCGGCATTCTCGCGCAGACGGGTCATCTCGGCACGAAACTGGGCTTCCGCCTCGTTCTTGGCGGCGATCCTCGCCACCAGCGGCCGCCCCGCGACATAGGCCGCCAGCGAGGCGACGGTGGCGTAGCCGATCGCGGCCAGGGCCATGTAACTGGGGATGACGATCTCCGTCCCGGCCAGGGTGAACCGCGCCGAGCCGGCGACATGCCACAGGATCGCGGCGAAGGTCGCCGCCGTGACAGCGGCGCTGATCAGCCCGATCGCGAACTCGACCAGAGGCTCGATGGCAAGCCTGACATCCTCCGCGATGCGGTATTCCGGCGCCGCCTGTTCCTTGGCGACGAACTGCAGGCGGTAGTAGCGCTGGTCGGCGATCCACCAGCCCGCCAGGCGCCGGGTCAGGTATTCGCGCCAGCGC
The DNA here is from genome assembly GCA_002279705.1 of Allobosea sp. 12-68-7. Taxonomy (GTDB): domain Bacteria; phylum Pseudomonadota; class Alphaproteobacteria; order Rhizobiales; family Beijerinckiaceae; genus Allobosea. The sequence goes on from NCCO01000071.1 coordinate 7,880, forward strand.
ATCTGCAGCAGCATGCGGCTGATCACCAGCGCCGACACGGTCAGCGCCGACACCGCCACGAGGAGCGGCAGCCAGGTCGCGATGTGCCAGGCGGCGGCGGCGTCGCGCCGCTCGAGCGCATCGAAGAAGATGCGGCTCCAGGTGTTCACCGCCACCGCCGTGCCGATCTGGGCGGCGACGAAGCACAGGACCAGGATCGTCAGCACCCAGGCGCGGAGCTTCGTTTCGCCGCTCCAGAACGGCAGCGCCGCGGCAAAGAAGCGGCGCATGCGCGACCGCCTGGGAAGGCGCGGCTGGTCTGACATGGGATCGATCTCTCGGAAGCGGACGCAAAGGCTGCGGCGATGCCGTGGCCCGCCCGCCCGCACCGCGCCCGGCGCAAGGCGGTCTTCGCTAACGTTCGGGAGCGGCGAGGGTTCCGCCAACCGACGCGCCCTGCCTCATCCGCTCATGACAAAAGCGAACGGCTTGCTATGCAGAAAGCGGTGGTGCCGCCCCGGCACCCGCTCCGACGCAGGAGAACCGACGCGACCATGACGGAAAGCGCCCCCTCGAACGGCCGCAACAGCGTGCCCTGCATGACCTGTCCGCTACGGGCCAAGCCTGCGTTCAAGGACAAGTCGGACGATGAAATCCGCTTCATCCAGTCGATGAAGATCGAGCATCGCCATCGGCCGGCCGGCGCCGACATCATCCATCCCGGCCAGGAGGATGCCGAACTCTACACGCTGTTCTCGGGCTGGGCCTTCCGCTACCAGCTCCTGCCCGACGGGCGGCGCCAGATCCTGAACTTCCTCCTGCCGGGCGATCTCGTGGGCCTGCAGGCGTCGCTGCTCAGCGCCGCCCAGCACGGCATCGAGGCGCTGACGGAGGTCGAACTCTGCGTCTTCCCGCGCAAACGCGTCTGGGACCTGTTCGTGCACATGCCGGCGATGGCCTATGAGGTCGCCTGGCTCGGCTCACGCGAGGAAAGCCTGATCGACCAGAACCTGACCTCGGTCGGCCAGCGCAACGCCGGCGAACGCATCGCGGCGCTGGTGATCTCGCTGTACCGGCGGGCCGAGACGCTGGGTCTCGTCAGCGAAAGCAGCTTCCGGTTTCCGCTCTCCCAGCAGCAGCTCGCCGACGCGCTGGGGCTGTCGCTGGTCCATACCAGCAAGACGTGGTCGCGGCTGCGCAAGGCCGGCCTCTTCACCACCAGCGAAGGACGCCTGACGCTTTTGAACCCGCGCCTGACCTCGCGCATGGCGCTGCTCTACGAGCGCGAGGTGGCGCCGCGGCCGCTGATCTGAAACCCGGAGGCGGCATCGCGCATCCCGATGCAGGGCGCAGGCGCCTCGGCAAGGCGCCCGCGGGCGGGACGACCGGTGCGTCTGCGAAAGTTCTTGGTGCAGACATGCACTTGACCCCATATGTCACGCAGGTAACGTCTCGCTCCCCCATGGTCCGGCCTTCGGTCCGGCGTCAGAGGTTTCATGTCGCTCCCCTCCTCACGCCGCCCCCTGCAGGGGCCTTCGCTGGCAGCCCGGATCGGGCAGTCCCGCGTCGCTGCGCGTATCGAGGATGAAATGCGCGTGACGGCCGCCGATCTGGTGGACAGCGTGGCCCAGGCCCGGCTGAAGGTCGCCACCGTTCGCTACAAGGTCGAGGACGAGGTCCGCAGCCACACCGAAAAGCTGCGCTCGCGGGTGAACGAGGCGCGCGCCAAGCTCGGCGACGAGGCGCGTTTCATCAAGTCCTGGATCGACAACCCGGCGCGGACGGGTTCCGTCACGCCCTCGAGCCCGGCCTTGGCGCGGCGCATGGCGTCCTTCGTCGATCCCGCCTTGCCGGGACCGGTGATCGAGATCGGCCCCGGGACGGGGCCTGTCACCGAGGCCCTGATCGCGCGCGGCATCGCCGAGGAGCGGCTGATCCTGGTCGAGTACAGCCCCGAGTTCTGCGCCCTGCTGCGGCAGCGCTTCCCGCGCGCGACCGTGATCGAGGGGGACGCCTATGCCCTGTCGACGACGTTGGCGGGCCATCTCAACGACAAGGCGATCGCGGTCGTCTCTAGCCTGCCCCTCTTCAACCAGCCGCCGGCCATGCGCAGCGCCCTGGCGAAAGAGGCCTTCACGCTGCTGATCGACGGCGCGCCCTTCATCCAGTTCACCTATTCGGTGGTCTCGCCGGTGCCGCGCAAGGGCTCGGGGCTGAAGGCCTTCGTCTCCGACTGGGTTTTGCGGAACATCCCACCGGCCCGCGTCTGGGTCTACCGCCAGCCGGGTTGACGACTGCCCGTCACGACACCCGTTCGGCACCGCCGGAGCCGGGCCGCCGCCAAAACATACCCGTTGGTAACCCTTCCCTGCTAACAGTGGGCGGGCGAGGCGTCGGCCGTCCGGGCCGTCGCGAAGGGCCTGACATATGACTGGCGAGACACCGCGGTTCAGCCTGCCACGCTGGCGCCTGACCCGCTGGCTGGCCGATACCGGCCCGGACGTGCCGATGGACATCCGCTACGCGCTCGTCGCCGGCCTGTTCGGGACGATGCCGATCTTCATCGCCGGCCTCTTCAACACCGTCGCGGTGTCGCTGCTGATCGCGATTCGGATCCCGACCTGGCCGTTCATCCTGTGGTGTGCCTTCGATATCCTCTGCTGCTCGACACGGCTCGCGGTGCTTCTGATCGCCCGGCGTCGGGCCGCACGGCACGAGCCGACGCCGACCGACCTCTACATCCTGCTGGGGGTCGCCTGGGCCGCCGGCATCGGTTTCGGGGCCTTCATCAGCCTGACCAGCGGCGACTGGGTCGCGGCGACCCTGGTCTGCCTCAGCGCGACGGCGATGGTCGGCGGCGTCTGCTTCCGCAATGTCGGCGCCCCCCGCCTGGCCGGGCTGATGATGGTCCTGACATTGGGGCCCTGCACCTTCGCGACGCCGTTCCTGGGCGAGCCGATCCTGCTGATCGGTTTCGTGCAGCTGCCCTTCTTCATCTACAGCATGTCCCGGGCGGCCTTCGGCCTCAACAGCATGCTGGTCGCGACCATGCAGGCGGAACGCGAACAGGCCTTCCAGGCCAAGCACGATCTGCTCACGGGCCTGCCGAACCGCGTCGGCCTCAACCAGGCGCTCAATGCCAGCCTGGCGCGCTATGACGGCACGCGGCCGCTGGCGGTGGTCTATCTCGATCTCGACGGCTTCAAGAGCATCAACGACACCCATGGTCACAAGGCGGGAGACCGGCTCCTCCAGCTCGTCTCCGACCGCCTGCGCCGGCTGGTCCGCGCCGGCGATCTCGTCGCCCGCATCGGTGGCGACGAATTCATCGTTTTGACGGAGCAGATCGGCGGCGGCCCCCTGAAGCGGCTGGGAGACCTGAAGCGGCTGGGAGACCGGCTCGTGCGCGAGCTCTCGCAACCCTATCATCTGGACGACCAGGTCCGGGTCACGGTCGGGGCTTCGATCGGCATTGCCCGCGCGCCCGATCACGGGCTCGATCTCGAAAGCCTGATGAGCGCGGCCGATGCGGCGCTCTACCAGGCCAAATCCGACGGCAAGTCGCGCTGCGTGATCGCGCCGTTGCCGCGCGAGGCGGCCGGCCGCATGGTCCCTCAGGCGGCGCCGCTGTCGTCCGTCGCCTGAGGCCGCACCCCGGCCGACACTTCAGAGCTTGACGCGATCATGCCTGCGCCCGCGGGATGACCGGGCCGGCGCGACGGCACGCAACGCGGTCCATGCGCTTGACCGCAGACGGCCGCTCGGGCTTGCTGCGCCGGCAGGCGGAGAACCAACAGCGTGACGGATCTGGCGCGGCTCGTCGTCGACATCGCCGACGAGATGGCGACGCAGACCGAGCGCGGAGCGGTCGCGACCTATATCGCACCGCTCGCCGCCATCGATCCCAAACGCTTCGGCCTCTGCGTCGTGACCGCCGATGGCTCTGTCCACATGGCCGGCGATGCGCTCGAGCCGTTCTCGATCCAGAGCATCTCGAAGGTTTTCGCGCTGACGCTCGCGCTCGGCAAGGTCGGCGAGGCGCTCTGGCAGCGGGTCGGGCGGGAGCCTTCGGGCACGTCGTTCAACTCGATCGTCCAGCTCGAACGCGAGCAGGGCATTCCACGCAACCCGTTCATCAATGCGGGCGCCCTCGTCGTCGCCGATGTGAACCTGGCCGGTCACGCGCCCCGCATCGCGATCGGCGAATTGCTGCGGTTCGTCCGCCATCTCGCCGATGACGAGACCATCGCGATCGATGAGGCCGTCGCCCGCGCCGAACAGGCCACCGGCTTCCGCAACATCGCGCTCGCCAGCTACATGAAGGCCTTCGGCAATATCCGCCATGCGCCGGATCTGACGCTGGGCGTCTATTTCCACCAATGCGCGATCGCGATGAGCTGCCTGCAGCTCGCCAAGGCCGGACGCTATCTGATGCATGGCGGCGTGATCGAGCGCGGCGGGATTCGCGTGGTGCCGGCCCGCCGCGCCCGGCGCATCAACGCGCTGATGCTGACCTGCGGCCATTACGACGCCTCCGGCGACTTCGCCTTCAGGGTCGGCCTTCCCGGCAAGTCGGGGGTGGGCGGCGGCATCCTCGCCGTCGCGCCGGGGCGGGCCTCGATCGCCGTCTGGTCGCCGGGTCTCAACGCCAACGGCAATTCGCAGCTGGGAACGCTGGCCCTGGAGCGCCTCGCCGAGGCCACCGGCTGGTCCGTCTTCGGCGCCGGCTGACGGTGCGGCAACCGCCGAATTTCGTAAGGTTATCAGAATCTTTGCCGGTCCAAGACAATCTTAATCATTGCGGCGCAAACTCCGGTCCAGGATTTTCGGCGAAAGGGTGGTGGGAAACCCGTGCCCTGCCGCAGCGACCTGGATGGTGCCCGTGCAGCTGTTCCCCGCCTCGATCAAGAATTATCTCGTCGCCACGATGGCCTGCCTGTGCATTCCGGGCGTCGGCGCGCTGGGCTACATGGCGAGCCAATCCTTCGGCGAAGTCCGGGAGAACATGCGTCTGGCGACCCTGGTGGAGGCCGACAAGGCGCTCCTCATCGCCGGCAACAGCATCCGTGCCAATCGCGGACAGGCCCAAACCGCGATCCAGGCGGCGGATGATCCCGCGCCGATCATCGCCAAGGTCGAACAGGCGAACCGGAAGGATCTCGACGAAGCGGTGGCGAAGCTGGCCAAAACCTCGCTCGTCGACCGCGATGCGCTGATCGAGGCCGTGGTTCGGCAGCAGAGGATGGCCGAGGCCAAGCTGGACGGTATGAAGGCCGAGGCGACCAAGCCGAAAGCCCAACGCAGCTTCGCGGCGACGATGCCTTGGTACGACGCCATCGGCGACATCGAAGGCGCGCTCGTCAAGGCGGCCGATGCGACCTCGCTCGCGGTCCGGCTCGCAGATCCGATCCTGGCGGATCTGCAAGGCTTCAAATCGACCGGCTGGAGCGTCCGATCGAGCCATGGCAGCCAGTGCCCCGTGCTGCGTCCCCTCATGGCCTCCGGCAAGGCCCTCGAGCCGGCCCAGATCCGCCGGCTCGGCGAATTGCGTGGCGTCGCCAATGACAGCATGGCGAAGCTCCGCCAGATGACACAGCGCCCCGGTGTCAGCGCCGAACTCGTCAGCAAGATCGGCGTCATGGACAGCCAGATGCAGGCTTCGAACGCCGCGATGGATGCACACAGCGCCAAACTCGGGCAGGGGACGAGCCCAGTTGTCTCGGCCGAAGAGTTCACGCGGCTCTGCAACGGCCCCTTCACCTCCATGCTGTCGGCGATCACGCAGTCGCTGGACGACATGGTCGCCGAGACGCAGGCGAAGCTCGATCAGGCCTGGATGCGGCTGTCGATCATCGGCGCGCTGCTGGCGGCGCTGCTGGCGGTGTGCATCACGAGCTGGCGCGGGGTCCAGAACCGTATCGCCAAGCCTGTCATGGCGTTGAAATCGGCCCTCGATGTGATGCAGGCCGGCGATTTCTCGCAGCCCATCCCGGCCCCGGCCTCGCCCGACGAGATCGGTGCGCTCAGCGGCGCGCTGGAAGCCTATCGCGAGAACGCCCTGTCGCTGGAGGCCAGCCGACGCGACCGCGAGCTCGCCATGCTGGCCGACAGCCAGCAGGCCGCGAATGTCCAGAGGCTGCTCGGCGAGGTTTCGGTGATCGTCAGTGCCGCCCAGAACGGCGACTTCTCCGGGCGCGCGAGCGTTGGCGACGTCGGCGGCCCGCTCGGCGATCTGGTGTCGGGCATCAACGAGATCAATGCCGTCGTCAACGGCGCCACCAGCGAGTTCTCCGAGGCGCTGCAGGCGATCGCGGCCGGCGATCTGACCCACCGGGTCGACACCGCCTATCGCGGCCGCTTCGCCGATCTGAAGGGCGCGATCAACGACACGGTCGACCGTCTCTCCTCGACGGTGAAGACGATCCAGCTGACCTCGGCGGATGTCGGCCTGGCCGCCCGCGAGATCAACATGGGCGCCGACGACCTCTCCAAGCGCACCGAGGACCAGGCGTCCTCGCTGGAGGAGACGGCGGCGACGACCGAAGAG
>NCCO01000072.1 GCA_002279705.1 Allobosea sp. 12-68-7
CCTCGTCGCCGCCTTCAAGACCGGGCCGGACGCGGGCCGCGCCGCGGCGCCGCCGGCCCCTGCCGGCGAGCCCGCCCGCCTGCGCCAGCTCGCGGAAGCCGCCTTCGCCCAGACCCGGGCGCCGGCTCCCCGCGCCGCTGCCCCGGTTGCTGCGCCGCGTCCGGCGCCGGCCCCCGCCAAGAAGGTTGCCAACAGCCGCGCCGGCGATTCGGGCTGGGAAGAGTTCTAAAGCCGGTTCCCGCCGCGCAACGCCAACCAAGGCCCTGCCCGACCGGCAGGGCCTTTTGCATTGGAGGCCCCTTCGTCGCGGATGGGGTCGTGCGCCGCCGGGCCACGCGGGCGGCCGTTCCGATCCCGCCGTCCGCAATCGGGCCCAATTCCGCCTTGGCCTCGTCCCAATCGGGCCTGCCTATCACGGGCTCGTGATCGTTTATGGGGATAGCACAGCATGATGACCCGTTTCGCCGCCGCCCTGGTGCTGGCTCCCAGCTTCGCAGGGGCCGCCGAGATCGAGCTGGCCTCGCGGATCGACCGCGTCACGGTCTATCCGGACGGGGCGGTGGTGACGCGGCTGGGCAAGGCCGAGCTGCTGCAGGGCGCCTCGCAGATCGTGCTGCGCGGCCTGCCCGCGACGATCGACCCCGCCTCGATCCGTGTCGAGGGCCGGGGCAGCGCGGCGGGTGCCGGCGGCGGCGCCTTCTCGATCGGGGCCGTCGATGTGCGCCTGGCGCCGGGCGAGGCGAAGCCGGTGCTCGACGCCGTGATCGAGGGCAAGCTCACCGCGCTGCGGGACGAGAAGCAGGCGCTGGCCGGGCGCATCAGCGCCATCGAGGCCAAGCGCGCCACGATCGAGCGCTTCGGCCAGACCGGGCCCGACAAGCTCGGCCCCGACGGCAAGGCGCTGCCGGTGGCGGACTGGCCGGCCGTGTTCGAGGCCATCGGCACGGCGCTGGTGAAGGTGCATGAGGAATTGCGCGGCGTCCGCGCCCGGGCGGCGGATGTCGAGGGCGAGATCGCGGCGCTGGAGCGGGCGAAGCCGCAGGCGGGCCGGCCGGGTGCGCCCCGGCGTGACGTCGCCATCGCGGTCGAGGCGCCGGCCCCGCTGTCGGCCGAGTTCATGGTGACCTACCGCGTCGGCGGCGCCGGCTGGACCCCACAATACGAGGCGCGGCTGACGACAGCGGGGCCGGCCGGGAAACCTGCGCTCGATCTCCTGCGGCGGGCTGAGCTGCGCCAGCGCACCGGAGAGGACTGGGCCGATGTGGCGCTGACGCTGTCGACGACGCGCTCGGCCGGCGGCACGCAGGCACTGGAGCTGACGCCGGTGCAGGTGATGTTCTTCGAGCCGCCGGTGCTCTACGAGACGCGCCCGCTGGGGCGGGCCGCGCCGGCGCCGATGGCGCCCGCCCGCGCCAGGGTGGAAGCCGACGCGATCACCGAACAGTCCCAGAAGGCGGCCGCCCCCGTCGCCGCCGAGGCGCAGACCGCGCCGATCGCGGCGGGCGCCTATCAGGCGAGCTTCCAGGTGCCCGGGCGCGCCACGGTCCCGCAGGACGGCTCGTCCAAGACCGTGCTGCTGAGCCAGGCGAAGGCCGAGCCGGCGCTGGCGGCGCGGATCGTGCCCGAGCTGGAGGAGAGGGCCTATCTCGAGGCGAGCTTCGTCCATGAGGAGGCGGCGCCGCTGCTGCCGGGCATCGTCGCTCTCCATCGCGACGGCAGCTATATCGGGCGGGGCCGGATCGGGCTGGTGGCGCCGGGCGACAAGGTCGCGCTCGGCTTCGGCGCCGACGACAAGCTCAAGGTCACGCGCGCGCCGGTGCGCCGCCGGGAGAACGAGCCGAGCTGGCTCGGCCAGAGCCGCACCGATCTGCGCGAGTTCCGCACGGTGGTGAAGAGCCTGCATGCCCAGCCGGTGAAGGTGACGGTGACCGAACGCATCCCCTACTCGGAGAGCAGCGCGATCACGGTCGAGAGCCTGCCGGCGCAGACGACACCGCCGACCGAGAAGCAGGTCGGCGACAAGCGCGGCGTCTCGGGCTGGACCTTCGATCTCGCGCCCGGTGCCGAGAAGGAGATCAAGGTGGCCTACCGGATCAAATGGCCGGGTGATCGCGAGGTCACCTATGCGCCGCAGCCAGGGCCCGGGCCACAGCCGATGCCGCGGCCGCTGAACTGAGGGGCTCAGATTTGCGCACCAACAACGCCGTCATCCTGGACCAGCCGCGCAGTGGCGCAGGCCGGGATCCATCATCGGGCTCTGCGCTGCCCTAGGATGGATCCCGGGACGACCTTCGGTCGCCCAGGATGACGGTCGAGTGTCCGAGGGACAAACGACGATCGCTCACAACGCCATCTCGAGCTCACGCCCGCGGCCCAGCCGCGTCATCCAGTCGGTGTATTGCGGCTGGACCTTGAGCTGGTGGCCGTAATGGCGGCGCAGGCCTTGCGTCAGGCGCCCGCCCCGCCCGAGCTGCGCGTCGGCGAAGCCGATCATCACCGAGTTCGGCCAGGCCTGCGGGCGCACCGCGCGCAGGCGCTCGAAGAGATCGTCCTCGCTCGCGTCGGCATCGTTCTGCGCCATCAGCATCAGCATCGCTGCGGTCGAGCGCGAGATGCCCATATGGCAGTGGACGAGGAGATGCCCCTCGACCCGCTCGCCGACGCCCTCGCGCAGGCCCTCGCCGAATTGCAGGATCTGCTCGACATGCCCGGGTTGCGGCGGGGTCATGCCCTGCGACGGGCCGAGGATGTCGTGGAAGCGCAGCGTCACGCGATGGTGCTCGCCATAGGTCCCGAAGGTGTCGATCTCCGGCAGGCCGGGGTCGAGCAGCGACAGCACATGGCTGACGCGGCGGAGGCTATGGGCGGTCAGTTCCTCAATGCCGCAGATGGTGAGCGTCGAGATGGCGAGCGATTGCATGGTGGTGACCCGCTGGTTTGCGTGAGCCCGCCGCATATGGCCTGCCTCCGCGCCGTGCAACCGACAGGACTGGCGGGGAGCCTTGCATGGCGCTTCCCGCTTTCACACCCTCGCCGTCATCCCGGGCTTGCCCCGGGATCCATCCTAGAACGCGAGGGTGCCCTCTGATGGATCCCGGAGCTCCGCTGCGCTGCGTCCGGGATGACGGGGAGGTTGCGGAAAGTCCTCAAGCCGCCGCCCGCTCCTCGATCCCCAGTTCTTCGCCGACGACATTGACCCAGTAGCGGATGCCGTCGGGGATGATGGCGTCGTTGAAGTCGTAGAGCGGCGTGTGCAGGCCCTTGAAGGAGCCGTCGGCCGCGACGCCATTGCCGATGCGCATGAAGGCGCCGGGCTTGATCAGCATCATCTCGGCGAAGTCCTCGCCGCCGGTGCCCGGCCGCATCTTGCCGTCGACATGGGCCGCGCCGACCGAAGCCGAGGCGGCTGCGACCGCGACCGCGACCTGATCGGCCTTGTTGATCAGCGGGCTGGTGCCGCGGTGATAGGTGGCTTGCGCCTTGCAGCCCCAGGCCAGCGCGGTGGCGGCGGCGAGTTCGCCGATCCGGCGCTCGATCGTGTTGCGGATCTCGGGCGCATAGGTGCGCGCCGTGCCGCCGAGCACCAGCTCGGAGGGGATGACGTTCGAGGCGTTGACGTCGCCGCCATGGATGTAGCCGACGCTGATGACGGCGGTGTCGAGCGGCGGCACGTTGCGGCCGACGATGCCCTGCAGCCCGAGCACGAACTGCGCCTGGGCATAGGTGATGTCGGTCGAGAGATGCGGCTGTGAGCCGCCATGGCCGCCGACGCCGCGGAAGATCACCTCCCAGCTGTCGGCCGAGGCCAGGAAGGGGCCGACCGCCGTGCCGAAATGCGAGGCCGGCAGGCCCGGCGTGTTGTGCAGGCCATAGATCGCGTCGCAGGGGAAGCGCTCGAACAGCCCGTCCGCCAGCATGGCGTTGGCGCCGCCGCGGCCTTCCTCGGCCGGCTGGAAGATCAGGATGCAGGTGCCGGCGAAATCAGGGTTCTCGGCAAGGTAGCGCGCGGCGCCCAGCAGCATGGTGGTGTGGCCGTCATGGCCGCAGGCGTGCATCCTGCCGGGGTGCTGCGAGGCGTAAGGGAGGCCGGTCTGCTCCTCCAGCGCCAGGCAGTCCATGTCGGCGCGCAGCCCGATCGCGCGCTGGCCGGCCCGCTTTCCGCGGATGACGCCGATGACGCCGGTGCCGCCGACCCCTTCCGTGACCTCGACACCCCATTCGCGCAGCTTCGCCGCGACGATGCCGGCGGTCCGCGTCTCCTCCAGCCCGAGCTCGGGATGGGCGTGGATGTCCTGGCGGATCGCCGTGAACTCGGCATGGTGCCGCTGGAGCCAAGCGTCGAGCGTGTTCGTCATCGTCGTCCCAATCCCCTTGGTACGGGCCTGCGTCGGTCCTGCGGGCGGCCGCCGGCTCATCTTCTACACCCACCCGGAACAGTCCACCATGCGCGCCAAGCTTGACCTCGGCGCGCTCTTGGCTCATGAGGGCCTGCAAGAACCTGCCTTCGAACCCCGGTCTTGTGCCGGGGTTTTTCATGTGCGGCGCTTGCCCGGGACGACACGCGCAAGACTCACGTAGGACAAGCAGGAACCCCTGAACCATGGCAAATGTGGTGGTGGTCGGCGCCCAATGGGGCGATGAGGGCAAGGGCAAGATCGTCGACTGGCTGTCGAGCCAGGCCGATGTCGTGGTGCGATTCCAGGGCGGCCACAATGCCGGCCACACGCTGGTGATCGACGGCGTCGTCTACAAGCTCTCGCTGCTGCCTTCGGGCATCGTGCGGCCGGGCAAGCTCTCGGTCATCGGCAACGGCGTCGTGGTCGATCCCTGGCATCTGGTCGAGGAGATCGCGCGGCTGCAGGCGCAGGGCGTCGCGATTTCCCCTGAGAACCTGCGCGTCGCCGACAACGCCACGCTGATCCTGCCGCTGCATCGCGAGCTCGACCATTTCCGCGAGACCTCCAATGTCGGGCTGAAAATCGGCACGACCAAGCGCGGCATCGGCCCCGCCTATGAGGACAAGGTCGGCCGCCGCGCCATCCGCGTCATCGACTTGAAGGACCCCGCGATCCTGGAGGCCAAGATCGAGCGGCTGCTGGCGCATCACAATGCGCTGCGCCGCGGCCTGGGCATCGACGAGGTCAACGGCGCCGAGCTGCTCGCCCAGCTCAAGGAGATCGCGCCGAAGATCCTGCCCTTCGCCGACACCGTCTGGGCGCTGCTCGATTCGCAGCGCCGCGCGGGCAAGCGCATCCTGTTCGAGGGCGCGCAGGGCGCGCTGCTCGACGTCGATCACGGCACCTATCCCTTCGTCACCTCCTCCAACATCGTCGCCGGCCAGGCTGCGACCGGCTCGGGGCTCGGCCCGTCGGCGGTCGGCTATGTGCTGGGCATCGCCAAGGCCTATACGACCCGCGTCGGCGAGGGCCCGTTCCCGACCGAGCTGTTCGACGAGACCGGCGAACTGATCGGCCAGAAGGGCAAGGAGTTCGGCGTCGTCACCGGCCGCAAGCGCCGCTGCGGCTGGTTCGACGCCTGCCTGGTGCGCCAGACGGTGAAGACCTCCGGCATCGACGGCATCGCGCTGACCAAGCTCGACATCCTCGACGGCTTCAAGGAGATCAAGGTCTGCACCGGCTACAAGCTCGATGGCGAGATCCTCGAGCATCTGCCGGCCGGCCAGAGCGACCAGGCCCGCGTCGAGCCGGTCTACGAGACGATTCAAGGCTGGGAGGGCTCGACCGCAGGTGCCCGCTCCTGGGCCGATCTCCCGGCGCAGGCGATCAAATATGTCCGCCGCATCGAGGAGCTGATCGGGGCCAGCGTCGCGGTGCTCTCCACCAGCCCGGAGCGGGACGACACCATCCTGGTCCACAACCCCTTCGAGGGGTGAGACGTTCCGCAACGGGAGCTTTCGCGCCGGACACCCTTCCGACATGCGGCCCGGCCTGAAACCGGACGGGGCCGACAAGGGTTGACGCAGGGCAGCAACAGCGACAAGTGAGGCCAATGGCCGACTTCTATCCGATCCTGGCACGCGCGGTCGCCGGGCTGCCCGACACATCGCCGGCAGCCCGCCAGGCGATCTATGACCGCGCCAGGGCCGCGCTCGTCGCGCAGCTGCGCAGCCTCGATCCGCCGCTGGGCGAGGCCGAGATCATGCGCGAACGCCTGTCGCTGGATGAGGCGGTGGCGCGGATCGAGGCCGATTACGACGACACGCCGCCGCGCTTCGAGATCGATTCGCTCGAGCCGCCGCTGGAGGCCGGCCCGGCGCTCGCCGAGCCACTGGCGCCTGTGGCGGCGCCGGTTCCGCCACGCGTCCCCGCGCCTGTGGCCGATGGTGACGAGGCGGGTTTCGGCGAGCCCCAGCCGGAGATCGTGGATACGCAGCCGGCGCGGCCGCGGATCGCGCCGCCGCGCGAGAGCCGGGTCAAGCCGGGCCATCTGCGCACTGCCATCGTGGCGGGGGGCGTCGCGGTCGCCGTCGCCGCGATCGCGGTGACGGCCTATTACGTCAACAAGGTCAAACCGGTGGAGACGGCGACGCGGCCGCCCGTCGCGGCGCCCGCCCAGCCGGCGCAGGCGGACAATGCCGGCAAGATCGCCGAGCGCGCCGGCGAGGCTGCCGCCCCGGCGCTGGTCACGCGTCCGCAGGCGGGCGGAACCGCGCCCTCGCAGGAGATCGCGGTCGCGCAGCGCGCCATCCTTTACATCGAGGATCCGGCCGTCCCGCAGACTCCGCGGGCGGCCAATGGCCGCGTCTTCTGGCGGCTCGACAGCGAGAGCGTCGGCCAGGGCCGTCCGGTCGAGACGATCGTGCGCGCGACCGTCGAGATCCCCGAGAGCGGGCTGACGCTGGATTTCACCATCCGCCGTAACACCGACAACGCCTTCCCGGCCTCGCATATCATCGGCATGCGCTTCTCCAGCACCGGCGATCCGGCGACCGAGTCGGTGCGCGAGGTCGGCGTGCCGCAGTTCAAGACCGAGGAGAGCGAGCGCGGCGCGCCGCTCTCGGCGATCAACTCGGCGCTGGGCGAAAACCTCTTCGTCGCGGCCCTGTCGAACGTGCCCGTCGAGGTCACGCGCAATGTCGACCTGATCCTGAACCGGGCCTGGATCGACGTGCCCGTGCGCTTCGCCTCCGGCAAGCGCGGCATCATCACCTTCGAGAAGGGGGTGTCGGGCGGCCAGACCCTGGCGGACGCGTTCGGGCGCTGGCGGTAGAGGGGCTGCGTGATCCCCGGCCCGTTCCCTCAGCCCTCATCGTGACGAGCCGCGTCAGCGGGGTCTCGAAGGATGGTCCCGCTGTTTTCGGAGCCTGCTGAAGCATCCTTCGAGACGCGCTCCTGCGGAGCGCTCCTCAGGATGAGGGCTGAGAGGCGGCCGTTCTTTCCGCTCTTCCGCGCCAAGCCCCGCGAGCGCCGCTGCTGGAAGCGCTCCATCGCGGTGAAAGGGTTCGCGGCCTAGGAGGCTGCGAGGGAGGGTTCGGCGAGCAGGCAGGCGCTGCAGAGCAGGGCGATGTCGAGCAGCCTTCGGCGCGACGACAGCCAAGCCGACATCATCCCGCCCACGGAATTTTGCGGCCGGGTCGGCAGGGTGAGATGACCGTGTGCCAGTGCCGTCTCGCGCGCTGGCTGAGGATGCGCCGGGCGGAGCAGGCGGTGGAGCACCGTGCCGGTCCTCCGCTTCAGTCTGCGGAACACCCGGCTCCAGGCCAGTGCATGCTCGTCGAGCCAGATGACGTTGACCGGCAGCGACGACATCGTGCCCTCTTCGGCGCGCAAGGGCGCGTCCGGATCGGTCACCTCGTAGAAGCACTCATAATCCGGCCAGTTGTAGCCGTTTTCCCAGGTCCAGCAGTCATGCGCCTGGTAGTGCTGCATCAGCCGGGCGCCGAGCGCCTTGTCGGTCGGCAGAAAGGCCGACGGCGCACCGAGGCGGGGGCTGTTTCGCTGCATGAAGTAGAGCACCCGGTCGCTGACATAACCGCTGACGTATAGCCGGAACTCGCGCTGGCGCCTGATGTGCGCGACGGCTCGGAACACCTGAACATGCTCTTCATGGCCGTATTCGCCCCAGGGATTGTGGGAGACGACGAGGTCTCCGGCGCTGATATGCTCCTCCAGCGCCGCCGTCAGCAGATCGAAGTTTCTCGCATAGGCGTCGCCGTTGCGACCACAGTGGATGCCATAGACGGTCTCCACCGGCTTGCGCCAGTCGGTCGTCTGGTAGGTGTTGGATTCGGTGATGTCGAGACTGACTGCGTTCTTGAGCGGAAAGTCCTGAAACACCGTCTGGCGTCCCTGGCTGATCGAACCGCTGTTGGGCGCCTGATTATAGCAGATGATGATCTTCTTGGCCGAGGCGAGAATGGAACTCGCGTAGAGAACCTCGTCATCCGGGTGCGCCATGACGACCACGGCTTGGCTGAAATCCTTCAATGTCATGGTCATGATTTATTCCTATTTGTTGTTATCATCCAATTCTTGGCGGATCGTCGTGTGAATGCTGTGTCGTCTCTCGGCGTCGTTGGGTGCCTTCGCGATGCCCTCAGCGGGATGGGTGAGGTTCAGCTCAGGTAATAGGATGCCGAAGGGTCCCGATACGCGACCCTTCGTCCGTGACGGTCATAGAGTTGAGCGACTAAAAAACCATCAACTTCACCGAACGATCGCGTTGGTCTGTGAACAGATGTTCCCCGATCGCCAATTTCTCGTCGGGGCCTCGAAAAAAATGCGTCACGCTACGTTATTCCGCTGACAGAGGTTCACGATCGAGCCTTGACTGAAGCACAGAAATTGAACGTTGTTGAGGCCTAAAGCTTCAGGATGCTTAAGGGCGGCAACGTCGGCCGGCGCTCTTCCTGAGACGCCGCGTCAGCGGCGTCTCGAGGGATGCGCCATCAATCGACAGAGCGTCACGAAGCATCCCTCGAGACGCGTTCCTGCGGAACGCTGCTCTGGAGAAGGGCTTGGGGTGGACCTTGGGCTCAGCTCTTGCGCTCGGCGGCGAACCGCGCCGCCGCGCGCAGCACATCCGCCTCCGGCCCGAAGCCGGCGAGCGCCGCCACCGCCGCTGCGCTGAGGCCGTCGCGCTCGCGCTTGGCGGCGTCGAGCCCGAGCGCCTGCACCAGCGTGCCCTTGCCCCTGTCCTGGTCCTTGGCGGTCGCCTTGCCGAGCTGCTCGGGGCTGGCCTCGACGTCGAGGATGTCGTCGGCGACCTGGAAGGCGGCGCCGAGCGCCCGGCCATAGGTTCCCAGCGCGGCGCGCTGCGCTGGCGAGGCGCCGCCCAGGACCGCGCCCATCCCGACGCTGGCCGCCAGCAACGCGCCGGTCTTCATCGCCTGCAATTGGCGGATCTGCGCCTCGGTGAGGGCAGCGGGCTCGCCGGTGCCGAAGCGGCCCTCGGCGGCGAGGTCGAGCATCTGCCCGCCGGCCATGCCGCCGAGGCCTGAGGCCTGCGCCAGCGCCAGCACCAGCGCGGCCCGGACCTCGCCGGACGGGTGGGTTGCAGGGTCGGCCAGCACCTCGAAGGCAGAGGTCAGTAGCGTGTCGCCGGCGAGAATCGCGCTGGCCTCGTCATAGGCCTTGTGGACCGTCGGCCGGCCGCGGCGGGTGTCGTCGTCGTCCATGGCCGGCAGGTCGTCATGGACCAGCGAATAGCAGTGCACCAACTCCACCGCCGCGCCGGCCCGCAGGGCGGCCTCGGGCGCCACGCCGAAGAGGCGGGCGGTCTCGATCGTCAGGAAGGGCCGCAGCCGCTTGCCGCCGCCGAGCGCGCCATGGCGCATCGCCGCCAGCAGGCGGGCCGGCCTCGCGATCTCGCCTTCGTGCGGGGTCTTTCCGAGAAGCTGGTCGAGCAAAGTCTCGATCGCGTCGGCGGTCCAGGCCAGCCGGGTGGCCAAGGCATCGGCGGCTGGCGTCTCGCGGGTGGGGGCGGAACTCATGCGCGGGCCTCGCGTTCGCTGACCGGCGGGGCTTGCCGGAGTGCGGCCGAACCGTCAAGCCGGAGGCAGGGCGCGGAGGCGGGGGATGACGGCGATGGCGGGCGAGCGGGCGGCGAGGCGGCGAAGCCCTGTCCTGAGCCTGTTGCGGGCCTCATGGCTCGCCCTGCTCGCACTGCCGGTGCTGCTGCTCCTGGCCATCCTGCTCTCCGCCTTCGTGCCGGTTCCCTCGACCCTGATGCTGGGGCGCTGGCTGACGCTGCAGCCGGTCGAGCGGCGCTGGGTTCCGCTCGCGGAGATCTCCCCCAATCTGATCCGGGCCGTGGTCGCGGCCGAGGACCAGCGCTATTGCAGCCATCGTGGCGTCGACTGGGTCGAGCTCAACGCGGTGATGGAGGACGAGGATGGTCCCTCGCGCGGCGCCTCGACGCTGACCATGCAGACGGCCAAGAACGTCTTCCTGTGGCCGGGCCGCTCCTATGTCCGCAAGGCGCTGGAGATTCCGCTGGCGCTGGCGATCGACCTCGCCTGGGGCAAGCGACGGGTGATCGAGGTCTATCTCAACGTCGCCGAATGGGGGGAGGGGCTCTATGGCGCGGAAGCCGCGGCCCAGCGCTATTTCGGCAAGCCGGCGGCGCGGCTGACCTCGACCGAGGCGGCGCGGCTGGCGGCGGCGCTGCCCAATCCGCTGCTGCGCAACCCCGCCCGGCCGAGCCGGGGCCTGCAGGCGGGGGCGGCACGAATCCAGCGCCGCGTCGGCCAGATCGGGCCGCTCGGTGACTGCGCCCTCCCGGCGTGAAAGCCGCGCCGGTGTGGCGAAGGCGAAAACCGGGATTGGGCACTAGCCATCGGCCCCGGCAGCGTGTATGGGCAACGCCTCACGAGATTGATCCGTCGTCGTGGCGGTGGCGTGGCCTGCGGGCAGCGCTTCCGGGCGGCGGCACGATGGAGAGTACAATGGCCGTTCCGAAGAGAAAGACGTCGCCGTCGAAGCGCGGCATGCGCCGCTCGGCCGACGCGCTGAAGCAGCCCACCTATATCGAAGACAAGAACTCCGGCGAACTGCGCCGTCCGCACCATGTCGACCTGAAGTCGGGCATGTATCGCGGTCGCCAGGTTCTGAAGGCCAAGACCGAGGCCTGATTGCCTCGCGCATCCTGTTGAAAAGGGCCGGCCTTCGCGCCGGCCCTTTTTCTATGATCGGGAGAGAACCCGGACAGCCTCGGGCGCGACAATGATGCAGCGTCACGCGTGGAGCTTCCGATGGCTGTCAATCCTCAGCTGAATGCCCGGATCGTGGCCTGGCTGCGCCAGCGGCCCCTCGGTGGTCGCCACGGCGACGGCGAATGCTGGACGCTGGCGGAGGATGCCTTGCTGGCGCAAAGGGCACGCACCTCGCGGCAGCTGACTCGCGGCTTCTCGGCCCATGCCGATTATGTCTGGGGAGAGGAGGAGCCGTCGCTTTCTGCCATCGTGGCCGGCGACATCATCCAGATGCGCGGCTACCGCGTCCGCAGAACCGTCACCACACACGACATCCTGACCGGCCCTTCGGGCCGCGTCGGCGTTCCGTTGGTGTTGAGCCAGCCCCACCACACGGCGATCGTGCTCGGCATCGTGCTTCCCGGGCGGCTGGTCGAGGTGATCGAGCAGAACGTGCCGATGCCCGGGTCGACGCGGCCTGACCGCCTGGTCCAGATCAACCGCTTCGCGCTCGTGTCCTGTGACGGCCCTCGCGAGCGCCGCTTCTCCGATGCCGGCGATCCGGAGACGGTCACCACCCGTTATGAGGTGCTCGGCGGACGCATCCGCGTCTTCCATCCGCAGCCCTGAGGCGGGGAGGTCTCAGGGGCGGCGCCCGGTTGCGGCGAGGAGCCGCGCCGTCCGGCGATACAGTCCGGCCGCCATCTGCGGCGTCTCGCGGCCCCGGCGGGCGAAGGGGCCGATCTCGGCCTGGCTGGCGGCGAGCTGCAGCAGGAGCATCGCGGACGCCGCCGCAATCGTCTCTCCCGCCTGCTCCCGATAAGCCGATTCGGCCATGTGCCACTCCGATACGCAAGCGCTGCGCCCGGTGGCAAAGTTGCAAGAGCCCGGCCAACCTTAACGGTGTATTAAGGCCGTCCGCCGCATCGTTTCGGAACAGTTTCCCTTCGCCCGCGTGCCGTCCGGTCGCGGTGCGGTTCCGCTCTCCCAAGGCTGCTCACCGATGCCGGCGCCGTCGATCTTCAATGCCCGTGACGAGGCCCGCGGCGATCCGCGCAACCTGCTCTCGTCGATCGGCGAGGTCGTCTACAGCTGGGACATCCAGAGCGACACCCTGACCTGGGGCCCCAATGCGGCCGAGGTGCTGGGGGCGATTCCGGAGGCGGCGATGGCGCGGGGCCTCGGCTTCGCCGGCCTGGTCGAGCCTGGCAGCGGCCGCAGCCGCTATGACGCGGTGTTCTCCTCCGGCGGTCACGACGAGGGCGAGGGCGTGATCTACCGCACGCGCTATGCGGCCGAACTGGCCGGTCGCCGGATGTGGGTCGAGGATTCCGGCCGCTGGTTCGCCGGCACGGACGGCCGTCCCGCCTGCGCCCGCGGCATGCTCCGGCTCGAGCGCCAGGTCCGCCCCGACGAGTTGCTCGGCCAGACCGGCGAGTTGGGCGACCGCTCGGCCCTGCTCGACCGTCTCTCCTCGGCGCTCTCCGAACATCTGCCGGCCGAGCGCAACGTCGTCATTCTGGTCGCGGCGATCGATGAGCTGGCGCGGCTCAACGATGATTTCGGTCATGAGGCGACCGACGAGATCATCGCCGTGGTGCTGGAGCGGCTGCGCTCGGTGACGCGCCGGCGCGACTATCTGGTGCGCTATTCCGGCAACCGCTTCGCCATCCTGCTCACCGGCTGCCCGCTGAACCAGGTCGATGCCGCGGCCAGGCGCTTCGGCAAGGCCGTGGCGAGGGCTGCCATCGAAACCGCGCGCGGCATCGCGCTGGTGCGTCTGCGCGTCGGCGCGGCGATCGCCCCCGATCTGTCGAACCATGCCGGCACGCTGCTCTCGGCGGCCGAGAACGCGCTCGCCGGTGCCAAGGCCGGTTCGTCCGATACGGTCGTGATCGCCCGGCGGCAGGAGAGCCGCGAACGCACCGACGGCGCCAGCGGCTTCGACATCAGCGCGCTCGCCGCGCTCAACGAGCGGCGGATCGAGCTGGCGCTGCAGCCGGTCGTCAAGGCGCAGTCGCGCGAGGTCTCGTTCCACGAGGCGCTGCTGCGCGTCTCCTTCGGAAAGGACGGCGCCTTCTTCGCCACCGCCGAGCTGATCCCGATGCTGGAGCGGCGCGGGCTGGTGCGCCTGTTCGATCACCGCGTCCTCGAACTCGCCGTCGGCCTGCTAGCGAGCGAGCCGTCGCTGTCGCTCTCGGTCAATGTCTCGCCGCGCTCGCTCTCCGATCCGGAGTGGCTGGACGCCTTCCTCGCCTGCACGAGCGGGGCGCGCGGCGTCGCCGAGCGGCTGATCGTCGAGATCACCGAGACCGCCACCATCGACAATCCGACCCGCGTCGCGCGGCTGCTCGGCCAGATCAAGGAGCGCGGGTCACGTGTCGCGATCGACGATTTCGGCGCCGGCCACACCTCGCTGCGGCATCTGCGCGCCTTCCCGATCGACGTGCTGAAGATCGACGGCACCTTCACGCAGAACCTGCGCCGCTCGACCGACGATCGCTTCTATGTCCGCACACTGATCGATCTCGCCCGTCATCTCGGCGTCGATACGGTGGCGGAATGGGTCGACGACGAGATGCAGGCGCGCCTGCTCGCCGACTGGGGCGTCACCTATCTCCAGGGCCATTTGGTCGGGAAGGCCGAGCTGCGCCGGCCGGGTGCGGGCGGGCGCACCGATACGCGCGCGGCCGGCTGAGGCCTCGGGAAGCGGGCGGAACGGCCCTCAGGCCGCCCCGCGCCGCGCTCACTTCGTCTTGGCGAGCTTGTCGAGCCGGTCGCGCATCTCGCTCAGCTCGCGCTTGAGGTCGCCGAGATCGTCGCCCTTGGTGGCGCCGGCGGCAGCGCTCTCCTCCTGCGCCTTGGCGGCGGCCGCGGCGGCGAAGGGGTTGAACATCCGGAAGGCCTCGGTGAAGATCGCCATGTTGGCGCGCGTCTGGGCCTGCAGCGCGTCCATGGCGCCGCCGCCGAGCGCGCCGCCCGCGAAGGCCTTGGTCATCTGCTCGCGGAACTGGGCCTGGTCCTTGGTCAGGCTGTCCATCGAGAATTCGAGATAGCGCGGCACCAGGGCCTGCATGCTGTCGCCGTAGAAGCGGATGAGCTGGCGCAGGAAGGCGATCGGCAGCAGGTTCTGCCCGTCCTTGGATTCCTCGTCGAAGATGATCTGCGCCAGGACCGAACGGGTGATGTCCTCGCCCGACTTTGCGTCATAGACGACGAAATCCTCGCCGCCGCGGACGAGACCCGTCGGTTCTTTGTCGCTGGCCATCAGAATCCTGCATCACGTTGGCCCGAACCCCGGCGCGAAGATCGCGCGACGGCCGGACTGACGGTCTCCCGGGAGCGATGGTAGCCGCTGCGGCGCCCGTCGCAAGTTTTTTGAGCGCCGACCCGGAAATGGCGATCACAGCATGGGCGATGCGGCATGTCTTTGCGGCATCTCAAGGATCGGCTGCCGCAACTTTGCGCTCCGTCATCTCTTTCGGCTGACTTGACGGCGGCGCGGCGGGCTTCGAAGGTGCCCCCCGAACAGGCGCCCGGCGGGCCCGGGCGTCGCGGCAACCAGCTGAGGAATTCCCCCATGGCCGATACGGATATCGTGATCGTCAGCGCGGCGCGCACCGCGGTCGGCGCCTTCAACGGCGCCTTCGCCAACACGCCCGCCCATGAACTCGGCGCGGCCGCCATCAAGGAGGCCCTGGCGCGCGCCAAGGTCGACCCCGCCGATGTCGACGAGGTCATCATGGGCCAGATCCTGACCGCCGGTCAGGGCCAGAACCCGGCCCGCCAGGCCGCGATGATCGCGGGCATCCCGCAGGAGAAGACCGCCTGGGGGCTGAACCAGCTCTGCGGCTCGGGCCTGCGCACGGTCGCGATCGGCCTGCAGCAGATCGCCAATGGCGATGCCGACATCATCGTCGCCGGCGGGCAGGAATCGATGTCGATGGCGCAGCACGCCGCGCATCTGCGCTCCGGCACCAAGATGGGCGACCTGAAGTTCACGGACACGATGATCAAGGACGGCCTTTGGGACGCCTTCCATGGCTACCACATGGGCACCACCGCCGAGAACGTCGCGACCAAGTGGCAGATCACCCGCGAGGAGCAGGACGCCTTCGCCGTCGCCTCGCAGAACAAGGCCGAGGCCGCGCAAAAGGCCGGCCGGTTCAAGGACGAGATCGTTCCCTTCACCATCTCGACACGCAAGGGCGATATCGTCGTCGACACCGACGAATATCCCCGCCATGGCGCGACGATCGAGGCGATGGCCAAGCTCAAGCCCGCCTTCTCGAAGGACGGCACCGTCACCGCCGGCAACGCCTCGGGCATCAATGACGGCGCGGCGGCTCTCGTGATCATGTCGGCGAAGGAGGCCGCCAAGCGCGGCCTGACGCCGCTGGCGCGCATCGCCTCCTGGGCGACGGCGGGCGTCGATCCGGCGATCATGGGCTCGGGCCCGATCCCGGCGACGCGCAAGGCGCTGGAGAAGGCCGGCTGGAGCGTCGGTGATCTCGACCTCGTCGAGGCCAATGAGGCCTTCGCGGCGCAGGCGCTGGCGGTCAACAAGGATCTCGGCTGGAACCCGGAGATCGTCAACGTCAATGGCGGCGCGATCGCGATCGGCCATCCGATCGGCGCCTCGGGCGCCCGCGTGCTGGTCACGCTGGTGCACGAGATGATCAAGCGTGACGCCAAGAAGGGCCTCGCCACGCTCTGCATCGGCGGCGGCATGGGCGTCGCCATGGCGCTGGAGCGCTGAGAGCGCGATGGCGCGCCAGACGACGCTCTATCGGTACCTGACCGGGCCCGACGACGCAGCCTTCTGTCATCGGGTCTCGGAGGCGCTGAGCCGGGGCTGGGTGCTTTACGGCCACCCGACCCTGACCTTTGACGCAGCGCAAGGTCGCGTCGTCTGCGGCCAGGCCATCATCAAGGACATCTACGGGCCCTACACGCCCGATCTGAAGCTGTCGGAACACTAGACCGCCGCGCGTCCGGTGGGACGCGATCACGGCGAGCTAGCATTGAGAAATCGCATCGGAATCACCCGAAAGGTGCAGTCCACCTTTCGGTCCGATGCCAAAGCGCGGCGTCCACGCCGCCATCTGGAGGGGATGAGGTCATGACGAAGGTGGCGTTGGTCACGGGCGGAACGCGCGGCATCGGGGCGGCGATCAGCCGGGCCCTGCAGGAGGCCGGCCACAAGGTCGCCGCCAGCTATGCCGGCAATGACGAGGCGGCCGCCAAGTTCCAGGCCGAGACGGGCATCCCGGTGTTCAAATGGGATGTCGGCGATTACGACGCCTGCGCGGCGGGCATCGCCAAGGTCGAGGCCGATATCGGGCCGATCGACATCCTCGTGAACAATGCCGGCATCACCCGCGACGGCTTCTTCCACAAGATGACGAAGCAGCAATGGTCGGACGTGATCCGCACCAATCTCGATTCGCTGTTCAACATGACGCGCCCGGTGATCGAGGGCATGCGCGCCCGCTCCTTCGGCCGCATCATCGTGATCTCCTCGATCAACGGCCAGAAGGGCCAGATGGGGCAGGTCAACTACTCCGCCGCCAAGGCCGGCGACATCGGCTTCGTCAAGGCGCTGGCGCAGGAAAACGCCAACAAGGGCATCACCGTCAACGCGATCACGCCGGGCTATATCGGCACCGACATGGTCGCGGCCATGCCCGAGGAGGCGCTGAAGCGCGTCGTCGCCGGCATCCCGGTCGGCCGTCTCGGCAAGCCCGAGGAGATCGCCGCGATGGTGGTGTTCCTCGCCTCCGAGCAGGGCGCCTTCGCGACGGGGGCGACCTTCGCGGTCAATGGCGGGCAGTACATGGCGTGAAAGGGCTCATGCCTCTTGTAAGGTAACGTATAAGGCACTATCGTGATCGAGGTCGTTGCTTACGTCGATGCGAACGGGAAAAGTCCCTTCGCGCGATGGTTTGCAGGCCTCGATTACGCGGCAGCGGCACGAGTCGGGGCTTCGCTGTTGCGGATCGAACAGGGAAACTTGTCCAGTCTGAAGTGACTGGGTGGCGGGCTCGCGGCGTACAAGATCAACGTCGGGCCCGGTTACCGGATCTATCTCGCTCGACGCGGCGACAGCCTGATCATCCTGCTTTGCGGCGGAACGAAACAGCGGCAAGGCGCCGACATCGCGCGGGCTCGGGATTATCTCGCCGACTACGAACATCGGCTTGCGAGTGAAAGGTTCCAATGATGGTTCTCACGCGCAGTTTCAGGGATATCGTCGCCGAGCGGGCAGCGCGGGAGCCCGAATTTCGCGAGGCGCTCTTGGAAGAAGCGGTTTCTCTGCTGGTGACGGGCGATGTCCAGACCGGCAAGGCGATGCTGCGCGACCTTATCAACGCCACGATGGGCTTCGAAACATTGGCGCGCGCCACCGGTACGCCGTCGAAGAGCCTGATGCGAATGTTTGGACCGAAAGGCAATCCAACCGCGAACAAGCTGTTTGCTGTCCTTCACGCGGTGCAGAAAAGCGAAGGCATTGAATTGACGGTTTCCGCAGCACGTTGATACGCAGATCAAGTCGGCTTCACTCCCGCCGCGGCTTCGGCAGCAGGAAAGTGAGCAGCCCCAGCGCCGGCAGCCAGGCCGTGATGCGGAAGACCTCGACGATGCCGATCCTGTCGGCGAGTGCGCCCAGCACGGCCGCCGCGATGCCGGCGAGCCCGAAGGACAGCCCGTAGAACAGCCCGCCGACCAGCCCGACGCGATGGGGCACGAGGTCGATGGCGTAGATCAGGATCGCCGAGAAGGCGCTCGCCATCACGAAGCTGATGATCACGACCCCACGATGGAAAGCCAGATCACCCGGTCGCGGCCGATCCGGTCTCCCACCATGCCGCCGATGATGACGCCGAAGGTCGAGACCAGGAGATAGAGGAACAGAATGATCTGCGAGAGCTGCACCGTGATCTCGAAGCGGGTCATCAGGTAGAAGGTGTAGTAGGAGGTGAAGGCGGCGTTGTAGCCGTTCTTCGAGACCAGCAGCAGGATCAGGATCGTCATCGCGAAGAGCACGCGTGCGCGCGAGAGGCCATGCGCGGCGGTCTCGTCGCCCTGGCCCTTGGGCTGGCTGCGGCGGAAGGCGCTGTAGCGTGAGGCGGTCCAGGACATCAGGACCATCGCGACGAGCACGACGATCGAGAACCAGGCCAGGCTCGCCTGGCCGCGCGGCACGACCACCGCCGCCGCCAGCAGCGGGCCGATGGCGTATCCGGCATGGCCGCCGACCTGGAACAGCCCCTGCGCCAGGCCCTGGCGGCCGGCGGCGGCATGGCGCGCCATGCGCGTCGCCTCCGGGTGGAACACCGCCGAGCCGAGCCCGACCAGCGCGGCGGACAGCAGCACGAGCGGGTAGCTCGTCGCGAAGGCGAGCGTCAGCAGCCCGAGCAGCGTCGCGCCCATGCCGGCCACCATCGCATAGGGCCAGGGGCGCTTGTCGGTCAGCCAGCCGAGCAGCGGCTGCAGCAGGGACGACGTCACCTGGAAGGCCAGCGTGATCAGGCCGATCTGGCCGAAATCGAGCTGGAAGTTGTCCTTGATCAGCGGGTAGAGCGCCGGGATCATCGACTGAAGCAGGTCGTTCAGCAGATGCGCCGCGCTCAGCGCGACGAGGATCGGGATCAGCGGGCGGCGCTCGGTGGCCGGCAGGGCGAGTGTCGTCATGGCCCTGACGCTTGATCCTTCGGCCCGTCGCGGTCAATGGCGGCGATCCGGCGTCGGGATCATGACGCCCATGGCGCGGGAGCCGTACTGTGCTGCAGCGAAGGCGCTCACCGCCTGCTCGTTGAGAACCACGCCGTCATCCCGGACGCAGCGAAGCGGAGATCCGGGATCCGTTCCGGAGCGCTTGTCGGAGAGGTTCCGGCATGGATCCCGGGTCTCCCTCCGGTCGCCCGGGATGACGGCGCATGTATCGACACTAGCAGACTATCGGCTTTCCGAGGCCCGCCTGCTATCGAGGCCGCCAGCCCGCTCCAACGTTGCTTGCCCATGACCTCCCGCACCGCCACCCTCATCGGCGCCCTCGCCATCCTGCTCTGGTCGACGCTCGCGCTGTTCACGGCGATGAGCGGGCGGGTGCCGCCGTTCCAGCTCGTCGGCATGACCTTCGTGATCGGCGGGCTCTTGATCCTCGCCATCGCCGCGGCGCGCGGGCAGCTTGCGCGCATCCGCCCGACGCCGGCCTCCTTCGCGCTGGGGCTCTACGGCCCCTTCGGGGACACGGCGCTGTATTATGCGGCGGTGAAGACGGCGCCGGCGGCCGAGGCGAACCTGATCCATTATCTCTGGCCGCTGCTGATCGTGCTATTTGCGGCGCTTTTACCGGGCGGGCGGCTGCGGCCGCGGCATCTGGTCGGCGCGCTGATCGGCCTGGCTGCGACGGCGCTGCTGGTCTCGGGTGGGCTCGGGGCCGGGCAGGGGCTGGCGCTCGGCCATATCCTGGCGGCGCTCGGCGCCTTCGTCTGGGCGAGCTATTCGGTAGCCTCGCGCCGCTTCGCCGCGGTGCCCTCCGAGAGCCTGTGCCTCACCATGCTCGGCTGCGCCGTGCCGGCCTTCGCCTGCCATCTCGCCTTCGAGACGACGCTGTGGACCCTGACGGCGACCGAATGGGCCGGCGTGCTGGGCCTCGGCCTCGGCTCGATCGGGCTGGCCTTCGTCGTCTGGGACATCGGCATGAAGCAGGGCGACGTCGCGCTGCTCGGCGTCGCTTCTTACGCCGCGCCGGTGCTCTCGACGATCATCCTCGTGCTCGCGGGCTATGCCCAGCCGAGCTGGCTGCTCGCCGTGTCCTGCGTGCTGATCGTGGTCGGGGCGGTGGTGGCGAGCTATTCGCCTCGTCATGGTCGGCCTTGAGCCGACCATCTCCTGCAGGAGATCCTCGGGTCTACGCTACGCTCCGCCCGAGGATGACGGTCGGCGGCCCTTGGCCGCCAACCGTCAATTGCGTCTGAGCAGCCGCTCCAGATAATCCAGCTCCTCCATCGGCCGCGACGGGTCGCCGAGGCGGCGGCGGAGTTCCTCGAGGATGCGGCGGGCGCGCTGGGTCGCGCTCTCGTCGGCGCCGGGCACGCGGACGCGGCCATCGGCCCAGTCGCGCTGGCGCTGCGGCCGGCCGAGCGGGTCCTCGCGGCCGCGCTGCTGCGCCGAGGGGCGGCCCGCGGGCTGGCCGTCGGGCTCGCCGAAGGCGCCCTCGCCGGGCTCACCGCCCTCGCCGGGCTGGCCCTGCATCTGCTGGGCGAGGTTCTGGGCGCCCTTGCGCAGCGCCTCGAGCGCCCGCCCCTGCGCGTCGAGCGCGCCTTCGCCCTGGCCCTGGCCGAGCTGCTCGCCGGCCTCGCCCATGGCGCCCTCGGCCTCGCCGAGCTCGCCCTGCTGGGGCGCGCCCATGCCGCGCATCCGGCGCTGCAGATCCTGGAGACGGTCGCGCAGCTGCTGCTGGCGCTGGGCCAGGCTCTGCCCGCCCTGGCCCTGCTGGCCTTCGCCCTCCTCGCCCTCCTCGCCCTGGTCGCCGGGCTGCTGGCCCGGCTGCTGGCCGCGCTGGCCCTGCTGGCGCTGGCCCTGCTGGCCGGGCCTCGCCTGCTGCTGGCCGGGGCGCTGGCCGCGCTGGGCGCGGTTCTGGCGCTGCTGCTCCTGCTGGAAGGTCTCGTCGCGCAGGTTCTGCTGGTCGCGCGTCATCCGGTCGAGATCGGAGAGCGCCTGGTTCATCTCGCGCTGGCGCGGGTCCTGCTGGCCCGGACGCGCCATCTGGAGATTGTTGAGCATCTGGTTGAGCTGCTCCATCAGGCGCTGCGCCTCGGCCATGTCGCCGCGCTTCGACAGCTCCTCGATGCGGTTGAGCATGTTCTGCAGGTCGCGCGGCGTGACGGTCCGGAAGTTCTCGGGCAGCTGCGACATCTGGTTGGGGTCGGCGTTCTGCTGCTGGCGCTGCATCTGCTCGGCGAGCTGGCGCATGAACTGGTCCATGGCCCGGCGCAAATCCTCGGCCAGCTTCTTGATCTCGTCCTCGGAGGCGCCGCGCTCCAGCGCCTGCTGCAGGTTTTCCTGCGCGGCGCGCAGCGCCCGCTCGGCATCGGAGAGGTCGCCGTCCTCGAGCTGGAGGGCGAGCGCCCACATCAGCTCGGCGACCTCGCGCAGCTGATCATCATGGCCGGCGCGACGCAGGCGCTCGCCGATCATGCGCATGCCCAGATAGACACCGGTCTCCTTCATGAAGAGCTCGGGCTCGATCAGCAGCGCGTCCATGGCGAGCTGGACCTTGCTGCGCGTGTCGACGTCCATGACCAGCTTGCGGCGCTGCTCGACCAGCGCCTTGGCCAGCGGCTTGGCGAAGGTGCGCTGCGGCAGCACGACCTCGACCGCCTCGCTGCGGCCTTCCTGGCCGGCCTCGTCACGTGCGACCAGCGTCATGCGGACCTTGGCGCCGGCCCAGGGATGGGCCGAGAAGTCGACGGTGCCCTTCATCTCCTCCTCGCCGGTGGGGGAGGAAGGCACGCTGAGGCTCTGCTTGGGCGCCTCGACCAGCGAGCGGCCCGTGGAGGGCGGGCCGGCGCGCTCGACGGTCGCCTCGACGGAGGCGAGGCCGTAATCGTCCTTGGCCTCGTAGATGATCGAGAGCCCGCCCGGCTGCGGGCCGGTCACCGGCTTGGGCGGCTCGCGGAAAGCGATGTCGGGGGCGCGGTCGGGAATGGCGGTGATCGAGAGCGTTGCGCCCGGGGCGCCGGCGCCGGTGAGGCGCAGCGTGCCGTTGCCGGCGAGCGTGTAGCGCCGCTCGACGACGCCGGGCGCCTGGCCGGGCGCGGGCTTTGCCGGGGCGGCTGCAGCCTGGCCCTCGGCCGCCTTGCCATCCGTGGCCTTGCCCTCGCCGGGCTTGGGTTCGGTCAGGGCATCGAGCCCGCCGGTCACGGCGACATCCATGGCCGATTTGCCGGCGATGCGCACCACGATCGTCGATTTCTCGGGCGCCGTGATCTGCGGGCTGGCGAGCTTGCCAAAGTCGATCAGCATCGGCGGCAGGCGGGTATAGGCCGGCGGATCGATCCAGGCGTCGATGCGGGTGGCGGGCGCCGGGAGCGAGGGGCCGCGCCAGTCGAAGGCGGCACGCAGGCGCTGGTCGCTCTCCGGGCCGGCGACGAAGAAGGCGGTGACGGCGGCGAGCACCGGCACGGCGCGCAGCGCGCGGCGGTCGCGGTTGGCCATGCGCGGCTGCGGGGCGGCAACGCGCAAGCCTTCGATGCGCTCGCTCTGGCGCTCGACATGCAGGGCCCAGAGCGCCTGCGAGACGGGATCCTTCGCGCCGACGGCGAGGCTGTCCTCCAGCGCCGAGGCCGGGCGGTGGCCGCCTTCCAGCGACTGGTCGAGGCGTGTCAGCGCATCGCGATGGGTCGGCAGCGCCAGGCGCGCGACCTGCCAGAGGGAGGCCAGCAGCACGGTGGCGAAGAGCGCGACGCCCAGCGCGCGACCCTGCCAGGGCAGGGCGGTCCAGAGGCCGAACCAGGAGAGCGCGAGGAAGGTGAGGATGACCGCGATGGGCAGCCAGAGGCGCGGCCAGAGGCGCTCCCAGCCCAGCGAAACCCGCGACGCCATGGCGAGGCGTGCCAGACGCTGCCGCACGCCCTCGATCCGAACCGGCGCCTCGCGGCGCTGCGCTTCCTTCATGCCGTCGCTCCGAGCCGCCCCCACATGCCGCCAGGACTCAAGCCGCCAGGACTCAAGCCGCCTGCAACCCTGCCGATTTGAGCAAGGCTAACACGGGAATGTGGCAAGGCCAGTGCGAAGACGTCGCGCCCGGGCCCGCTCCACGTTTCGTGAACAGGGATGTCGGTCGGGGATCACGCTTCCGTCGACCCCTGTTCAGGCCAGCCAGGGCGGTGCACGATCCGTGCCGAGCAGCTCCTCGAAGCTCTGGCGCGGCCGCGTCACGGCATAGTCGGCGCCCTTGACGAGAACCTCGGGCACCAGCAGGCGCTGGTTGTAGGTCGAGGCCATGCTGGCGCCATAGGCGCCGGCGGTCATGAAAGCGATCAGGTCGCCGGGCTTCAGCGCCGGCAGCACGCGCCCGGTGGTGAAGGTGTCGCCCGATTCGCAGATCGGCCCGACGACGTCATAGGCCACCTCCGGCGTCCCGGCCCGGGGCTCCGCCACCGGCCAAATCTCGTGATAGGCCTCGTACATGGCCGGCCGGACGAGATCGTTCATCGCCGCGTCGACGACGAGGAACTGCTTGCTCGGGCGCGGATTGAGATGCAGCACCCGCGTCATCAGGATGCCGGCATTGCCGACGATCAGGCGCCCCGGCTCGAAGCCGAGCTCGACCTCGAGGCCTTGGGTGACGCGCGCGACCATGTCGGCATAGGCGTCGATCAGGCCCGGTCCGTGGTCGAATTCCCGGGGGATGTCGTAGGGAATGCCGAGGCCGCCGCCGAGATCGAGCCGCTCGACCCGGTGGCCCTCACTGCGCAGGTCGCCGACCAGCGCCGCCATCTTGGCATAGGCCGCCTCGAAGGACTCCGTCTCGCGGATCTGGCTGCCGATATGCAGCGCCAGCCCCATCATCCGCACGCCCGGCAGGTTGGCGGCGCGGGCATAGAGCCGGCCGACCTCCTCGAAGGAGACGCCGAACTTGTTCTCCGACGAGCCGGTGGTGATCTTGGCGTGGCCGCCGGCGCCGATGTCGGGATTGACGCGGAACACCGCCTCCTGGCGCTTGCCGAGGGCGGCGGCGACCCGGGACAGCAGGTCGAGCTCGCTCTCCGTCTCGATGTTGACCTGGTAGATGCCGGCCTCGACGGCGAAGCGCAGCTCGCTCTCAGCTTTGCCGACGCCGGAGAAGACGATCCGCTCCGGCGGGAAGCCGGCGGCGAGCGCCTTGCGGACCTCGCCTTCGGAGACGGTGTCGGCGCCCGCGCCGAGCGCGGCCAGCGTCTTCAGCACGCCGAGATTGCCGTTGGCCTTCATCGCGTAGAAGACATGCGCCCGGCCGCCGCCGGCCGCGCGCGTCATCGCCTGCGCATAGAGACGGTAGTGCCGCTCGATCGTCGCCGAGGAATAGACATAGACCGGCGTGCCGACCTCGTCGGCGATGCGGCGCAGATCGACGTCCTCCGCGAAGAGGGCACCGTCGCGATAGCTGAAATGATGCATCGGTCCTTGCCGTCAGTTCGAGATTGCAGACCCGCAGCCCTCATCCTGAGGAGCCGTTCCGCAGGAAGGGCGTCTCGAAGGATGTTCCAGTGCGCTCTGGATCATCCTTCGAGACGCCGCGTGCCGCGGCTCCTCAGGATGAGGGCTGGTTCGTCGCCAAGCTCAGAGGATGGGATCGAGAACGAAGGGCTTCTCGGGCACGGTGATGGCGCGGTTGGCCTTGGCCGGCCTTGCCAGGATCGAGGTCTCGCCGATGCCGCCGCTGGTGTTCTCGACGGCGCCGATCTGCGAATCGGGCAGGTCGAGCGCGCCGGTCGAATTGGGCGGCGCCTCGAGCGGGCCCTTGCGGCCGCAGGCCCCGAGCGCGAGGGCGAGCAGGCCCGCGACCAGGACGGCGCGGCCGAGTTTCAGGCGGGAGTGCAGCACGGAAGCGAACCCTTGGGCGAAGCGACGTTTGGGCGAAGCGTGGTGGGGAGTGTAGCGAAGGATCGTGGCGGAGGCGAGCCGCCGAGTCTTTAGCAGGACGATTGCCCCATCCGTCATGGTCGGGCTTGTCCCGACCATCCACGCCTCCAGCCATGACGGGCGTTCAAGGCGTGGATGCTCGGCACAAGGCCGAGCATGACGGCAAGGATCATGCCTTTTTCGGCGCCAGCTTCTTCAGCCAGCGTTTCGCCTGGCGGCGGACATTGGCAGGCGCCGTGCCGCCATAGCTCACGCGGCTCTTCACCGACTGCTCGACGCCGAGGACGGCGAAGACGGCCTGCGTGATCTGCGGCTCCACCGCCTGCATCTCGGCGAGGCTGAGCTTCTCGAGCCCGATCTTCTTCTCCGAGGCGAGGCCGACGAGGCGGCCGGTGACGTGATGGGCGTCGCGGAAGGGCATCTTCAGAACCCGCACCAGCCAGTCGGCGAGGTCGGTGGCGGTGGCATAACCCATGCCCGCCGCCTTCTTCATCACCTTCAGGTCGGGCTGCATGTCGCGGACCATGCCGGCCATGGCGGCGAGGCAGAGGGAAAGCGTCTGGAGCGCGTCGAAGGTGCCCTCCTTGTCCTCCTGCATGTCCTTCGAATAGGTCAGCGGCAGGCCCTTCATCATCGTCAGCATCGCCTGCAGCGTGCCGAAGACGCGCCCTGCCTTGCCGCGCACCAGCTCGGCGGCGTCGGGGTTGCGCTTCTGCGGCATGATCGAGGATCCCGTCGAGAAGGCGTCGGACAGGCGCACGAAGCCGAATTGCGGGGTCGCCCAGAGCACGATCTCCTCGGCCAGGCGCGAGAGATGCATGGCGCAGATCGAGGCCGCCGCCAGCGTTTCCAGCACGAAGTCGCGGTCGGAGACGGAGTCGAGCGAGTTCGCCGTCGGCCGGTCGAAGCCCAGCGCATGGGCCGTCATCTCGCGGTCGATCGGGAAGGAGGTGCCGGCGAGCGCGGCGGCGCCGAGCGGGGATTCGTTCAGACGCTTGCGCGCATCGGCGACGCGGCCGCGGTCGCGCCCGAGCATCTCGACATAGGCCAGCAGATGGTGGCCGAAGGTCACCGGCTGGGCCGATTGGAGATGGGTGAAGCCCGGCATCACCGCGCCCGCATAGGTCTCGGCCTTCTCGGCCAGGGCCAGCTGGAGGTCGGCCATCTGCTCGTCGAGTTGGTCAAGCGTGTCGCGCACCCACAGCTTCATGTCGGTGGCGACCTGGTCATTGCGCGAGCGGCCGGTGTGGAGCCGGCCGGCGGCGGCGCCGATCCGGTCCTTGAGATGGCTCTCGACGTTCATGTGGACGTCCTCGAGCGCACGCGAGAACGTGAAGCTCCCGGCCTCGATATCGGCCTCGACCTGCTTGAGCCCGGCGTCGATCGCGGCCACATCCTCACGCGTCAGGATGCCCGTCTCGCCGAGCATCGCGGCATGGGCGCGCGAACCGCGGATGTCCTGGCGCCAGAGGCGCTGGTCGAAATCGATGGAGGCGTTGATCTCCTCCATGATGGCGTCGGGACCCGTGGCGAAACGCCCACCCCACATGCGATTGCTCACGACGGTCTTTCCTGATTTGAGGACGCCGATGACGTCACGATCGAAATGGTTCGCCGCCGGAGGGGCGCTTCTGCTCGTCGCGCTCGCCGGCGGTGCGGCCTTCTACTCCGTCGCAGGCGATGCCGGCAATTCTGCTTCTTGCAGGGCGGCCCGGCCCGTCGCGGCCGCCATGGCGCCGCTGGCGCGCGGCGAGGTCGCGGCCGTGCAGGTTCATGCGGCCCCCATGCCGACGCCCAACCTCGCCTTCGACGGTCCCGACGGGGCGCCGCTGACGCTCTCGTCCTTCCGCGGCAAGGTGTTGCTGGTCAATCTCTGGGCGACCTGGTGCCCGCCCTGCCTGAAGGAGATGCCGGCGCTCGACGCGCTGCAGGCGGCACTCGGCGGCCCGGACTTCGCGGTGGTGGCGATCAACATCGACACCCGCAATCTCGACAAGCCCAAGGCCTGGCTCGCCCAGCGCGAGATCAGGGCGCTGACCTATTACGCCGATCCGCAGGCGAGGGTGTTCCAGGAGCTGCGCGCCGCGCGCAAGGTCGAGGGCATGCCGGTCAGCCTGATCATCGACCGTGAGGGCTGCGAACTCGCGATCCTGCCGGGGCCCGCCGACTGGGCGGGCGCCGATGCCAAGGCGCTGATCGGCGCGGCGCTGAAACGGCCCTGAGGCGCCCACCCGTCGGACGTCGGTCTGGTCAGACCACAGGGCCTGACGTTAGGGTGCTCGGCAGAAGCGCGGAGACAACCGCATGCCGAACCTGCTCCAGGCCACCCCGCTCTTCGCCGTGCGCGGCGTTGCCCTCGACGCCGAGACCACAGGGCTCGATGTCCGGCGCGCGCGGATGATCGAATTCGCCGCCGTCCATCTGGCTCGACCGGGAGGCCCTGCGCGGGGCGCCCGCCTTCGAGGTGCTCTACCCCGGCATCACGGCCTTTCTCGCCGGACGGGTGGTGATCGGCCACACGATCGGCTTCGACATCGCCATGCTGACGAAGGAGGCGGAGCGGGCGGGGCAGCGCTTCGTGCAGCCGATCGCGCTCGACATCCGCCTGCTGGCGCAGCTCGCCGAGCCCGGCCTGCCCTCCTATTCGTTGGAGGCGCTGGGTGCCTGGCTGGAGATTGCGCCGCAGGAACGCCACCGGGCGCTCGGCGATGCGATGGCCGCCGGGCTCGTCTTCCTCGCGCTCGCCCCGCGCCTGCGCGACCGGGGCATCCGCACGGTCGGGGAGGCGGTCGCGGCCAGCCGCCGCATCACCGACGCGATGGCGGGCGCGGCCCCGCCCGCCTGGGAGCTGCGCCCGCCCTCGCAGGACGGCGATCCGCTGCCCAAGCTCGACAGCTATCCCTACCGCCATCGCGTCCGCGACGTGATGCGAGCTGATCCGGTGATCCTGCCGGAGGAGACGCCCGTCGCCGCGGCGCTGGCTGCGATGACCGGCCGGGGCGTCAGTTCGGTCTTCCTCGGCGGCGAGGGCGTCCGTCCCGCCGCCGCCGCCATCCTGACCGAGCGCGATCTCCTGCGCGCCATCGGCCGGCACGGCGCCGAGGCGCTGGCCCTGCCGGCCGGCCGCTTCGCCTCGCGGCCGGTGGTGGCGGTTCCGGCCGACGCCTTTCTCTACCGCGCGATCGGGCGGATGAGCGCCCGCAACATCCGCCATCTCGCCGTGACCGACGACGAGGACCGGATCGTCGGGGTGGTGACGCCGCTCAAGCTGCTGCAGCTGCGCGCCGGCACGGCGGTCGCGCTGGGCGATGACATCGACGCCGCCCCCGACGCGCCCGCGCTCGGGCAGATCTGGTCGCGCCTGCCGCTGATGGCGCGTGCGCTGCTGGCGGAGGATGTGCCGGCCCGCCTGATCGCGGCGGTGATCGCGCGCGAGGTCGGCGCGCTGACGCGGCGCGCCGCCATCCTGGCCGAGGCGGAGCTCGTGGCCGAGGGGGCCGGGCCGGCGCCCTGCGCCTATGCGGTGCTCGTCCTCGGTTCGGCCGGGCGCGGCGAGAGCCTGTTGGCGATGGACCAGGACAATGCGCTCGTCTTCGCGGCGGGGGAGCCGGAGGGTGCGGCCGACCGCTGGTTCGCGCGGCTCGGCCGGCGCATGGCGGCGATCCTCGACGAGGTCGGCGTGCCCCTGTGCAAGGGCGGGGTGATGGCCTCCGAGCCCGCCTTCCGCGGCTCGCTTACGACCTGGCGCCAGCGCATCGCGCAATGGCTCGGCCGCTCCAGCCCCGAGGATCTGCTCAGCGTCGACATCGTCTTCGATTTCAAGGCCGTGCATGGCGACAAGGCGATGGCGGAGCGGCTCTGGCGCGATGCCTGGGCGGCGGCCAAGGGGCAGATCCCCTTCCTCAAGCTGCTGGCGGAGAATGCCGGCCAGCCGGCGGCGGGGCTGACCCTGTTCGGGGGGCTGCGCACCGAGGATGACGGCCGCATCGACCTGAAGCGCACGGGGCTGAAGGACATCGTCACCACGGCGCGGCTGCTGGCGCTGCATCACGGCCTGCCGCGGCATGCGACGCAGGTACGGCTGGAGGCGGTGGCGGAACGGGGAACCGGTGGCGCGAGCGATCTCGCCGAGATCGACCGGGACCACGCGCTCCTCCTCGACTGCATCCTGAGCCAGCAGCTCGCCGACATCGCGGAAGGTCTGAGCCCGTCCAACCGGGTCGCGCCCGGCACCATCGGCAAGGCCCGCACGGCCGAACTCAAGCGCGCGCTCGGGCGGCTCTCGATCCTCGACGATCTGCGCCGTGACCAGCTCTCGGGGTGATCCCCGTCGATTTCATGCTAGGGAGGGCGGTGCTCACCGGATGCCCGACCTGCCAGCATGACCTACACGATCGGCCTCGCCACCACCTTCCATGATCCCGCCATCGCGATCATCGGCCCCGACGGCAGGGTGCTCTTCGCCGAGGCGACCGAGCGCTATCTCCAGTTCAAGCGCGCGCCGAACTGCGAGCCCGACACCGCGCCGCGGATGGAAGCGCTGCTGAAGCGCTACCTCCCGGCCGATGCGCAGGTGGCGATCGCGACGAGCTGGGGCGCGGAGTTCACCGGCTTTCTCGACCAGATGAGCCGGGCCGGCTCCTTCACGCTGGAGGCGCTGCTCAAGCTCTCGCCGGAACTCAACCGCTCGCTCGTCCCCGAACGCACCGAGCGCGCGCTGATCGCCTCGCTGCATCAGGGCCAGCAGCGCGCCGGCATCGGCACCCTGCTCGGGCTCGACCGTGCCTTCGGCCGGGCCAACGTCACCGGCCTCACGC
>NCCO01000255.1 GCA_002279705.1 Allobosea sp. 12-68-7
GAAGAAGGCGATGGTGGCCTGGAGCTGCTCGGCCTGGGAGGCGAGCTCCTCGGAGGTCGCGGAGACCTCCTCGGAGGCGGCCGCGTTCTGCTGCGTGACCTTGTCGAGCTGCTGGATCGCCTGGTTGATCTGGCTCGAGCCGACATCCTGCTCGCGGCAGGCGGCGGTGATCTCCTCGACCAGCTCGGCGGTCTTCTTGATGTCGGGCACGAGCTTGGCCAGCATCGAGCCGGCCTCCTGGGCGACCTTCACCGTGTCGACCGAGAGCGTGCCGATCTCGGCGGCCGCCGCCTGACTGCGCTCGGCGAGCTTGCGCACCTCGGAGGCGACCACCGCGAAGCCCTTGCCGTGCTCGCCGGCACGCGCCGCTTCGACCGCCGCGTTCAGCGCCAGCAGATCGGTCTGGCGGGCGATCTCCTGCACGATGTTGATCTTCTGGGCGATGATCTGCATCGCATCGACCGCCTTGCCGACGGCGACGCCCGAGGCTTCCGCGTCGCGCGAGGACTGGGCCGCCATTTTCTCGGTGGTGGCGGCGTTTTCGGCGTTCTGCTTCACATTGGCCGCCATCTCCTCCATCGAGGACGAGGCTTCCTCGGTCGACGAGGCCTGCTCGGTCGAGCCCTGCGAGAGCTGCTCGGCGCTGGCCGACAGCTCCTGCGAACCGGCCGACATGTTCTCGGCGGCCTTGGTGGCGTCGCCGACGACCTGGCGCAGCTTTTCGACCGTTCCATTGAGCGCCGTCAGGAGGTCGCCGACCTCGTCATTGGTCTTCGGCTCCACCGTCCGCGTCAGATCACCTGTGGCGACGGCATTAGCCAGGGCGACCGCTCCGCCGATGCCGCGGCTGATGCCGATGGCGATCCAGGTCGCCGCCGCGAGGCCGATGAGCGCGGATGCCGCCAGGATCGCGATGAGGAGCATTTCGGCGAAGTGTGCGGCGGCCGTCCCGGCCGCGCCCATTTCGTCCATGCGCTTCTCGACATAGAGCGCATAGGCCTCCACGGCGGCCAGCGACTCGCCCAGCGCCTTGCGGCCTTCGGTGCGGCTCAGTTCGGCCGCGCGGATGACGCCGCCCTCGCGGGCGATATCCACGGCACGGAGAGCGACGGCCTCGACTTGGCTGACCAGGCTCTGCAGCGTCTCGTGGGGGATGCCGACGGCTTTCAGCCGCTCGGCCGCCATGTCGGCCGCGCGCTTCAGCCTTTCCATCTCGGCCAGCGCCGTCCGGCGGCGTTCATCGAGGGCGGTGAGCGAGGTCGCGGTAAAGGTTTCGACCAGCGTGCGCAGCATCCGGGCCGTCTGGTAGCGGGCGGCGACGACCTGCCGGGCAGCCTGTTCGTGCTCGACCGAGCTCTGGCTCTTGTCGAGGTCCGCCAGCAGTCTGTCGAAGGCCGCATTCTGTGCGGCGAGCACGGCCTGGCCCTCGGATTGCCACAAGGCATCCGCCCGCGTCGCGGAGTTCAGCTTGGCATCGTTCAGCGTCTTGGCCGTGGCCATGACCTGGTCCATCAGCCGCTTGCCCTGTTCGGACGCAGAGGCGTGGATGCTCCCGCTGAGCTGCGTCACCTTCTGGCGCCGTGCGATGAGCTCGGCCGCGGCCGTCTCCAGCTCGGCTTCCGAGGAAGCGATGATGGCGTTCTTCTCGGCCCGAACCTGACCCTGGAGCTCATTCTGCAACTCGCCGAGCTTGACGATGCGATGGCCCTGGCCAACGATTTCCTGCTGCGAGCGGTCGAGCTCGGAGAGCTGTTGATACGCCACGCCGCCTGCGACCATCGACAAGCCGATGATCCCACCGAACGTCACGAACAGTTTGGCCTTGATCGAGAAGCGCATCGGAAGCCCCCTTCGCCCCAGCAAGTGGGAAATCGGATTCAGCCCAGAATCCGGGACATGTCGGGAACGATGACGAACTCATCGCTCCATTTGGTGATGAATCGGATGAAGTCCGGCCGCCAATGGCTGCCCAGGCGCGGTGTCTGCTGCATCTGCCGGGTCGAGATCTCGGTGACCTCGTAGACCTTGTCGGCGAGCAACCCGAGCGTGACGGGATCGCCGTCGATCTCGACCTCGATCACGACGATGCGCGTGTCGGCGGTCTGCTCCGTCCGCGGCATGCCGAAGCGGATGCGCAGATCCGCCATCGGAATGACGTTGCCGCGGACATTGACCAGCGCCGGCAGGAAGGCGCGCGCGCCGGCGACGCGCGTCACCGGCACAGGGTCGATGATCTCGCGGACCATGTCGGTCTCGATCGCGAAGATCTCGTTGCCCAGCCCGACCATCAGCACCTGCAGGCGGGTTTCGGTGGCCGGCGGCAGGCCCGTGGCGCCCGCCTGCGGGCTTGTCTGCATCTGAGCCTGGCTCATCACGCGGCCTCCGGGGTTCTGTCGTTCTCGGCGCGGGACTGGCCGAGCGTGACGAGCTGGGCGACGTCCAGGATCAGCGCCGCCGAGCCATCGCCGAGGATGGTCGCGCCCGAGAACATGGTGACGTCGGAATGCAGCTTCGACAGCGACTTGATCACCGTCTGGTGGCTGCCGATGATCTGGTCGACGACGAGGCCGACGCGGGTGTCGCCGATCGAGGTGACGATGACCTTCTGGTGCGGATCGGGCTGGCCGTCGGCATCGAAGATGTCGCGCAGGCGCAGGAAGGGCACGAGATCGCCGCGGACATTGAGGAAGCTGCGGCCCTTGGCGCGGGCTTCCGCCTCCGCGGTGAGCTCGATGCACTCCTCCACCGCCGAGAGCGGGATGATGTAACGCCCCTCGCCGACCCGGATCAGCAGGCCGTCGATGATGGCCAGCGTCAGCGGCAGGCGCAGCGTCACCGAGGAGCCGTGGCCGGGGATCGTGGTGAGGTCGATCGTGCCGCGCATCGCCTCGATGGTGCGCTTGACCACGTCCATGCCGACGCCGCGGCCCGACAAAGCCGAGATCGTCTTGGCGGTCGAGAAGCCCGGATGGAACAGGAACTGGTGGATCTCGTGCTCGCTGAGATTGGCGCCGGGCGGGATCAGCCCGTTCTCCTCGGCCTTGGCGCGGATGCGGGCGGTGTTGAGGCCCGCGCCGTCGTCCTGCACCGTGACCAGGACCTGCGCGCCGACATAGCGGGCGGCCAGTTCAATACGACCGGTGGCGGATTTGGCCGTCCTGGCGCGGT
Source organism: Allobosea sp. 12-68-7 (assembly GCA_002279705.1). GTDB lineage: Bacteria > Pseudomonadota > Alphaproteobacteria > Rhizobiales > Beijerinckiaceae > Allobosea. Next base: position 3,169 of record NCCO01000255.1, read on the forward strand.
CGTCCGCGCTCTCGATGCCGTGGTCGATGGCATTGCGGATGAGGTGGACCAGCGGATCGGCGAGACGCTCGATCATGGTCTTGTCCATCTCGGTGTCCTCGCCGACCGTGACGAAATCGACCGGCTTGCCGAGATCGCGCGAGAGATCATGGACGAGGCGGCGGAAGCGGCCGAAGAGCGAGCCCATCGGCACCATGCGCACGCCCATGGTGGAGTCGCGCAGGCCCGACGCCAGGCGCTCGATTTCCTCGGCGATCGCCTTGATCGCGAGGTCGGTGCCGGAATGGGCGATCTGGCTGAGGCGCGCCTGGGCGATGACGAGTTCGCCGACCCGGTCCATCAGCTCGTCGAGGCGCTCGGCCTGGACGCGCACCGTCGTGGTGCCCTTGTCCTCGGCACGGCGGTTCAGCTCGGCCTTTTCCGGAGCCGGCGCGGCGGGTGCGGGCGCAGCCGCACGGGCGGGAGCCGGGGCGGCCTTGGCCTGCGGCGCGGGCTCGGCGACGGCGGGCGCCGCATCGCCCGGCATCGACATGTCCAGGCCGAAGCCGGCCGGCCCATCTGCATCGAGCGGCGTGACGGTGAGCTTCATCTCGTCGCGCACGAACATGAAGACGTCCTCGATCTCGTCCTGCGAGCAGGCGCTGTCGAGCGTCACCGTAAAGGTGATCAGGCAGGTCTCGGGGTCGAGTTCCTCGAGAACGGGAATCGCACCGGTATCGGCATCGACCGTGCAGGGGCCGAGCGCGCGCAGGTCGTCGAGCAGGACGAGCGGGTTGGTGCCGTTGCGCAGGATCCCGGGCTCGAAGGCGATCTCGATGCGCCAGCCGGCGGAGGCGGCCTCACTGGAAGCGCCTTCGTCTGCGGGAGCATCTGCGACGGGTGCGGCCTTCTTCTCGGCGGGGCCGGCGCCGATCAGGCGCTGCAGCTCCTCGACGATCGCCTCGCCGATGATCGGGTCGGTGGAATCGGGATCCTCGATCAGCGTGCGGATATAGTCGCGCGCCGAGAGGGAGACCGTGACGATCTCGTGGTTGGCGTCGATCTTGCCCTTGCGGATCAGGTCGAAGGCCGTCTCGAAATCATGGGTGAAGGCCGCGACCTTGTCGAAGCCGAACATCGCGCCCGAGCCCTTGATCGTGTGCAGCGCGCGGAAGGCGGCGTCGATCAGGTCACGGTTCTGCGGCGTCTGGCCGAGGTCGAGCAGCACCGTCTCGAGCGAATCGAGCAGCTCGGACGCTTCCTGCCGGAATGTTTCCGTCGGATCGAGTTCCATCAGGCCCTCACGAGTTTGGCGACGACGGCGAGCAGCTGCTCGGGCTTGAACGGCTTGGTGATCCAGCCCGTCGCGCCG
>NCCO01000073.1:0-512 GCA_002279705.1 Allobosea sp. 12-68-7
GCCGTCCTCGCCGACGAACTTGATCGACAGCGTGCCCTTGCCGGGGAACTTGAAATCGGTGGCGCGGTACTGGTCGCCATAGGCGTGGCGGCCGATCACGATCGGCTGGGTCCAGCCGGGAACGAGGCGCGGCACGTTCTTGCAGATGATCGGCTCGCGGAAGATCACGCCGCCGAGGATGTTGCGGATCGTGCCGTTGGGGCTCTTCCACATCGACTTGAGGTTGAATTCCTTCACGCGGCCTTCATCGGGCGTGATCGTCGCGCATTTCACGGCGACGCCGTGCTTCTTGGTCGCGTTGGCGGCGTCGATCGTCACCTGGTCGTCGGTGGCGTCGCGGTTCTCGACCGAGAGGTCGTAATAGTCGAGCTCGAGGTCGAGATAGGGGAAGATCAGCGTGTCCTTGATCTTCTGCCAGATGATGCGGGTCATCTCGTCGCCGTCCATGTCGACGACCGGGTTGGCGACCTTGATCTTGCTCATGTGAAACGACCCCTGCTGCTGGCCAGACG
>NCCO01000073.1:635-1442 GCA_002279705.1 Allobosea sp. 12-68-7
AAGCCGGCGCAAAAGCGCGCCACGCCGGGCGCCGGCCTCTGTGGCGGGCGCGGCTTTCGCGCAACGCCGAGGAGCCGACCGCGGAGCGCCCCACCCCCGCCGCAAAATCGTCCGGATCGCCCCCGAGCCTTCCGCGCTCGCCGACCCCCGATCCGGAAGACCGCCTCGCCCATGCCTTCGCTCCCGTCACGACCGGCTCTCGACTGGCCCGCGCGCCCCCTTGCCCTCGCCGCGCTCCTGCTGCTGGCGACCTCGCCCGCAGCCCGGGCGCAATCTCCCGCCGAGGAGCCGGCGCAGAGGCTGGACGCCGCCTTTGCAGAGGAGGCTGAGACGAGCCTCTTCGCGCCGATTCCGCGCTGGGAGGCGGCAACGCCGGAGCCCGCCCCGGAGGTCCCGGGCTATCTGACGCCCGGCGCGCCCCGCCGCGGCGCGGGCAGCAACCCGCTCGCCCGCCCCGAGATCGCCGCGACGCCGATCCGCCGCGGGCTGGCGCCGGCAGGAAGTCCGCTGCCGGTCGCGACCGAGCGCGCCGTCGGCATGAAGCTCGGGGCCGACCAGCTCTCGCTCTCGACCGAGATCGTCACCGGCCAGGGCGGTTGGCAGCGCAACGACACGCGGCTGGGTTGGACGGTGACCCGAAGCGCCGATGCCGACGGCGAGATCGTCTGGAGCGCGGCGGCCGGCGGCAGCCTGCCCGCTTCCGGCGCCGCCGAGCAGACCGGCGAGGCCGTGCTCGGCTACCGGCTCCAGCCGCTCGACATCGTCACGCTGACGACCGAGATCGCGCTCGCCGGCCGCTATACCTTC
>NCCO01000073.1:1491-25915 GCA_002279705.1 Allobosea sp. 12-68-7
TACCTTCGCCGCGCAGAACGGCCTCGCCGGCAGCCTGACGCCGCGCGTGAAGGTCGTCGCCGACCTGACGCAGCCGCTGGCCACGCCCTGGCGCACCACGCTCGACGTCAGCCTCGGCCGGCAGGTGCCGATGGTCGGCCGCGACATCCAGACCAGCGGCACGGCCCTGCTCAAGCTGGAACGGCCGACGCCCTGAAACGCGGGGCGGGCGCCCTTCCCGTCCCGCCAGCGGCCCGATAGTCTCGGGCCCATGACAACCGACGCACCATCCTCCACACCCCGCTTCGCCCTCGTCACCGGCGGCACCCGCGGCATCGGCCAGGGCGCCGCACTGGCGCTGGCGGCGGCCGGCTACGAGGTGCTCGCCACCGGCCTGACCGAGGCGGAGGTGGCGGACGTCCCGCCCCACGCCGCGATCCGCCATGCCCGCCTCGACGTCACCAAGGACGCCGAGGTCGCGGCAACCGTCGCCGCCTGCCCGCGGCTCGACGCGCTGGTAAATTGCGCCGGTATGATCCAGCGCGGCGGCAAGGAGTTCGAGATCGAGGCCTTCCGCCTGACGGTCGAGGTCAACCTTACCGGCACGATGCGGATGTGCCTCGCCGCGAAGGACAAGCTCGCCGCCGGCAAGGGCGCGATCGTCAACACCGCCTCGATGCTGACCTTCCACGGCTCGGCCTATGCGCCGGGCTATGCGGCGTCCAAGGGCGCGATCGGCCAGCTCACCAAGTCGCTGGCCGCCGCCTGGGCGAACGACGGCATCCGCGTCAACGCCGTCGCCCCGGGCTGGATCGCGACCGAACTGACGCGGCCACTGGTCGAGGACGCCGCCCGTTCGGCGCCGATCCTGGCGCGCACGCCGATGGGCCGCTGGGGCCAGCCCGGCGATGTCGGCGGCGCCATCGCTTTCCTGCTGTCGGACGCGGCGGCCTTCATCACCGGCACGATCCTGCCGGTCGACGGCGGCTATCTGGCGGTCTGAATGGCAGCGTCTCCAGTGGCTTGGCGGGCCGACTTGAATCGAAATGCGACGTTTCCAGGAGAGGTCGCCGCACCGTCATTGCGAGCGCAGCGAAGCAATCCAGGCAGACGTCGGGCGAGACCGTCTGGATGGCTTCGCTACGCTCGCCATGACGGGTAGGATGCCGTCCAACGACAAGAGCATCGAACGGGAGAAACGCCATGAACAAGGTCAGCCCCATTCCGGTCGCCGCCAGCGAGGCCGAGCGCTGGACGCCCTATCGCCATCCCCAGCCGAAGGATTCCCCGCCCGAGCTGATCGTGCCCAACGTCATTCCGACCGACGAGCGCGTCTGGGTGCCGGTCGACGACAATGTCTGGTTCCGCCCCTTATGCCTCAGCGTGACCCGCGGCTACTGGATGAACCTGCTGCGCGTGCGCCGCTCCGGCGTACTCTCGCGCCACCGCCACCCGCAGCCCGTCCATGGCTATGTGCTGAAGGGGAAGTGGCGCTACCTCGAGCATGACTGGGTCGCGACGGAGGGGGCCTATGTCTACGAGGCGCCGGGCGAGACCCATACGCTGGTGGTCGATCCCGACACCGAGGAGATGATCACCATGTTCCAGGTCAACGGCGCGATGATCTATGTCGACCCCGACGGCAAATGCCTCGGCTATGATGACGTCTTCACCCGGCTCGACAAATGCCGCGCGCATTACGCCAGCAACGGGCTCGGCGCCGACTACGCGGACCAGTTCATCCGATAACAGACCCGCTCGCCATTCTCGGGCGAAGCGAAGCGCAGACCCGGGAATCTCTGGCCGGAACGAGCACTTGCGCATTCTCGTCGGGAGATGGTCGGGTCAGGCCCGACCATGACGCCCTCGCCTACCGCCCGAGCTTGGCCAGTTCCACCGCGGCGCGCAGTTCGATATGCGCCAGCACGTCGTCGAGGCGCGGGTCGTCGGTCGCCTCGCGCCGCTGGGTCAGGTTGGCGCGGATCCGCTCGAGCTCGGCGATGTCGACGCGGCCCGTGAGGAGCGCCGCCTTGAGCCGGTCGAGCCCGTCGAGCAGGTCGTGGCCGCGCTTGGCCTGGCGTTTCTTGCGCTCCTGCGGCTCCTCATAGGCCTGGACCGCCAGAAGCGTGTCGAGCGGGCCCGACGCGGCGATCCCGGCGCTGCGGCTGCTGGCCGCGCCCTCCTTGGTCGGCAATGTGAAGGCGGCGCCGCCCGAGCGCCGCGCCGTCCCGGCCGGGCCGACGTTGGAGAGGGGTGCGCGCTGGTCGATCCGGATCATGGTCGCCTCGCGATATCGGTCATGCAAAAACCCTCGCGCCGGCATGGTTAACAGACCGTAAACCACCCGGCAGAAACTGCCGCCCCGGCAGGATCGGCCGGCGTCTTCGGCGTGGCGTCACCCTGCGCCAGATTTCCAAACAACTGATAAATCAGCGTTTTCAATTTGTCGCGGTCTGGCATGGGGATCGCAGGGTCGAAGGCGACCGCTTTTCTCCAGCCGGTGAGACCATGTTTCGCAAAGCCGCCCTGACCTCCCTGGTGACGCCGCTCGCCGCGCTGCTGGCGCTCGGCCTCGCCATGGCCGCCGGCCCGGCTCAGGCGCTCTCCCGGATCAAGGATCTCGCCTCGGTCGAGGGCGTCCGCTCCAACCAGATCCTCGGCTACGGCATCGTCGTCGGCCTCAACGGCACCGGCGACACGCTCAACAACGCCCCCTTCACCAAGCAGTCGCTGACCGCGATGCTGGAGCGGCTCGGCGTCAACACGCGCGGCGCCAACATGCGCACCGCCAACGTCGCCGCCGTGATGGTGACCGCCAACCTGCCGCCCTTCGCCACCCAGGGCACGCGCATCGACGTCACCGTCTCGGCGCTCGGCGACGCCAAGTCGCTGCAGGGCGGCACGCTGCTGGTGACGCCGCTGCTGGGCGCCGACGGCGAGGTCTATGCGGTCTCGCAGGGGCCGGTCGCCATCGCCGGCTTCTCGGCCGAGGGCGACGCCAGCAAGATCACGCGGGGCGTGCCCACCGTCGGCCGCATCGCCAATGGCGGCGTGGTCGAGCGCGAGATCGACTTCGCGCTGAACAAGCTCAAGACGCTGCGGCTGTCGCTGCGCAACCCCGACTTCACCACCGCGCGCCGCATGGCCGCCGCGATCAATGATTTCCTCGGCGGCGACGCGGCCGAGCCGACCGACCCCTCCACGGTGGTGCTGCAGATCCCGCCGCGCTTCCAGGGCAATATGATCCGCATGCTCACCGACATCGAGCAGCTGCGCATCGAGCCCGACCAGCTCGCCCGCATCGTCATTGACGAGCGCTCCGGCATCATCGTCATGGGCCGGGACGTGCGGGTGTCGACCGTGGCGGTGGCGCAGGGCAACCTGACCGTCACCATCACCGAGCAGCCCCAGGTCAGCCAGCCCGGGCCCCTGGCCAATGGCGAGACGGTGGTGACGCCGCGGACCAATGTGAAGGTCGACACCGGCGGCGGCAACAAGCTCGCCCTGGTCCGCGAGAGCGTGACGCTGGCCGAGCTCGTCGACGGCCTGAACGCGCTCGGCATCGGGCCGCGCGACCTGATCTCCATTCTCCAGGCCATCAAGGCGTCCGGCGCCCTCCAGGCCGAAATCGAGGTGATGTGATGAGCCCTACCCTTGCGATGCCCGCCGCCAAGATCGGCCTCAACCTCGCCGGCAGCCTGATCGACGGGCTCTCCAACGCCCTCGACCCGGCCAAGGCCAAGGCCAAGAAGCAGGCCGACGATTTCGAGACGATGTTCCTCGAGCAGGTGATGCAGCAGCTCACCGCCGCCCCCTCGGGCAGCGAAGGCCCGCTCGGCGAGAACGGCATCGGCGGCGACGTCTACAAGTCGCAGCTCACCCAGGAATACGCCAAGCAGATCCAGAAGGCCGGCGGCATCGGCCTCTCCGACAGCATCCTGCGCGATCTCCTGCGCGTGCAGGAGCAGTCCGGCGCAGCCCAGTCCTTCGGAGGCTGATGAATGTCGCTCGCCAGACGCGTTCTCGACGAACGGCCGCGCATCGCGACGGCGCTGGAGGCCAGGGCGCTCGTCGAGAGCGTGCTCGAGGCGCTGGCGGCGCTGTCGCATCTGGTCGGCGAGGAGACCGAGCTGGTCCGCGCCGGGCGGCTGCCCGAGGCGATGACGCGCGAGCCGCGCAAGACCGAACTCGCCGGCATCTACATGCGCGGCGTCGAGCAGGTGAAGCTCAATGCGGTGGCGCTGGCGCGCTTCGTGCCCGACCAGGTGCAGCGCCTCAAGGCCTCCCATGGCGCCTTCCAGACCCTGATCGAGACCAACCAGATCGTGCTGGCCACCGCACGGGCCGTTTCGGAGTCGATCATTCGCGACCTCGCCGCCGATGCGAACCGCCCGAGCCGCGCGGCGGGCTACGGCCCGACCGCGACCGTCGGCGCCGGCGCCTTCGCGCGGCCCAATGCCGGGCCGTTGATGGTCTCGCGCCGGCTGTGAGCCGTCGCCGCGAACAAAATCAGGCGGCTGCGCCGAAACCTCTCAATATTTACCTAATTTCTTGACGTCGGATTCAAGTTTCTCTGCCAGCCTGGGCAGGTTCGGACAGGTCTGACCCGTCCGGATGGACGGTTGGCAGCGGTCGATGCCGCTGCGCCGTGACTCCAGAAGGAGTGGTCCATGGATTTCGGCAATGCGCCCCGCACGGCGCCCATCGGAGGCATCCCCGTCGTCCCGCGCGCCGACGTCGTCGCGACGCAGGGCAGCGTCTCGGTCGAGCTGCCGCCCGAGCGGACGGTCCAGTCCGCCCAGGCGGGCGAGGCCGTGAAGCTCGATCTGCGCGCCCAGGAGCGCAGCGCCCGCGACATCGATGCCCGCACGCGCGACCTCCAGACCCGCGCCGCCTTCGAGCGCCGCAGCGCGGAGGGGCAGCAGCAGGAGCGCCAGGCCGAGCAGGATCTCGACGCCGCGGTCGAGCGGCGCATCGTCATCGAGCCGCGCACGCGCGCCATCGTGATGCAGCAGCGCGACCGCGACACCGGGGAGACGATCTCGCAATTGCCCGACGAGACCATGCTGAAGCTGCGGATCTATTCGCGCGAGCTCGCCGACCGCGCCCGCGATGCGGAGGAGCAGCCGGTGGCCCCGCAGGTCGAGCGCATCGCCTGAGGGCGGAAGGCCGCCTGCCCTTCACCTCATCTCCCACAGACCACAACGCCCGCCTCGCGCGGGCGTTCTGCTGTTTGCCCCCGGCCGAGCCGCAATTGCCGTTGCGTTAACCACGATCGCAGCCCGGGACGGACGCGCGGCATTCGACGACCGAAATTTACCTCCTGTTACGAGCTCGGGAGGGATGGTCCACCCGTCGCGGCCAGAATGATCGCGACTGCTAGAAGGCACCAAACCAGAAGGGTTTATCACCATGGCCACCGCTATCTCGAACGGCGTCCGTTCCTCGCTCGCCTCGCTCCAGACCATCACCAGCCAGGCCGCCGCCGTTCAGAACCGTCTCGCCACCGGCAAGAAGGTCAACACGGCCGTCGACAATCCGGTCAACTTCTTCACCGCCGCCTCGCTGAACGACCGCTCGAGCCAGCTCAAGGGCCTGCTCGACGGCATCTCCAACGGTATCCAGACGGTGCAGGCCGCCTCCAAGGGCATCGACGGCATCACCAAGCTGGTCGGTTCGCTCCAGTCCACCGTCAAGCAGGCGCAGGCCGACGCAGCTCAGAACCGCCCGACCGTCGTCGGCACGGGCACGACCCTGGCCACCGCCGGCGAAGCCGCGCTGACCAGCAAGAGCCTGAAGGATATCGCTCTCGACAAGCGCATCGGCAGCGCCGGCGACACCACCGTCGCCACCGCCACCGCCAGCGCCGCGGGTGACCTCGGCGTCGACACCACCGCGACCCCGGCCCTGAACATCCAGATCGTCACCAACCCGGCCGCGGCGACCTCCACGACCAACATCTCGGTCGCCCTGACCGCCAACACGACCGTCCGTGACGTCGTGAACGCGATCAACACCTCGGGTGTCGCCACCGCCTTCGTCGACGAGAAGGGCCTGCTCAACGTCAAGGGCACCGGCTCCGAGACGCTCGGCGTCGGTATCGGCGTCGGCGCTGACGCCGCTGCGGCCACCACGGCCTCGGCGACCGGCACGTCGAACACCGCCTTCGGCCTCGCCGCCACCGACCGCACGACGGGTATCGCCTCCTCCGGCGTGACCTCGGCGACGCGTTCGAACCTGATCGAGCAGTACAACACGCTGCGCACGCAGATCGACTCGCTGGCCAAGGATGCGGGCTTCAACGGCGTCAACCTGCTTCAGGGCGACAAGGTGACGATCGCCTTCAACGAAAAGGGCGGCGCCAACCAGACCAAGCTCGACATCCAGGGCACCAGCCTGACCGCCGACAACATCGGCATCCAGCAGGCCGGCAACGCCCAGGTCGCCGGGACGATCAACTTCCAGAACGACTCCGATCTGGAAAAGGCCACGACGGCCCTGACGAGCGCCCTGACCTCGCTGAAGTCGCTCTCCTCGACCTTCGGTGCCAACCTGTCGGTCGCCCAGACCCGCCAGGACTTCACCAAGGACCTGGCCGACGTCCTCTCGACCGGTGCCGCCAACCTGGTGAACGCCGACGCCAACGAGGAAGCCGCGAACCTGCTCTCGCTGCAGACGCGTCAGCAGCTGTCCCAGACGGCTCTGTCGCTCTCCTCGCAGTCCGACCAGGCCGTGCTGCGTCTGTTCTGATCCTTCGTCCGCAGAAAGCGGGCAGCCCACAGGATGTGGGCCGAAGACAAGAAGGCGGCGGAGCCAAGGCTCCGCCGCCTTTTTTCATTCGTGAACGCCATCGCCGCCGCATTAACGGTTTGTTATCCTTAACGGGGAATTATCGGTCATCACCGCACGAGCGCAGAATCGCGCTTCAGGGGACCGAAGATGGCGAACACGATTCTTTCCAGTGGCGTGCGCAACAACCTGCTCACGCTCCAGAAGACGACGAGCGAACAGGCTGTCCTGCAGAACCGCCTCGCGACGGGCCGCAAGGTCAATTCGGCCATCGACAACCCGGTCAACTACTTCACCGCCCAGTCGCTCAACGACCGCGGCAGCCAGCTGACCGGCCTGCTCGACGGCATCTCGAACGGGATCCAGACGATCCAGGCGGCCTCCAAGGGCATCGACGGCATCTCCAAGCTGGTCCAGTCGCTGCAGTCGACGGTCAAGCAGGCCCAGGCCGACGCGGCCCAGAACCGGCCCACCGTCATCGGCACCGGCACGGCGCTCGCCAGCGCCGCCGAAACCCAGGCGACCAACAAGAGCCTGAAGGACATCGCCCTCGACAAGCGCGTCGGCAGCGCTGGCGACGCAGTCGTGACGGCGGCGACCGCCGGCGCGGCGGGCGACCTCGGCATCGACGTCACCGCGACACCGGCCCTGAACATCCAGATCACCACCGGCCCGGTCGGCGCCCCGACCTCGACCACCAATATCGGCGTGACGCTGACGGCCAACACCACGGTCCGCGACGTCGTCAACGCGATCAACGCCTCGGGCGTCGCCACCGCCTTCGTCGACGAGAAGGGCCTGCTCAACGTCAAGGGCATCGGCTCCGAGACGCTCGGCGTCGGCATCGGCGCCGGCGCCGCTGCTCCTGCCGCGGTGACGGCCTCGTCGACCGGCGCCCAGAGCGCCGCCTTCGGCCTCAACGCCACCGACCGCACCACCGGTATCGCCTCCTCCGGCGTCACCTCGGCGGTGCGCTCGAACCTGATCCAGCAGTTCAACGACCTGCGCACGCAGATCGACCAGCTCGCCAAGGATTCGAGCTATAACGGCATCAATCTGCTGGCCGGCGACAGGCTCTCGATCGCCTTCAACGAGAAGGCCGGCACGAACCAGACCAAGCTCGACATCCAGGGCACCAACCTGACCGCCGAGAACCTCGGCATCCCGCAGGCGATCAACACGCAGCTGGCCGGCTTCTTCAACTTCCAGAACGACCTCGACCTCGAAAAGGCGACCGGCTCGCTCTCGAACGCCCTGACCTCGCTGCGCTCGCTGGCCTCGACCTTCGGCTCGAACCTCTCGGTCGCGCAGACCCGGCAGGACTTCACCAAGGAGATGGTCAACACCCTGACCACCGGCGCCGACAACCTCGTGCTCGCCGACTCCAATGAGGAAGGCGCCAAGCTGCTCGCCCTCAACACCCGCCAGCAGCTCTCGCAGACCGCGCTCTCGCTCGCCTCGCAGGCCGACCAGAGCGTGCTGCGGCTGTTCAGCTAACCGTCCGGGGGCGAAAGCCCCCTCCTCTCCAGCCAGAAGGCAGGATCGTCATGGCCCTCAAGGTCGAACTCAAGCCCCGCGAGCGCATCATCATCGGCCAGGTGGTGATCCGCAACGACGAGCAGCGGACCCGCTTCTTCATCGAGGGCGACGCGCCGATCCTGCGCGAGAAGGACATTCTCACGCCCGCCACCGCCGACAGCCCGGCGAAGAAGATCTATCTCGCCATCCAGCTCATGTATCTGGCCCAGGACCCGATGTACCAGCATCAGGTCTATTTCGAGCTGGTGCGCGACTTCGTCCAGGCCGCGCCGAGCGCTCTGCCGCATATTCACGAGATCAATAACCGCATCTTAAGCAGCGACCTCTACAAAGCTCTCAAGGCAGCCAAGAAACTGATCGCTTACGAAGCGGAACTCATCGAGAATGCAACACGGGTTTAGCGCTTACGCCTCCGCCTCGCGGGCCAACCAGGCCGTCGTTTCCCCTCGCGAACTCGAAGCCTCCCTCCTCATCAAGGCCGCCGTCCGGCTCCAGGCGATCCATGACGACTGGACCCTGGCCGATCGCGATCTCGACGACGCGCTGAACTACAACCGCAAACTCTGGACGCTGCTGGTCTCGGCCGTGATCGCCGAGGACAACCCCCTCCCCGTCGGCATCAAGACCAACATCCTGAGCCTCGCGAACTTCATCTTCAACCAGACCTTCAAGGTCGCGGCGAACCCGACCCGCGAGGGCCTGCCCGTTCTGGTCAGCATCAACCGCGACATCGCCGCCGGCCTGCGCGGCCGCTGAGGCGGCGCGGCGCCCAGCCCCGAAACGCCGAAAAGGGCGCCACCGCTCGCCTGGAGCTGCGTCTGCAGCGACAGGATCTGCACCGCCACCTCCTCGCGGGAGACCGTCTCGACGCTCGACAGCGTCGTGTCCAGATAGTTCTTGGTGCTCTCGTGACGCTCTTTCGCCCGTGCCAGGGCGGTCTGGGCCGAGCCGAACTCGGTGATGATCTCCGCCGGCTTCTGGGCGCCGTTGCCGAAGGCGAGACGGTCGCTGACGCGCGCCGTCATCGCCTCGTAGCGCGCCTGCGAGTTGGCGTCGTTGGCCGGGAAGCTCTCCGCCGCCATGATCGCCAACTGCGCCAGCCCGATCCGGAAGGCCTCCTCGTTCGCACGCGCGCCGGTGCCGACGATCTGGCCCTTGTCGACCTGCACCGAGGCGGTGCTGCGGGCCGGATCGCTGCCGTCATCGCCGCGATACCAGATCACCGTGTTGGCCGCTGTGCCGGCGGCAGGCGCGGCCGTCGCCGTGTTGTAGGGCGGGCCTGGCACCCGCAGCGGCGGGCTGCTCGGCGTGCCCGCGAAGAAATTGCGCGCGGCCACCTGGGAGGAGGCGGCCGACAGCGTCGTCGCGGCCTCCTTGCCGAGCGCGGCGGTGATCGAGGCGCGCAGATTGGCCGCCGTCGCGTTGACGTCGACGCCGATCTCGAAGCTGTCGCTGGCCTGGCCGGTCGTGCCGGTGGCGCGTGCGGCCAGCAGGATCTCCTCCGTCGTGCCGTCCGGCAGGGTGAGCTGGACGCGCAGCGTGTCGCCGACCGCCGGCTGGCTGGCGACGGTGACGGTCAGGTTGGCCGGCGGCCCGGCGGTGAAGGCCGGGGTCATGGCGGCCGAGGAACTGGTGGCCCCGGCGAGCTTGAAGCCATAGCCATGCACCGGCGCCTCGTCGGCGATCGTCGCCGTCGCGGCGGCCCCGCCCGTGGTCAGGCGTCCGAGCCCGGCGACGCCGAGATCGGCCTGGCGGCGCTCGTCGATCATCTGGCGCAGGCCGGCGCGCCCGGCGCCGTCGCCCTCGATGATTTCGGTGTAGCCGAGCGTCGGCTGCACGTCGGAGGTCTTGCCGGAGAACAGGTAGCGGCCGTTCACCTGCGTATTGAGCAGGTCGAGCGTCTGCTTGAACTTCTCCTCGGCCAGAACCTGCGGCGCCGAACGGCCGGTCGAGCTCGGGATATAGGTGTTGGAGCGCGTGTCGTTGACCGTCTCGGTCGTCAGCTTGGCGTAATTCTCGACCGCCTTCGAGGAGAGCTGGAGGTTGACGTTGCCGCGCGTGATCCCTTCCAGCCGAGATCGCCATAGCTTTCGGCGCGCTGCTGCGTCGCGAGCTGGCGCTCGAGATCGGTCAGATCGGCGCGGGTCGAGACCAGGCGGTTGGGCGTCGCCGCGCGATAGGCTCCGGAGCCATAGGACGAAATGGTCATGGCGCGCTCACACTCTCATCAGCACGTCCATCATCTCCTTGACCGTGGAGATGATGCGGGCGTTGGCGGCATAGGCGTTCTGCAGCTCGATCAGGGTCGCCATTTCCTGGTCGACGCTGACCTTCGCGGTCTCCTGGAAGCGGCTCTGCACGGCGGCGAGCGCGACCTTCTGCCCCTCGTCGAGACGCTTGGCGGCCTCCACCGCCTGTCCTTGCGTCGAGACGACGCGCTGGACGAGGCCGGAGACGGTGACGGTCGTGGTCGCGGTCGAGCCGTCGATGCCGAGCCGGTTGGTCACGGCCCGCTGGCTCTGCGTCAGCCGGTCGAGCAGCAGCTTCGGCCGCGTCGTGTCGCCCTGCGCGGTCGTCGGCTCGAAGGCGACGAGCTTGGAGCGGTCGGCCACCAGCGCCTGGTTGAGCTGGATGCGCCCGGCGAAGCCCAGCGTCTGCGAACCATTGTCGTAGGAACCGGTAAAGACGGCGCCGCTGGCGCCGCTATCGACGAAGAAGGGCAGCTCCGCGCTGCCGCCGACGGAGGACAGCGTCGTGGCGGTCGGGCGGGCGGTCAGCGCCTTGACGTCGCGCGTGCCGGCCGCCCCGTCGTCGACGATGCGCAGCACCGAGCCGGTGTTGGAGACGGTGAAGCCACCGCCGAGCGCCGTCTGCATCTGCGCGGCGACCGAAGCGGGACCGCCCGAAAAGTCGATGCCGACCACGCGGTTGTTGGCGTCGCCGCCGGCAGACGCCGGCAGCGGCAGCGAGGCCGCCGAGTCGACGCGCACGAAGGTGAAGCGCTGCGTCGCGCCACCCGGCGTCACCGCATAGTCGAGCGTCACCTTGTTGCCGGCCTGCAGCCCGGTGAGATCGACATCGAAGCCGGTGGCGGCACCGGCGGTGACGGCCGTGCCGGCGATCTCGCGGTCCGACAGCGCGCTGGCGAGCTGCGCCGCGATCTCGTCGAGCTGGGTCTGGGCCTGCACCAGCGTCGTATCGCGCATCTCGATCAGCGCGGCGATCTCGCCGGAGCGGAAGGTCTTGTTGGCGATCGCGTCGAGCGAGCCGCCCGTCGTGTTCGACATGGTGATCGTGCCGACGCCGCGCTGCGCCGGGTCGCTGCTCCACTGGTCGTCGGGCGAGAGACCGGAACGGGCATCGAAGCTGAACACCACGGACGGGCGGCCGTCGAAGATCTGCGTGCCGCCGCTGGTGACGATGCTGGTCGACCCGCGGGCATCCTCGCTGGTCTTGATGTCCATGTATTGCGACAGATCCGACAGGATCAGGTCGCGCTGGTCCTTGAGATTGGCGAGCGCCGGATCATTCGGCGAACCGACGATCCGCGCATTCACCGTCGTCAGCGCACCGAGCAGGTCGTTGATCTTGTTGACGCCGGCGGCGATGCCGCTTTCCGCCTGCGAGCGCAGGCTCTGCACCCCGTCCGACAGGGTGTTCAGCCGGCTGGCGAGCTGCGTCGCGGAATCGAGCACCGAGGTCCGCAGGCTGTAGGACGAGGGATCGTTCTGGAAGGCCTGCAGGGCCGAGGTGAAGCCATTGTAGATCGTGTCGAGCGCCGTCGAGCTGCCGGGCGCGCCGTAGAGCTTGTCGACGCTGGCGAGCATGTCGGCGCGCGTCGAGGTGTAGGCGGCGCCGGCCGATTCCTGCCAGAGCTGATGCTGGACGATCTTGTCGAGCAGCCGCTGGACCTGCGTGGTCTGGGTGCCGACGGTCTGGCCGCTCAGGCTGTCCGAGGTCGTGACGACGCGGCGGACATAGCCGGCCGTGCCCGCATTGGCGACGTTCTGCGAAACGACGCCGATGCCGACCTGGGTGGCGTTCAGCCCCAAGATCGCCGTGTTGAGGGAGGTGCTCAGACCCATCGTCGGCTCCTGTCGTGGCGCGCGGCCCTCCTGGGCCGCGCCTCATCCGTCCTGAAAGCCGTCAGCGGATGATGCTGAAGACGTCGCGCAGCATCTCCTGCGCGGTGGTGATCACCTTGGTGTTGGCCGAATAGGCCTGCTGGGTGACGATCATCTTCGAGAACTCGTCGGCGATGTCGGTGTTCGACTGCTCGATATTGCCGCCGATGAGCTGCGAGGTGCCGAGCCCGATGATCGGCGGGCCGGATTCGATCGTCTCCTCGAAGGCGCCACCATCCAGCCGCTTCAGCGCGTTGTCGGCGTTGAAGCGGGCGACCGAGAGCTGCGCCAGCGCCACGACCTGGCCGTTGCTGAAGGTGCCGATCACCTGGCCGTCGGCCGAGACCGAGGTCCGGTCGAGCGTGCCGGCGGTGTAGCCGTCCTGCCGGATCGAGCGGGCGTCGATCTGGCCGCTGACGTCGCCGTTCTGGGTCAGGCCGTTGCCGCCGGTGGTGATATTGATGGGGTTGGCCAAAGTGCTGATTTGGGTTCCGCCGATGGTGATCGGCGGGATCAGGATATTCCCGGTCGCCGGCGCGGTGAGCTGCCCGGTGGAGCCGAAGGTGACGCTGACATTGGCGTTGCGGTAGGCGGGCGTGGCGCCGGTCGCGCCGGTGTTCTCGGCGACGAAGAGGTTCCAGGTGTCGACCGTCGGAGTGGCAGAGGCATTGACTGTCTTGGCCCAGCGCAGCTCGACGCTCGTCGCCTTGCCGAGCGAATCGTAGACCGTGACCGAGCCGCCGGGGATCGACCGGTTCAGGAAGTTGGTGATCTCGCTGCCGATGACGATGCCCGTGCCGCCCTCCGTCGTCGACAGCGGGTTGCTGGTGAAGCCCGTCGCGGTCAGAAGTTCCGACCCCACAACGGTCGGGTTGGAATTGGCGTTGTTGGTACCGGGTTTCGCGGGAATGTTCGCGCGATACTCGATCGAGGTCGTCGCCTTGGCCGGGAACTGCTCCTTGGTGATGCGCAGCACCTCCGGCTGGGTGCCGATCAGCGTGCCCGTGACCGTGTCGATCTTCAGGCCCTTGAGATAGTAGCCGGCCCCGTTGACGAGATAGCCGTTGGCGTCGAAGTCGAAATCGCCGCGGCGCGTGTAGAGGTTGCTGTTGGAGAACTGGGTGTTGCTGCCGAGCCCGCTCAGGCGCTGGTCGACGACGAAGAAGCCGTCGCCGTTGATCGCAGCGTTGGTGTCGATGCGGGTGGCGGTCAGGTCGCCCTGGATCGAGTTTGTCGCCTGGCTGTAGGCGGTCACCGAGCCGGAGAGCTGGCGGTTCAGCGCCGAGTCCGGCACCAGGTCGGAAAAGGTCGTATCGACCCGCTTGAAGCCGGCCGTCCGCGAATTGGCGATGTTTCCGGAGATGTTCTCCAGCGCATAGGACTGCGCCTGCATCCCCGAAACCGCCGTGGTCAACGCACTGAAGACACCCATGTAACCCTCACCTCGACCGGCGCCCTCATCGGGCGGCCCTCAACTGTCGGGCGATCACTGCACGCCATGTGCCACGGCGCGGCGCCTGATTTCTCAGGCACTTGGATGGTTTCGAGAGTGTGTCCGAGCCGTTTCAGCCGGGTCAAATCCGCCCTCCCCCGGCAGATTCTGCCGGGGCGCTCCGGCCGCCTCAAGGACTCAGGCGGTGCCGGACTCCGGGGCGCCGCGCCAGGATCCGAGATCGCCCGCGACGTCGCCCAGCGTCGGCGGCGCCGCCTCGACGAAGGGCATCGGCCGGCACACCGCCAGCGCGGCGAGACCGATGCGCGCGGTCAGCAGGCCGTTGAGCACGCCCTCGCCGAGCTTCGCCGAGATCCGCGCCGCCAGGCCCTGCCCCACCACCTGCTGGATCACGGCGTCGCCCGCCGCGATGCCGCCGGTGACGACGAGATGGCCGAGCACCTGCCGGGCGAGCCGCAGCAGGCCGAGCGTGCCGGGCCGGCCGGCATAGATGCCGGCGATCGTCCGCAGCAGCCGCGCGCAGGCGACGAGCACGAAGACGATGTCGATCAGTGCGCGCGGGCTCACCGCCGTGACGAGCGAGACGCGCCGCGCCGCCTGGGCGATCTGGGCCTGCGCCAGCGCGTCGAGCGGCACCATCAGGCTGCGCTCGGCGACCGTCAGCACGTCGCGGGCCGCAAAGAGCTGCGGCAGGCTGTCGGCGAGTTGCGCGCGGCCCTTGGCCGTCTCGGCGCGCGCCCCATAGAGCGCCGTCAGCGCGGCCGCCACGGCTCGCGCTTCGTCGACGCTGCCATCCGTCAGCGCCGCGGACGCCCGCAGCCTGAGCGCCTCGACCTTGCGCTCGCGCAGGATGTCGCGGATCACGCGCCCCAGCATGACGGCGAGCGCCAGCGCGGCCAGAGTGGCGCAGGCGAGCGCGGCATAGCCCAGCACCGGGCTCTGGCGCATCAGCCAGGCGATGGTCTGCTCGGCCCAGACCCCAAGGGCGAGCGCCAGGAAGCCCGACAGCCCGGCGACGAAGAGCCCGCCCCAGGACCAGCGCCGCCTCACGGGCGCCACGAACGTGGGCTCGCCCCCATCGATCGGCTCGCTCTCGGGCAGGATCGCGACGTCGCCCCGGCTCAGGGCGGGGTCGAGGCCCCCCTCCCGAGACGCCGGATCGAGCCGGATCGCGCGTGGCGCCTTGCTCATGCCAGCCTGTCTCCGATCAGGAACTCCAGCGCGCGGTCGAGCCTGATCTGCGGCGGCGGCCGGGTTCGCCCGCCCGCATCGGGCGCGACCAGAGGCGGCCGGAAGCGCGGGGCCCGGATCTGCCAGCTCGCGGCGGGATCGAACACGGCCTCGGGCCGCTCCGGCAATTCGCCCGGAAAGATCGCGGCCTCGCTCAGGCCGTCGAAGGCTTGGCCGGCGACGATCTCGCCCGCCTCCGGCACGCCGGCGATGGCGGGCAGGTCCTCGCGGCCCTGCCGGATGCGCACCTCGCGCGTCGCCCGCACGGCGGCGAGCGCCATCGACTCGACCCGCGCGCCGGCGCCCTGGGCACGCGCCGCAGCGCGGCCGACGAGATGGCTCATCACCGCCGCCAGCCGGTCATGGCTGCTGTGGTGGACATGGTCGGCCTTGGTCGCGGCGAAGAGCACCCGCTCGATGCGCGGCGCAAACAGGCTCGACAGCCAGGAATTGCGCCCGACCTGGAAGGCGGCGAGCGCCTGGCCGAGCGCGGTTTCGAGATCGGCCAGCGCCGGCGCTCCGGCATCGAGCGCGGCGAGCACGTCGACCAGCACAATCTGCCGGTCGAGCCTCGCGAAATGGTCGCGGAAGAACGGTGCCACCACGACGCGCTTATAGGCCTCGAACCGCTCTGCCATCAGCCCCGCCAGCGTGCCGGCCTGAGGCTCCGTATCGGCGCCGAGATCGAGCGGCGCGAAGGTCAGGGCCGGCGAGCCTTCGAGGTCGCCCGGCATCAGGAAGCGCCCCGGCGGCGTCACCGCCACGGCCTCCGGATCGGCCCGCAGCCGCGCCAGATAGGCCTTGAACAGGTCGCTCGCAGCCTCCGCCGCCATCTCGTCGGGCGCGCCCGCCGGATCGCGCGCCGGGAGGTCGGCGAGCCAGGCCGCCGCCGCCGCGCGGCGATGGGCCTTGCGCGCATCGCCCACCGCCTGGCGCGACCAGCTCTTGTAGTCCAGCCCGATCAAAGCGAGGTCGAGCAACCATTCGCCGGGGTAGTCGACAATGTCCAGCGTCAGCGTCGCGGGCCCCTTGAACCAGCCGGCGGCGCGCTCATAGTCGATCTCGACGCGCAATTCCGAGATCCGCCGTGTCGAGTCCGGCCAGCGCCGCTCCGGCCCCGAGAGCGAGGCCCGGTGGGCCTCATAGGGGAAGCGCGGGATGTCCGGGTCGGGCTGCGGCACCAGCCGCACGCGGGCGATCCGCCCCTCGCCCGCCGCCTTCAGCACCGGCAGCGCGGCGCCCTCGATCAGGTTCTGGATCAGTGCCGTGGTGAAGACCGTCTTGCCCGAGCGCGACAGCCCGGTGACGCCGAGCCGCAGCCGCGGCCTGGCCATGCC
This sequence comes from Allobosea sp. 12-68-7, assembly GCA_002279705.1. Lineage (GTDB taxonomy): Bacteria > Pseudomonadota > Alphaproteobacteria > Rhizobiales > Beijerinckiaceae > Allobosea. Next base: position 17,943 of record NCCO01000073.1, read on the forward strand.
GAGAAGGGAATCGCCGAAGGCCAGCGCCGCGTTGCGCGCCTCGTCGAGATAGGAGCGCTCGCTCACGGCGGGGACAGGCTCACTCGTCCGGCCCCTCGCCGAGCGAGGCCGGCGTCACGAAGCGGTCGAGCCGCCCGCCGCGGGGCGCGACATCGCGCCAGTCCTCGACCGCGAAGTCGAGCACGGCCAGCCCGCAGGTCGGGTATTTCTGGCTCATGCGCGCCGCCGCATAACGGTCGCCATGGCCGGTCAGCAGGGCCGCCAGCTCCTCGAAACCGGGATTGTGGCCGATCATCAGCAGCGTCCGCACCGCCGGCCCGGTCTCCTGCACCACCGCGAGCAGGCGCTGGGTCTTCGCCTCGTAGATGCGCGGCTCATGCTGCACCGCCGGCCTCTCCGGCAGCATCGGCGCGACGAGCTGCCAGGTTTCCTGCGTCCGGCGCGCCGGCGAGACCAGCACGAGGTCCGGCAGCAGCAGCTCCTCGGCGAGATAGCGCCCCATCACGGGCGCGGCCTCACGTCCCCGCGTGGCGAGCGGCCGCTCGCGATCGGCCACGCCTTCGGGCCAATTCGATTTCGCATGGCGGAGGAGCATCAGGCGTCGCATGTCCGCCATCTAACCATCGTGGCCGCGATTTGCGAGAGCCGCGTCGGGCGCCAGCGCCGCGCCGAGCAGGCGCATCAGGCGCTGCGAGAACAGGGCGAGCAGGTCCTCGCCGCCGTCCTCGCCGACGAGAAAATCGAACTGGCCGTCGATCAACAGCGTCGTGAAGCCATGGGTCACCGACCAGGCCAGCAGGATTTCGGCGAAATCCGGCGCCTTGGCGGTCTCCGACGGCAACGGACCCGGCGGTGGCGCGGCCAGCCCGGCGCGATGGGCGCGCGTCTCCGCGACCAGGATGCCGAAGGCCCGCGCCCCGGCGCGCTGCATCTCGGGATCTTCCTTGTCGAGCTCCCGGCGGCCGAAGACGACGCGGAACCGCCCCGGCCGGGCGAGCGCGGTCTCCAGATAGGCCCGGCAGATCGCCGCGAGCCGGCAGCCGCCCGTTGCGCTCGCCCGCGCCGCGGCGGCCTCCATCGCATCGGAGAGACCGTCGAAGCCGAGCGTCGCGACCGCCGTCAGAAGCCCGGCGAGATTGCCGAAATGATGCGCCGGCGCCGCCGGCGAGACGCCCGCCCGCCGCGCACATTCGCGCAGCGTGAAGCCGCCGGCGATGGCGACCGCGGTCTGCACGGTCATGCCGGGCACATAGGGGAACTGACCGGAATTGGTGACCTCGCCGAGCACGAAGAAGGGGCGGTAGGTGTCGACCTCCACCGAAACCTTCGGTTCGCGCAGATAGCCGGCCCGCAGCTTGGCCTCGATCGCGCGCTCCAGCTCGCGGGTGGTGCGCCCCTGCGCCTCGACGGCGTCGATCAGCGGCATCGCGATCCGGCCCGAGCCGTCGACCGCGTAGATGTTGGACAGGTTGTCCTGCCCGAAGACGATGATCCGCAGGCGGTCGCCCGTCGCGAGGCGATAGGGGCCGCTCGGCTGGGCCAGCGCGTAGTCGGACGGGCCGACGCGCGGCGCGCAGGCGCCCGCCGTCATGGCGACGGCCAGAGCGAGGGAAACGAGACGTCGACTCATCACAAGCAATACCCATGCGAAGCTGCGCGAAGCATGGGCGCGATATGGTTAAGAAAAGCTTCCGCCCGATCCTGTCTGGCCGGGATCGAGACAGGCGCAAGCCGGCCTCTTAACCCGGCACTAACCTTACTGGGTTCTGATCGCGACTGCGTCCTGTTCAGGGCGCGCGAGTTTTGCGTGAATGGATGGGTCATGACCGCTCACACCGAGAGCCATGTCAGAGATGATCTGCGCGAGCCGGCCGCGCGCGACGACGGTCGCGGCGACATGCTCGATCTCACGGCGCTCTGGGCCGCGATCAAGCGCCGCCGCGCCTGGATCATCGGGCCGACGCTGGCGGCGCTGGGCCTGTCCTTCGTCGCCGTCAATCTGGTGACGCCCCGCTACACCGGCGAGGCCCGCATCCTGCTGGAGAATCGCGGCACCTTCTTCACGCTGCCGGGGCAGTCCTCCACCGACAGCGTCGGGCAGTTCGACTCGGAGGCCGTGCAGAGCCAGGTCCAGATCATCATGTCGCGCGACCTGGCGCGCGAGGCGATCAAGCGCATCGGGCTGGTCGGCAATCCGGAGTTCGATTCCGGTGCCGGCGCGCTCAACACGCTGCGCAAGATCGGCGTCCTGATCGGGCTCGGCGGCCATCCGGCCGATCGCTCGCCCGAGGATCGCGTGCTGGAGAAGTACTACGACCGGCTGCTGGTCTACCCCGTCGGGCGCTCGCGCATCGTCGCGGTCGAGTTCACCTCGCAGGATCCCGCGCTCGCCGCCAAGGGCGCCAACATCATCGCCAACGCCTATCTCGAGCTCCAGGAGGCCGCCAAGCAGGATTCCGCCCGCAGCGCCTCCTCCTGGCTCTCGACCACGATCGAGCCGCTGCGCCAGCGCGTCAGCGAGGCCGAGGCCAAGGTCGAGGACTTCCGCTCGCGCAATGGGCTGCTCGTCGGGTCCAACAACACCACGATCAACGCCCAGCAGCTCGGCGATCTCTCGACCCAGCTCTCCGCCGCTCGCAGCCAGCAGGCCGAGGCGCAGGCCAAGGCCGGCCTGATCCGCGACGCGATCAAGCAGGGCCGCACCTTCGAGATCCCCGACGTCGCCAACAACGAGCTGGTGCGGCGCCTGATCGAGCAGCGCGTCAATCTGCGCGCGCAGATCGCGCTCGAATCGCGCAACCTCCTCTCCGAGCATCCGCGCATCAAGGAGCTCAACGCCCAGCTCGCCGATCTCGAGGGCCAGCTTCGGGCCGCTGCCGAGCGCACCGTCAGGACGCTGGAGAACGAGGCCAAGATCGCCGGCCAGCGCGTCGAGAGCTTCACCGCAGCCCTCGACGGCCAGAAGAAGAACGTCTCCTCGGGCAATGACAGCGAGGTGCAGCTGCGCGCGCTGGAGCGCGAGGCGCGGACGCTGCGCGAGCAGCTCGAACAGTACATGCTGCGCTATCGCGAGGCCGTGGCCCGCGACACCCAGAACGCCACCCCCGCCGATGCCCGCGTCATCTCGCGCGCCATCGAGCCGACCGAACCCTCCTTCCCGAAGAAGCTGCCGACGGTGCTGGTCGCGACGCTGGCGACCTTCCTGACCGCGCTCGCCACCGTGGTCTCGCGCGAACTGCTGAACGGCCAGCGCGACCAGGCCCCGACCCAGCCGCGGCGCACGCCGGGCTGGGTGGGCGGCGGGGCCACCGGCACGCACCGGAGCGAGGAATCGCAGGCCGAGGCCCGCCGCGAGCGGGTCGCGGGCCTGCTCACCCATGGCGGACGGCTGGGACAGATCACGCTCGACCTCGCCCGTCCCGAGCAGACGCTGGCCGATCTCGCCGAGCGCATCGACGAGCCGGCCCGCGGCATGGCGCCGATGGTGCTCGTGCTCGACGGGGCGGGGGAGGGCGCGACCACGCCGCACGACCTCGCCGATCTGCTGTCGCAGCGCTGCCGCTGCATCATCGTCGATCTCGCAGCCGATGAGGGCCGCGGTGAGCCGGGCTTCTCCGAACTCCTGGCGGGCGAGGCGCTGTTCTCCGACATCATCACCCGCAAGCCGGGCTCGCGGCTGCACCGCATCGGCCCGGGGCGCGCCGGCCGCGACGCGGTCCTGGCGGCGCCGGACCTCGTCGAGGTCGCGCTGGATGCGCTCTGCGAGACCTATGACTGGGTTTTCGTCGCCGCTGCCTCGAGCGACGAGGCGCAGGTCCTCAGCCCCCTGGCGAAGCGCGCCCAGGGCGGGCTCGTCATGGCCGGCCAGCTCGGCAACGGCCATGCCGTCGAGGCGGCCTATCGCCTGTCGGACCTGACCCGCGCGCCGGTCACCCTGATGCTGGACGCGCCCGAGCCCGCCCGGATGGGCGAGCTGCGCGAGCGCGACCCCGCGCCGCTCTGAGCCCGGCTACTCGTCGGCGGCGGGCTTGCGCCCGCTGCTGAGCCAGCCCGAGACGCGATGCGCGAGCTTCAGCGCGACGGGCGACGCCTTGATGCGCCGCTTCGCCTCGCGCTTGGCCCGGCTGAACAGCGCGAAGGCATGGCCCCTGGCGGTCAGCGGCAGGAAGCTGTCGACGAGGTCGTCGCGCTCGTCGCAGATCGTCGTCTTGTAGCGGGCTTCCCCGACGCCGAGATCGAAGACGGTAATGCCCTCGCGTGATTTCAGTCGGATCAGATCCACCAGCAGGATCTCGCCCGGGCTGCTCTTCGCGACCTCGCTGTCCATGGCGAAGGAGGTCGCCATGCCGGAGAAGCGCCCGGCCTGGACCGCCCCGACATAAGTCGCGACCGACTGTCCGGCGACGTCGAGCGAATAGAGCTCCAGCACCGGCGGCCGGTCCCCCTCCGCCTGCGCGCCGCGTTCGAGGAAGCGGCGCACGGCCGGCGGCGCGAAGGGGTCGGCGATGCCCATCATCGCGAAGCGGGCTGCTTTCTGCCGGAGGAAGGCGTCGATGACCCGGGCGATCTCGGCCGGCGTGCGGGCCCGGACTATCTCGGAGGGGCCGTAAGTCACGAACCGGTTGCGCTTGTTCTTGAGCTTCTTGTGCGCGTGGCTGCTCATCGAGCGCCGCAGCGAGCCCTCGCCATCGCCCGGCACGAGGCTAAGCTTGTAGGCGCCGCTGGGGCTCGGCCCGCCGGCGAGCTGCGCCAGCGGGTTGGGCACGCCCTGCCACTGCGTCGGCTGGTTGACGAAGATGAAGGCGTCGAGCCCGCCGATGGCCGCCCCGATCTCGGCCAGCATCAGCCGCGCGCCCGCGGCGTCGAGACCGGCGGCGAAGGCGGGGTCGTAGATGCCCATATGGTAGTTGGCATGCTTGCCGCCGATGAACTCGGCGAAGCGGATGCCGCTGCGGCGGGTGATGACCAGCGGCAGGATCGCCAGCGCCGCCCCGCCGGCATCGCGCAGCACGGCATGGCGGAAGGCCATGCGCTCGGCGGCACCGACCGTCTCGGCGAACGGCCGCACCCAGCCATAGGCCTGATAGGGCGTCATCAGGGCGCGGTCTTCCAGCGCCCGCCAATCCTCCGCGAGCGCGGCGATGTCCTCGACCACCGACAGGCTGGACCAGCTCTTCGCGGCGTCCGGCGCGCGCGCGACCGGCGCCTCCGTGCGGCGATGCGTCGGAGCGGAGGGACTGGGTTCGACGAGCGCTGACATGGATCTGAAAGCCTCGGGAGCAACGGCGATGCCGCCTCCTTAACCCGCTATTGTGAACGGACTGGGCAAGATCGCGCCGGAGCCGAGCCTGGATCGGCAAACAGCGTTAGCGAGCGGTTGCCGCGGAACGGACAGATGAACCTGCGCCACCTTGTCTTCTCCGCCGTCTTCAAGGCGATCGCGGCCACGGGCGCCGACCGCTGGGGCAGGGGCCTCGCGCAGGGCCGTGGCGTGATCCTGACGCTGCACCATGTCCGGCCGCAGGGCGCCGGCGGCTTCCGGCCGAACGGCCTGCTCGAGATCACGCCCGACTTCCTCGACCGCACCCTCTCGCTGGTCCGCGCCGAGGGCCATGATCTGGTGTCGCTCGATGAGGCGCTCCGGCGCCTGGCGGCGCCGCGAGCGGGCCGCTTCTTCGTCGCGCTGACCTTCGACGACGGCTATCGCGACACTATCGAGCACGCCTGGCCGGTGCTGGCGAAGCATGCCGCGCCCTGGACGCTCTTCGTCACGCCGGGCTTCGCCGACCGCACGGCGCGGCTCTGGTGGCTGGAGCTGGAGGAGGCGCTTCGCGCGCTGCCGGCGCTCTCGCTCGCCCTGCCGGACGGCCCCTTCAAGGCCCGGATGGCGACCGAGTCCGACAAGCAGCGCGCCTTCGAGGCGCTCTACTGGCGTCTGCGCAAACAGCCGGAAGCAACTCTGCTGTCAGCGATTTCGGATCTGACGGCACAGGCCGGCATCGACCCCGCCGCCTTGGTCGAGCGCGAATGCCTGCCCTGGGAGACGCTGCGCGCTTTGGCCGGCGCGCCGGGCGTGACCATCGGCGCGCACACGCTGACGCATCCGATGCTGGCCAAGCATGACGAGGCCTTCGCCCGCGCCGAGATCACCGACAGCCAGACCCGGCTCGAAACCGAGCTCGGCCTCCCCATCCACCACTTCGCCTATCCGGTCGGCGATCCGACTTCTGCCGGCCCGCGGGAGTTTACGCTGGCGAAGGCGGCGGGTTTCGCCAGCGCCGTGACGACGCGGCCGGGCCATCTCTTCGCGGAGCATGCCGACCACTTCCACGCCCTGCCGCGCGTCTCGCTCAACGGATTCCATCAGAGCGAGGCGGCCGTGCGGGCGCTGCTCTCGGGGCTGCCGTTCTGGCTGTGGAATCGGGGGCGGCGGGTAAACGCCGAATAGCGCCGAACGTCATGGTCGGGCTTGTCCCGACCATCCACGTCTTTGCTGGTCGGGACCTGAGTTCAAGACGTGGATGCTCGCCGCAAGGGCGAGCATGACGGGTACGCCCTTCAGGCCCGGTCCTTCCGCTCCATCCACTTGATCAGCGGCAGCAGCGGCAGCACCCAGGCCAGCCCGAGCGTGATATAGGCGATGGTCTGCACGAGCTTCGGCGCCGTGGTGATGCGCCCCTGCGCCAGCGCCATCGCGACCAGCGCATAGACGCAGACGAACACGAGGATGAGGACGGTGCCGATCAGCTTGCGGTGGGTCTGTCTCATCGGGTGGTCTCGTCCTGACTCTCAGTGCGGGCGCCGGCCTGCGGCAATGCGGGCGTTGTCGGCCTCGGGCGCGCCGACTATCTGTCACCTGCCATCCCGCTTGTGAAGCGCAGCCCTTGCGACGGAAAGCCCCGGCCCCGTGACGATCGCCCTCGACCGAGCCCTCCCTGCGACCGCGCCAGCGACCAGCCATGCCGGCATCCGCCGCTGGCTCTGGGCCGTGGCCGCCCTCGTCTTCGTCATGGTCGTCGTCGGCGGCGCCACGCGGCTCACCGGCTCCGGGCTCTCCATCACCGAGTGGAAGCCGATCACCGGCGCCCTGCCGCCGCTCTCGGCCGAGACCTGGGCGAGCGAATTCGCGAAGTACCGCGCCAGCCCGCAATACCAGCTGCTGAACCAGGGCATGAGCCTGGGCGAGTTCCAGTTCATCTATTGGTGGGAGTGGGGCCACCGCCAGCTCGGCCGCTTCATCGGCCTGGTCTATCTCGGCGGCTTCCTCGTCATCGCGGTCCTTCGCCTTCTGCCCTGGCGCCAGACGCTGGTGATCTTCGGCATGGGCCTGCTCTTGGCGCTGCAGGGGACGATCGGCTGGATCATGGTCGCCTCGGGGCTCCAGCCGGGCATGGTCGCAGTCGCGCCGGTCAAGCTGACGCTGCACCTGAGCTTCGCCGCGCTGTTCTTCGCCTCGGTGGTGGCTTTCGCGACCTGGATGACGCCGGCGCGCCGGACCGAGCCGGGGCAGGGACGCGCGCTGGCCTGGCTGCTGCTGGCGCTGCTGTTCGGGCAGATCGCGCTCGGCGGGCTCGTCGCCGGCTCGCGCGCCGGCTTCGTCTACAACACCTGGCCGCTGATGGACGGCGCGCTGGTGCCCAGCGTCGAGACGCTGTTCGTGCGGCCCGCCTTCTGGGAGAACTTCGTCGACAACGCCGCGCTCGTGCAGTTCAACCACCGCCTCGGCGCCTATCTGCTGCTGGCGCTGGCGCTCTGGCACATGGTCTCGCTGCGCCAGGCGGCGCCGGGCTCGGGCGGGGCCAAGCGCGCCACGGCGATCCTCGGTTTGACGCTGAGCCAGGCCGTGCTCGGCATCGTCACCTTGCTGCTGGTCGTGCCGCTCTGGGCCGGGCTGGCCCACCAAGCGCTCGGCTTCCTCGTACTGGCGATGGGCGTCGTCCATGTGACGCGCACGGAAGCCGCCGCGCGGGGGT
>NCCO01000074.1 GCA_002279705.1 Allobosea sp. 12-68-7
TGCTGCTGGGGCTCGCGCTCGTCGCCTCGACGATCGTCCAGGTTCGCTTCGGCCTCCGCCCTCTCGCGAGGCTGCGAAGTGCCGTCGGCCTCGTACGCACCGGCGAGACGCCGCGCATCGTCGGGCAGTACCCGCCCGATCTCGCCCCGCTCGCCGGCGAACTCAACCTGCTGATCGACGCCAATCACGAGATCCTCGATCGCGCCCGCACCCAGGTCGGCAATCTCGCCCATGCCCTCAAGACGCCGCTGAGCGTGATGCTCAACGAGGCAGAGGCCGGAGAAGGCCATCTGGCGGAGACGGTCAAGAGCCAGGCCGCCGTCATGCGCGATCAGGTTCAGTACTATCTCGACCGCGCCCGGGCTGCGGCACTCTCCGGTGCGCTCGGCGGCGTCACCGAGGTGGTGCCGTCGCTCGATGCCCTGATCCGCACCTTCGCCAAGATCTCGCAGGGCCGTGGTATCGTCGGCAGCCACAGCGTCGCCACCGGCGTGCGCTTCAGGGGCGACAGGCAGGATTTCGAGGAAATGCTGGGAAACCTGCTCGACAATGCCTTCAAATGGGCGGAGTCCACGGTCGCCGTTTCGCTCGATCCGGCACCCGCCGGCTCCGGCCGGATCGTCCTGTTGATCGACGACGACGGCCCGGGTCTGCCCGACGATGCCCGTGCCGACATGCTCAAGCGCGGGCGGCGCCTCGACGAGGGCACGCCCGGCTCGGGCCTCGGCCTGTCGATCGTCGTCGATCTGGCCAAGCTCCATGGCGGCGTGCTCTCCCTGGAGCGGTCGCCGCTCGGTGGCCTTCGGGCGCGCCTGACACTGCCTTCGGTCTGACGAGATGACGCACCGCGTGACCCTATGTCGCCATATTCGGGGCATGAAGCGGCGGCCGCTTTTGGCTATGAGCGTATCATGCTGATCTGGATCATCTTCGCGGTCATGACCGGGGTCTCCGTCTTCGCCCTGCTCTGGCCGCTCGGCCGGGGCCGGTCGCTCGCGTTCGCCGATGTCGGGGACGCCACGAGCCTCTACCGCGCGCAACTCGGCGAGATCGACCGCGACCTCGCCCGCCGGCTGATCGGGCCGGTCGAGGCCGAGGCCGCTCGCGCCGAGGCCGCGCGTCGCCTGCTGCGCGCCTCGGGCGATGATGCGGCGCCTGCCGGCGAGACCGAATCCTCGCTGCGCCGCCGCCGCGCCAGCTCGGCGCTGGCCCTGTCCTGCGTGCCGCTCCTCGCTTTGCTGGTCTACGGCGCCTATGGCTCGCCCGCGAAGCCGGACCAGCCGCTCGCGGCGCGTCTCCAGGCCGATCCGTCGCGACAAGATTTCGCGCTCGCGCTCGCCCGCATCGAGACCCATCTCGCCGCCAACCCTTCCGACGGCAAGGGCTGGTCGGTGATCGCGCCGGTCTATATGCGCCTGAACCGCCACGACGACGCGGCCACCGCCTTCGCGGCGGCCATCCGCCATGGCGAGGCGAGCGCGCAAGCCTATGCCGGGCTGGGCGAGGCGCGGGCTCTGGCGGCCGGCGGCGTCGTCACCGCGGCTGCGCGCGAGAGTTTCGCCGGCGCGCTGCGCGTCGATCCGAAGAATGCCCGGGCCCGGTTCTTCCTCGCCATCGGGCAGGAGCAGGATGGGGACGCGCCCGGCGCCATCGCCAGCCTGCGCGCCCTGCTCGACGAGTCCGCCGCCGACGCGCCCTGGACCCAGACCGTCCGCCAGCGTCTGGCGCGGCTCGAAGCCGAGACGAATGCCGGGGGCATCGCGGCACTGCCGCCGGCCGAGCAGCAGGCGGCGATCCGTGGCATGGTCGAGGGCCTCTCGGCGCGCCTGAAGGCGGGCGGCGGCACGCTGCCGGAATGGATGCGCCTGATCCGGTCGCAGGCGATTCTCGGCGACAAGGCGGCGGCGCGCGAATCGCTCGCTCTGGCGCGCGAGCGGCTGTCGCAGGAGGCCACGGCCGCTGCGGCGCTGGACGCGCTGGCCGGGGAACTCGCCCTCAAGGAGACAGCGCCATGACCGCCGTCGAGCCTCTGCGCCCGCTCGCCGGGAAGCGCCGCTACACACGAAAGCAGCGCCGGCTCATGCTGATCGGTGCGGCCGGACTCGTGCTCGCCCTGTCGGCCGGGCTCGTGCTGTTTGCGCTGCGCGACACGATCGTCTTCTTCTACGGCCCGACGGAGATCTCGGAGAAGGGCGTGACGCCTGGAACGCGCATGCGCCTGGGCGGTCTGGTGGAGCAGGGCTCCGTCGTTCGCGGCCCCGGCCAGCGCGTCGTCTTCTCGATCACCGACAGCCGCACCGTCATCAAGGTCACCTATGAGGGGCTGCTGCCTGACCTGTTCCGCGAGGGGCAGGGCGTCGTGACCGAGGGCGTTTTCCAGGGCGGCGATCAGTTTCGCGCCGACTCGGTGCTCGCCAAGCACGACGAAACCTATATGCCGCGTGAGGTGGCAGACACCTTGAAGAAGCAGGGCCATTGGCAGCCGGGCGGGGCGGGGGGATCGTCTCCCCCGTCGAAGCCGGCCCCACAGGCGTCCCCATGAGGCAATCATGATCGTCGAGATCGGCCATTTCGCGCTGGCGCTGGCGCTCGGCGTCGCCGTGGTGCAGTCGCTGGTGCCGCTCTGGGGAGTCGCACGGCATGACCGGGCGCTCGCCAGCGTCGGCTCGGCGGCTGCCGTCACCTGCTTCCTGCTGGTCGCGCTCGCTTTCGCCGCGCTGGTCACGTCCTATGTGCGCTCGGATTTCTCGGTCGAGAACGTCGTCGCCAACTCGCATTCGACGCAGCCGCTGATCTACAAGCTGACCTCCGTCTGGGGGAACCACGAGGGCTCGATGCTCCTCTGGGTGCTGATCCTGACACTGTTCGGCGCGCTCGTCGCGCTGTCGCGCCGCTCGCTGCCGCTGCGTCTGCGGGCCGGGACGCTCGCCGCCCAGGGCATGGTCACGGTCGCCTTCCTCGCCTTCACCCTGCTGACCTCGAATCCGTTCCGCCGGCTGGTTCCGGCCCCGCCCGAGGGGCAGGATCTCAACCCGATCCTGCAGGACCTCGGCCTCGCGATCCACCCGCCGCTGCTCTATGTCGGCTATGTCGGCTTCTCGATCACCTACGCTTTTGCCGTCGCGGCCCTCATCGACGGGCGGATCGATGCCGTCTGGGCCCGCGCCGTCAGGCCGTGGACGCTGCTCGCCTGGGTCTTCCTGACGCTGGGCATCGCGATGGGCTCCTACTGGGCCTATTACGAGCTGGGCTGGGGCGGCTGGTGGTTCTGGGACCCGGTCGAGAACGCCTCGCTGATGCCCTGGCTGGCCGGCACCGCGCTGATCCACTCCACGGTGGTGATGGAGAAACGCGACGCGCTCAAGGTCTGGACGATCCTGCTCGCGATCCTGACCTTCTCGCTCTCGCTGCTGGGGACCTTCATCGTCCGCTCCGGCGTGCTGACCTCGGTGCACTCCTTCGCCACCGACCCGGCCCGCGGGCTCTTCATCCTGATGATCCTGGTCTTCTTCGTCGGCGGTTCGCTGGCCCTGTTCGCCTGGCGTGCGCCGCTCTTGCGGCAGGGCGGCCTGTTCGCGCCGGTCTCCCGCGAAGGCGCGCTCGTGGTCAACAACGTCTTCATCGCGACCGCCTGCGCGACGGTCTTCATCGGCACGCTCTATCCGCTCGTGCTCGAGATGGTGACCGGCGACAAGATCTCGGTCGGTCCGCCCTTCTTCAACGCCACCTTCATTCCTGTGCTGGTGCCGCTGCTTCTGGTGCTGCCGCTCGGCCAATCGCTCGCCTGGAAGCGCGGCGATCTGCTCGGCGCTGCGCAGCGGAGTTTAGCCGCCTTCGGGCTGGGAATCCTGGTGGCGCTGGCGACGATCGCGATGACCTGGGGCGGCCCGGTGCTGGCTCCGCTCGGGATCGGCCTCGGCGTCTTCCTCGTCGCCGGCGCCGCCTTCGATCTCGGCGAGCGGATCAGCAGCCGCGCCAGCGGGTGGCCGGCCATCTGGTCTCGGGCCAAGGGGCTGCCGCGTTCGGCCTGGGGCACCGCGCTCGCCCATGCCGGCGTCGGCCTGAGCGTCATCGGCATCGCCGCCGTGGCCTGGAGCACCGAGGCGATCGGCGTGCTCAAGCCGGGCGAGCGCCTCACCAGCGGCCGCTACACCGTCGTGCTGGAATCGGTCATGCCGCGCACCGGCCCCAATTTCCGGGCAGAGGTGGCGCGTTTCCAGGTCTTCTCCGGCAATCGCGAACTCAAGCCCGTCGAGGCCGCCAAGCGCGTCTACCTCGCCCGCAACATGCCGACCACGGAAGCCGGCATCCGGACCGATGGCCTGAGCCAGGCCTATGTCGCGCTCGGCGAACCGCAGGACGACGGCGGCATCGCGGTGCGGCTCTACGACAAGCCGCTGATCCTGCTGATCTGGATCGGTGCGATCGTGATGTCGCTGGGCGGTGCGCTGTCGCTGACCGACCGGCGCTTCCGGCTGGCGACGCCGCGGCGCGTCAAGGCCCAGCCGGTCGCAGCGCCGCAGCCGGCGGAGTGAGCGCCATGCGCCGAGCCCTCTGGCCGCGTCTCGCCCTCGCCATCCTGCTGGCGCTCGCCCCCGGCCTTCCCGCGCGGGCGGTCCAGCCGGGCGAGATTCTGCCCGACCCGGCCATGGAGCGCCGCGCCCGCGCGATTTCCGGCGAGCTGCGCTGCCTGGTCTGCCAGAACCAGTCGATCGACGATTCGGACGCGCCGCTTGCAAAGGATCTGCGCGTGCTGGTCCGCGAGCGGCTCGTCGCCGGCGACAGCGACACGGCGGTGCGCGATTTCGTCGTCGCCCGCTATGGCGATTTCGTGCTGCTGCGGCCGCCCGTCAACATCAGGACGGTGATGCTCTGGGCCGCGCCCTTCCTGATCCTGCTGGCGGCCCTGGTCTTCACCTGGCGGCGCGGCCGGGCCATGCCCGCCCCGGCGAGCGCCGCGCCGTTGTCGGACGAAGAACGCCGGCGCCTGCAGCGCCTGCTGGATTCTGACACGCCCTGAAGCGGCGCGGCCGTTGCAGAAACACTTCGCAACCTTACGAAACAGTCATCTTCGGGCGAAATCGGCGTAAGGCGCCGGCCGTCATGGTCCTCGTCACGAGCAGGGAAGGCCCTGCCGCTGATTTCGAGGTTCTCGCCATGACGACCCAGACCACCCCCTCCCGCTCCATCCTGAAGCGCGGCGCGCTGCTCGCCGGCGCGGCCACCCTCGGCATCGGCCTCGCAGCCGGCCTCGCCGATGGTGCGCTCAGGTTCGACCACCCCGCCTTCGCCCAGCCGATCCAGCTCTCGGGCGTCCAGACCCAGCTTCCTTCCTTCGCCGACATGGTCGAGAAGGTTAAGCCGGCCGTCGTCTCCGTCCGCGTCAAGCAGACGATCGACGGCGCCGATGACGGCCAGGGCAGCCTGGACGACCTCCCGCCCGGCCTGCGCCGCTTTTTCGAGCAGCAGCAGCCGCCGCGCGCGCAGCGTCCCGGCCGGCCCGAGCCGCGTCAGGGCATGTCCCAGGGTTCGGGCTTCTTCATCAGCCAGGACGGCTATGTGGTGACCAACAACCATGTCGTCGACAAGGCCTCCGAGGTCCAGCTCGTCACCGACGACGGCAAGACCCTGAACGCCAAGGTCATCGGCACCGATCCGCGCACCGACCTCGCTCTGCTCAAGGTCACCGAAGGCGGCAGCTTCCCCTTCGTCCAGCTCGCCCCGGCCAAGCCGCGCATCGGCGACTGGGTGCTGGCGGTCGGCAACCCCTTCGGTCTGGGCGGCACGGTCACGGCCGGCATCGTCTCGGCGCAGGGCCGCGACATCGGCTCGGGCCCCTATGACGACTTCCTGCAGATCGACGCGGCGGTGAACCGCGGCAACTCGGGTGGGCCGACCTTCAACCAGAAGGGCGAGGTCGTCGGCGTCAACACCGCGATCTTCTCGCCCTCGGGCGGCAATGTCGGCATCGCCTTCGCGGTTCCGGCCTCGACGGTCGAGCAGGTCGTCTCGGCGCTGAAGAAGGATGGCACGGTGGCGCGTGGCTTCATCGGCGTCCAGATCCAGCCGGTCACGCCCGAGATCGCCGAAGCGGCCGGCCTGAAGCAGCCGCAGGGCGCCCTCGTCGCCGCCGCCGAGCGCAACGGGCCCGCCGCCAAGGCCGGCATCAAGCGGGGCGACACGATCCTCTCGGTCGATGGCGTGTCGATCAAGGACGCCCGCGAGCTTTCGCGCAAGATCGCGACCTATGCCCCGGGCTCGAAGGTGAAGATCACCGTCTGGCGTGACGGCAAGGAGCGCGAGATCGGCTTCGAGGTCGGCCGCCAGCCGGCCGCCTGATCGGTCCCATCTCCCGCGCCGGCTGCGACGGCCGGCGCGGGAGAAAGGCAAGGCTCGCGTTCTCCCGGCCGCCAGTCGCCCCCGCGCCGGGAGACCAGCCTTCACCGCGGCAGGCCGGATGCGTATCCTCCGGCCTGCCGTTTTTTGTCGTTCTGGGATAGGCTTGGCCGATGCGACTGCTGATCGTCGAAGATGATGCCGAGGCCGCGGCCTATCTGACCAAGGCCTTCCGCGAGGCCGGCCATGTCGCCGACCATGCGGGTGACGGGCTGGAAGGCTATGCCATGGCCGAGGGGGGTGGTTACGACGTCCTCGTCGTCGATCGCATGCTGCCGCGCCTGGACGGGCTCTCGCTGATCCGCTCGCTGCGCGAGCAGAAGGACGCGACTCCGGCCCTGATTCTCTCCGCCCTGGCGCAGGTCGACGACCGCGTGAAGGGGCTGCGCGCCGGCGGCGACGACTATCTGCCCAAGCCCTATGCCTTCTCCGAGCTTCTGGCGCGGGTCGAGGTGCTGGCGCGTCGCCGCGGCGCGCCGGCCTCCGAGCCGACGAGCTACCGGGTCGGCGATCTCGATCTCGACCGGCTCGCCCATCGCGTCACGCGCGGTGGCACGGAGATCCTGCTGCAGCCGCGCGAATTTCGGCTGCTCGAATATCTGATGAAGCATGCGGGCCAGGTGGTGACGCGCACCATGCTGCTGGAGAATGTCTGGGACTATCACTTCGATCCCCAGACCAACGTCATCGACGTGCATGTCAGCCGCCTGCGCGCCAAGGTCGACAAGGGCTTCGAGCACCCGATGATCCACACCATCCGCGGCGCGGGATACATGGTCCGTGACACACAACGCTGATCCCTCCGCGGGGGAGGCGAGGGGATCGCCGCGGCCGGCGCAGCGCTTCCTGCCCAACCTGTTCCGGACGACCGCCTTCAAGCTGACGGCGGTCTACCTCGTCGTCTTCGCGCTCTTCGCCGGGCTTCTGCTCGGCTATGTCGCCTGGAACGCCAAGCGCCTGCTCGACGATCAGATCCGCTCCACCATCGACGCCGAGATTCAGGGCCTGGCCGAGCAGCAGCGCCAGGGCGGGATCCGGCGGCTGGTCAACGTGATCGAGCGCCGCTCGCGCGCGCCCGGCGCCTCGCTCTATCTCGTCACCACCCCGGTCGGCGAGCGCATTGCCGGCAATGTCGAGGCGCTGCCGCCGGGCACGCTCGATCGCCCCGGGGAGGCCGAGATCGAATATGCCCGCACCAGCGAGGCGGTGGACAGGCCGAGCCGGGCCATCGTGCGCGTCTTCGTGCTGCCGGCGGGGTTCCGCCTGCTGGTCGGTCGCGACGTCGAGGAGCGCGAGCGCCTCGGCATCGTCATTCGGCGAGCGGCGGGCTGGTCGCTTCTCCTCGTCTTCGTCCTCGGCTGCTTCGCGAGCTGGTTCGTGGCGCGGCGCGTGCTCAAGCGCATCGACGACATGACGGGCACCGCCCAGTCGATCATGGCCGGCGACCTCAAGGGCCGGCTCGCGATCTCGGGCACGGGCGACGAGCTCGACCGGCTGGCGCTCAACCTCAATGCCATGCTGGAGCGCATCGGCGAACTGATGGCCGGCATGCAGCAGGTCTCGGACAACATCGCCCATGACCTCAAGACGCCGCTGACGCGGTTGCGCAACCGGGCCGAGGAGGCCTTGCGCACCGCAAGCTCGCCGGACGAGCTGCGCGCCGCGCTCGACGGCTCGATCGACGAGGCCGACAATCTGATCCGCGTCTTCAACGCCCTCCTGATGATCGCACGGCTCGAGACCGGCCGGATCCAGGACAGCATGGACACGCTCGACCTCTCCGAGATCGTCTCCGGCCTGGCCGAACTCTACGAGCCGCTGGCCGAGGAGGCGGGGCTTTCGCTCATCACCGAGGTGTCGCCGGGCCTGCGCGTCTCCGGCAACCGGGAGCTGATCGGCCAGGCGCTGGCGAACCTGATCGACAATGCGCTGAAATATGCCGCGCCCGCCGCGAGCGACCGGGCGCAGGTGACGGTGTCGGCCCGACAGGAGGGGGGCGAGATTCTGCTCTCCGTCGCCGATCAGGGGCCGGGCATCCCGGCGGAGGACCGTGCCCGCGTGCTCGAACGCTTCGTGCGTCTCGATGTCAGCCGCAGCAAGCCGGGCTTCGGCCTGGGGCTCGCGCTCGCGGCCGGCGTGGTGCGCCTGCATGGCGGCCAGCTGCGGCTCGAGGACAATGCGCCGGGCCTGCGCGTCGTCATCGCCCTGCCGATGCAGGCCAACTCGACCGTCAGGCGGGATGGGATCGAGTCCCAGGGCGCGCCCAAGCCTGTGGACATGCCTACCTCTCGCGAGCGTCCCGGCTCGACAGGCGCGCCAAACCCTGTTGGCGTCCCCTTGCTCTGAGGGGGACGAGGCATGGCCGGGCGGCTCTGTGACCGATTGAACGCAGCGCCGGTTCTGCCGGCCCGCACCCGCGCCGCTAACCTGCTGGCGAAGGATCTGATCGAGCGGCTGCACGACGAGGCCGCCGCGCAGGCGCTGGCGAGCCATTTCGCCGACAACGAGCGCAGCGCCGCGCTGGTTGCAGGCCTGGTCGCGCATGCGCCCTTCCTCACCCAGATCATGCGGCAGGACCCTGCCGGCCTGCTCGCCTGCCTGACGGAGGAACCGGAGGCGCAGCGCGACGCGCTGCTCGCCGAGGTCGCCCGCGCCGGGGCGGCGGCAACCGATGCGCCCGAACTCATGCGCCTGCTGCGTCGCTTCCGGCGGACCATGGCGCTGCTGATCGCGCTCGCCGATATCGGGGGCGTCTGGAGTGTCGAGACCGTGACGGCGGCCCTCACCGACACGGCCGACACCGCCGTCAGGCTCGCCACCGAGCATGTCCTGCGGCAGGCCGCCGATCTCGGCCGCATCCGGCTGGCGAACCCCGCCGTGCCAGGGGAGGGGTCCGGCCTCGTCGTGCTCGCGCTCGGCAAGCACGGCGCGGGCGAGCTGAACTACTCCTCCGACATCGACATCGTCGTCTTTTTCGATCCCGACAGGGCCGAAGCCGCGGGCGTCGCCGAGCCGACGAGCTTCTACGTCAAGCTGACGCAGCAGATCGCCCGCATCATTCAGGAGCGCACACCCGACGGCTACGTCTTCCGCGTCGATCTGCGCCTGCGGCCGGACCCCGCCTCGACCCATGTCGCCGTGCCGCTGCCCTCGGCCTACGCCTATTACGAGACCGTCGGCCAGAACTGGGAACGCGCGGCGATGATCAAGGCGCGGCCCGTCGCGGGGGACCTCGCGCTCGGCCAGCGCTTCCTGAAGGATCTCGCCCCCTTCATCTGGCGGAAGTATTTCGACTTCGCGACCATCGCCGACATCCACGCGATGAAGCGCCAGATCCAGACGGTGAAGGGCCATGAGACCATCGCGGTCGCCGGCCACAATGTGAAGCTCGGCCGAGGCGGCATCCGCGAGATCGAGTTCTTCGTGCAGACGCAGCAGCTCGTCTTCGGCGGCCGGCGCACCGCCCTGCGCGGTCCGCGCACGCTGGAGATGCTGGCGGAGCTGACGCGGGAGGGCTGGATCACGCCCGCCGCCCGCGACGAACTGGCGGAGTCCTATCGCTGGCTGCGGACGGTCGAGCATCGCCTGCAGATGCGCCATGATGAGCAGACACAGACGCTGCCCAAGGCGGCGGCCGATCTCGAGGCCTTCGCCCGCTTCTGCGGCTATGCCTCGACGGCGGCCTTCGGCAAGGCGCTGACCGCCCATGCCCGCCGCGTCGAGGGCCATTACGCGCTCCTGTTCGAGGAGGGGCCGAGCCTCGCCAGCGAGGCGGGAACGCTGAGTTTCACCGGCTCTGACCTCGATCCGCAGACGCTGGAGACGCTGCAGAAGCTCGGCTTCCGCCAGGCCGGGACAGCGGCCGAGACGGTGCGGGGCTGGCATTTCGGCCGCCGCGCGGCCGTGACCAGCGCCCGTGCCCGAGAGGTCCTGACCGAACTGACGCCGGCGCTGCTGGTGGCGCTCGGCCGCACCGCCGATCCCGACGGGGCGCTCGCCCATCTCGACAACGCCTTCGTCCGCATGCCCGCCGCCGTCGAGCTGCTGACGCTGCTGCGCTCGCAAGGCTCGTTGCTGACGCTCTTCGCCGAGATCCTCGGGAGCGCGCCGCGGCTGGCGAAGGTCGCGGCGCTTCACCCGCATGTACTCGACGGCGTCATCGACCCCGCCTTCGGCCAGGCCTCGCTCGACGGCGATGCGCTGGTGCGCCGGATCCGCAGCGTCGTCGGCTCGCCGCCGCCCAGCGTCGAGGACGGGCTCGACCGGCTGCGCGATGCCGCACGGCAGGAGAACTTCCTCGTCGGCGCGCGTCTCCTCTCCGGCGTCTATCCGGCGCAGGCCGCGGCCCAGGCCTATTGCACGGTGGCTGAAGCCTGCCTGCGCGTCGCCTTCGACGACACGCGCGCGGCCTTCGCGGCCGACCACGGCGTGATCGAGGGGGCCCAGAGCGTGGTGGTCGGGCTCGGCCGGCTCGGTGCGGGCGAGCTCACGCCGTCATCCGATCTCGACCTGATGCTGCTCTATGACCGGCCGGAGGAGGCCGAGCCGAGCAGCGGCCGCCGCCGCCTCGATCCGGTGACCTGGCATGTCCGCTTCACCCAGCGCCTCGTCGCCGCGCTGACGGTGCCGACGCGGCGCGGCACGCTCTACCAGGTCGACATGCGGCTGCGCCCGTCCGGCAACAAGAGCCCGGCCGCGACCCAGTTCGCGGGCTTCGAGGCCTATCACCGCGGCGAGGCCGAGATCTGGGAGGAAATGGCGCTGACCCGCGCCCGGGTCGTGGCGGGCGATCCCGCGCTGGCGGAGCGCGCCGAGGCCTCGATCCGCGCGATCCTGAGCCGCCGCCGCGAGCCGGCGAAGGTCGCCGTCGCCGTCGCCGAGATGCGCGCCCTGATCGCCAGGGAGAAGGGCGAGAAGAACCCCTGGGACCTGAAGCTCGCGCTGGGCGGCCTGACCGATCTCGACTTCCTCGCGCAGTATCTCGTGCTCGCGCATGCGGCCGATCACCCGGCCCTGCTGATGCGCGACACGGCGTCCGTCTTCGCCGCCGCCCGCACGGCCGGGCTGCTGGCGGCGGCCGATGCCGCCGCGCTGGGAGAAGCCGTTCGGTTGATCGGCGACGTCCAGCTCTGGCAGCGCTTCACCGTCGAGGAGGCGTTCGATCCCGCCGCCGTGCCAGCCCGCGTGCTGACCCGGATCGCCACCGCGGTCGGGCGTCCTGACACGAAGGTCCTGAGGGCGGAGCTCGACGAGGTCCGCAGCGGCGTGCGCGCGATCTTCACGCGAGTCCTCGGCGCGGCTCGCGCCGGCTGAGGCTCACGCCGCCCGGGCCATGACCCGGCCGGCGCCGCCGTCCAGCGGCAGATGGACCATGACGATCGTGCCGGCGCCGATCGCCGAGCGCAGCCGCAGCGAACCGCCATGCAGTTCCGTCAGCGAGCGGGCGATGGCGAGGCCGAGGCCGGAGCCCTTGTAGCTGCGGGTGAGATCGCCCTCGACCTGCTCGAAAGGCCGGCCGATGCGGTGGATCTTGTCCTTGGGAATGCCGATCCCGCTGTCCTCGACAAAGATGTTGACGGCACCGGGGACCGGCCGGATGCGAATGGCGACCTGGCCCGCGTCGGGAGTGAACTTGACCGCATTGTCGAGCAGGTTGCCGAGGATCTGGTAGAGCGCGTGCGGATCGGCCTCGAGATGGGTGTCGCGCGGCCCTTCGATGGTGAGCGCGAGGCCCTTGCGGTCGATCTCCTCCTGCACCGCCCGGACCGCCTCGTCGACGACCAGCCCGATCGCGACGTCGGATTTCTCGAGGCTGACCTTGCCCGATTCCAGCCGCGACATGTTGAGGATGTCGTCGATGAAGCGCAGCAGGTAGCCGCCGCTGGAATGGATGTCGCGGACATAGTCGGAGTACTTGTCGCCCAGCTTGCCGAAGATGCCGTCCTGCATGATCTCGGAGAAGCCGATGATGGCATTGAGCGGCGTGCGCAGCTCATGGCTCATATTGGCCAGGAATTCGGATTTGGCGCGGTTGGCGCTCTCGGCCACGGCCTTCTGCTCGAGATAGCGCTCGGCCATGTCGGTGAGTTGCTGAGCCTGCGCCTCCAGCTTCTGGCGCGAGGCCTTGAGATCGGTGACATGCATCAGGAGCTGGTGCTCCGATTGCGTCAGCCGCTCCTCCTGCTGCTTCAGCTTGGTGATGTCGGTGCCGACCGAGACCGAGCCGCCGTCCTTGGTGCGCCGCCCGTTGATCTGGAGCCAGCGCCCGTCGGAGAGGCGGGCCTCGTAGGAGGATGAGCCGTCATGGCCGCGCAGCGAGCGCATCGGCTCCTGGTCGATGCTCGGCTGGGCGCTCGAGTGCATGATCTCGTCATGGCAGACGCCGGCGACGGCCAGTTCCGGCGGCAGCTTGTGGAGCTGCTGGTACTTGGCGTTGCACAGCACGAGGCGGTTGTCGGCGTCCCACAGCACGAAGGCCTCCGAGATCGCCTCGACCGCGTCGCGCAGCCGCGCATCGGCGGTGGCGGTGCGCTCGGCCATGCGGCGCTGCTCCGAGATGTCGACGACGATGCCGACGAGGTGCTGTGCATGGGTCCGTCGATCGATGACGAGTTCGGCCCGGGCCTTCAGCCAGATCCACTGGCCGGCGCTGTCGCGGACGCGGAATTCCTGGTCGAGATGCGTGGCCTCGCCCCGGCTGATGGCATCCGCCAGCGCATAGAGGTCAACGTCGTCGTGGTGGATGAAGCCGCTGACCTCGCCGAAAGACATGTATTGTCCGGTCCGGGCATAGCCGAGCATGGCGTACATCGAATCCGACCAGTAGATGCGGCCGCGGGCGAGATCCCAGTCCCAGAGGCCGCAATGGCCGCGGTTCAGGGCGGTGTCGATGCGCTCGCGGATGCAGTCACAATCCTCGTCGGCGGCGCGGGCGCGGCGCGACTGCACGATGAACCCGATCGTGATGGCGGCGAGCACGAGGGCGGCGGTCGCAAAGAGGAGCGCGAGCCCGCTGCGCCGCTGATGCCAGATCGACAGGGCCCGCGAGACCGGGTGCAGCACCGCGACCTGGCCGAGCGGCGCGGCCAGATTGCGGACCGCCGCGATGGCCTCGACGCCGTCGGGCAGGATGATCTGCATGACGCCGGCACGGTCGCCGAAGGCGGTCAGCGGCTGTGTCGGGCCGAGGAAGTCGATCAGGGTCCGCCGGCTCTGCCCGATGGCGGGCTGGCTGGCGATGACGTGGCCGTCCTCGGCGCTGACATGCACGATGCGGCCATGCGCGGCGAGGTGGCGGGAGTTGAGGGCGGCGAGCACGGCGGCGGGAGTGACCCCGCGCTGCGAGGCGCCGTCGAGCTCGCGGGCCAGCAGGGTCGAGACGAGGTCCATGTCGCCGACGGCGTCGGCCATCGCGTCTTCGCGCATCGCGGTGGTCTGGATGGCGCCGCCGGTGGCGAGGAGGAGGATGAAGAGGGCGACAAGACCGGGGATAACGGTGCGGATTGTCGGTTCGAGAGACTCGAAACGCTGGTAAAGCGGATGTGTCAGCGATCGTGCTACACCCAGAATCGAATCTGCGCGCACAGTTGCGCAGTCCGCGTTGGCACGCGTCATGCCCGTCCCCCTTCGGATGCCTTACCGTC
>NCCO01000075.1 GCA_002279705.1 Allobosea sp. 12-68-7
CAGAACCTCAATGTCCGGCGGGAGGTCGGGCCGCGTGGCGCACCGACCGGGCGCTACTTCGTCGTCGCTGGCGGGCGGCGGCTCTTGGCGCTGCGGCGCCTGGCTGCAGAGGGGCGGATCGGCCGCACCGCCCGCATTCCTTGCCGCGTGGTGGAGGACGACCAGGCGACGGAGGCCAGCCTCGCGGAGAATGTCGTGCGGGTGGCGATGCACCCGGCCGACCAGTTCGAGGCCTTCGCCCGCCTCGCCAACGCCGGGCAGCTTCCAGAGCGGATCGCAGAGCGCTTCGGCGTATCGGTCCTGACGGTACGCCAGCGGCTGCGCCTCGCCGCGGTGGCGCCCTCGCTGCTGGACGCCTACCGGAACGGGGAGTTGACCCTGGACGCCGTGACGGCCTTCGCGGTGACGGACGACCATGAGGCGCAGGAGCGGGTCTGGCGGCAGACCGCCGCCCATGCACATCCCGCGACCATCCGGCGGCTGCTGACAGAGGGGCGGGTGCTGCTGGCCGACCGACGCGTGCGGTTGGTCGGACTCGCGGCCTATGAGGCAGCGGGGGGCGTCGTTGATCGCGACCTGTTCGACCTGGACGAGGGCGGCGGATGGATCGCCGACCCCGGCCTACTGGACCGGCTGGTCGAGGCGCGGCTCATGGAAGCGGCCGAGGCGGTCAGGGTGGAGGGCTGGCGATGGGTGGAGGTCGCACGCGACTTCCCACAGGATCGGCTCTGGCGGATGCGCCGGGTGCAGCCGGAAGCGGTGCCGCTGACTGAGGAACAGGCAGCGCGTCAGGAGGCGCTGGCAGAGGAATACGACGCCATTGTCGCCGAGTTGGGCGACAGCCCCGAGGGCGAGGCGGCGGATCGGCTGGAAACCATCGAGGCCGAGCTTGCAGCGTTGGAAGCAGGTGAGACGCGGTGGACGCCGGATTGCCTGGCCGTTGCCGGAGCCGTGGTCTGCCTGGACCCTTGGGGCGAGGGCGTCAGGATCGAGCGTGGCTTCGTACGGACCGAGGACGCGGAGCCTGACGCGGTGGCGAATGACGACGAGTCGGCCAGGGACGACGATGCGGCAGGCTCCGCGCCGGAAGCCGAGGAGGAGCGGATGCCGTCAATGTCGGGCGCGCTGCGGGCGGAACTGCTGGCGCATCGGACGGCCGCGCTGCGGGCGACGCTGGCGGAGCGGCCGGACCTCGCGCTGCGCGTGACGACTCATGGCATGGCGCTGGCGGTGATCTACCGGCGGCCCTACGGCGGCGTCGTGCGGTCGCCGCTGCCCGGCACCGGCTTCGATGCCGGCGTGCCAGGCGTGGAGGCCTCGAAGGCGGCGGTCGCCCTGTCCGTGATCCTTGAGCGGTGGCGTGCTGCACTGCCAACGCAGGCGGATGGTCTCTGGGCTTGGATTGAGGCGGCCCGGACCGAGGATGTGGGCGCGCTGCTGGCGGCCTGCGTTGGAGCCTCGGCCGATGCCGGCAATGCGGATTGGACGATAGAGAACGGCACGGCCTGGCCGGCGGCGCGGGCGGCGACGCTGGGCGGCCTGGACCCGACGGCGTGGTGGTCACCGACGCGGGCGTCCTATCTCGACCGGGTGCCGAAGGCGCTCATCGTCGAGGCGGTCCGCGAGGGTGCGGGCGAGGCCGCCGCGTGCAGACTGGCCGGCGCTAAGAAGGACGATATGGCCGAGACGGCGGCCAGGCTGCTGGCCGGCAAGGGGTGGGTGCCATCCCTACTACGCGTGCCCGCCACTATGACGGTAGGGGACGAGGCGACGGTGCAGATCGCGGCAGAGTAGCCGCTTTCCTCTCACAGATTTGGCGAGCCGCCGGTTATCCGGCGGCTCGCTTTTTTGGGTAAGCCCACATGCGGCAATAAGAGGCGTCGGTATTAAGCCCGGTCACCTGGTCGGAGACGACCCCATCGACCGTTCCATCTGGCTGCACTGTGCCATCATCTGCTGCATTCCAGCAGGTGCGCTTGCCCCCGGTTGGGCCTGCTGCCGCATCTGGGCACAGTGGGCCATCATCGCCTGGTGATCCATCCCCGACATGTTGTGGCCCTGCATCCCCGACATGTTGTGGCCCTGCATGCCAGACATGTTGTGACCTTGCATGGAGGCGGCAGGGGCGCTCGGAGATGCCGCACCCGACGTGCTCTGCTGAGGCGCGCACGCTGCCACGCCGAGGCCGAGCAGGAGTGTCAGAGCCAGTGGTCGCGCCAGGTTTCGTTCCAACATATTCGTCTCCTCGTTCGGGATCGGCTTACCTGCGGTGAATCCCTGACCGGGTCCGCAGGCATCCCCTGGTAACGTCGGCGACGGTAGTACGGTAGTGCCTGACATACTTTGTCGGATTGTGACTGTCGAAGAACCGTCTGGATCCTCCGGATCAAGCGCATGCGACCATTGCCTCATGCCCCGGCGCCGCGCGCTGCGGCGCGGAATCCCCTCAGCCGCAGCGCGTTGCTGAGCACGAAGACGCTGGACAGGCCCATGGCCACTGCGGCCAGAATCGGTGAAAGCAGGACACCTGACGCAGCGCACCGGCGTGATCAGACCGGCTCGCCACCGCGGAAGCGCATGAAGCTCATCCGGCCGCGCTCACCATCGAAGGCGATGATGTCGTAGGTTTCCAGGCGCTTTACCGCCGCAGCAGGAACATGTCCTTCCAGCACATACCCATCCACCAGTGCAGCGTGACAGGATAGCAGGTCCGATGGAGTGCGCAGCCTTCGGCGAATTGCGGCGACGGATTGCACAATGTTGTCCTCCAACGGGAAGCCGGCGGCTCGCATGTGCTCCACCCAGCCTCCGCAGCAACCGCAGCCGGCATCCCGCCAGACCTGGACGCGCGGCAGCGCCTGCGCCCGGGCGACTGTCGGCGCCACGAGAAGGCCAAGCGCCGCAAGGGCCAAGCCGCGTTTCGTTGAGAGCATGCCATATCCTCCTTCGTTGCCGTGGTTTCGGCAGCGCGACCGCAGCCAGCAATCCGCCGCAGGTGTCAAAGCTGCTGGCGCAGGCGGTGACCGACGGGCAGACAGACAATACTTGGCGTCCAATCAAAGAAGCGCAATTTGGTTGAAATGACTTCCGCCACCGGCTGGTGCTGGTAAGTCAGCTTATCGGCGCCGGAGTTCTTGCGGCCAAGTACTGGCGATATAGGCAACGACGGCGGCGATCTCGGTGTCGGTAAGCACGCCTTCAAAGGCGGGCATGTCACTTTCGTAGCCGGGCACAAGGCCAGCAACCCCTTTGCGGGTCAACTCAATCAACTGGGCCGTTGAGTGGTGCCAAGTGTGGCCGGTTGCGTCATGCGGCGGGGCGGGCAATCTGCCGTCCGGCCGGCGCGTTCGCCAGTCCGGCTGGCCTTCAAGGTTCGCTCCGTGGCACGAGGCGCAGTACTCCGCATATACACGCTGCCCGAGTAGAAGATCCGCAGTAGCTCCATCTGCACCTTGATTACCTGGCCCCCAAACGCGCCATCCACCGGCGGCCGCCGTCGCCACGAAAACAGCGGCTGCCGCGGTGAGTAGGCAGGTCTGAGCTCGCGTCAAATGCGTGGTCCAAATACGTATTTGGCGAGTGCGAGGATCCCCAGGACAATAAGGGCGAGGAACAACAGCCCAACCAGACCCATTCCCCAAAACATCCCGCCACCCATCGTTGCTCCCTGCATCATGTCTGCCGTCCCTTCTCCTCAGCGCTGGGTATCGTTAATCGAGCCGCGTCGCGCGGAGCCTCAGCGCGTTGCCCACTACGCTCACCGAGGAAAGGGCCATCGCTGCCGCCGCGATAATGGGCGAAAGCAGAATCCCGAACATGGGATACAGCACCCCCGCGGCGATCGGCACGCCAGCCGCGTTGTAGGCGAAGGCGAAGAACAGATTTTGCCGAATGTTGCCCATCACGGCCTCTGACAGCCGCCGCGCCCGGACGATCCCCATGAGGTCTCCGCCAAGCAGCGTCACACCGGCACTTTCAATCGCCACCGCCGTACCGGTGCCCATAGCGATGCCCACTTCGGCCGCCGCCAGCGCTGGGGCGTCATTTACGCCATCGCCGGCCATGGCCACGCGGCGCCCCTCAGCCTTCAGCTTTTCGATGATGCGCTGCTTGTCCTCGGGCAGGACCTCCGCCTCGACCTCGGTGATGCCAAGGCGTCGCGCCACGGCCTCGGCCGTTGTGCGATTATCGCCAGTCAGCATCACCACCCGGACGCCATCCTTCGCGAGCCCCGCGAGCGCTGCTGGTGTCGTCGCCTTGACCGGATCTGCCACGGCGACAATTCCGAAGGCGCTGCGATCCACCGCCACGAAGAAGACTGTTGCGCCATCCCCACGCTGGCGCTCGGCTTCCGCCGACAAGGCGCCGAGATCCACGTTGGCCTCCGCCATGAGGCGAGCGTTGCCGACCGCGACCTGGCGTCCCTCAACCTGGCCCGTCACTCCGCGGCCAATAGGGGCATCGAAGCCCTCGACCGGCGGCACGATCATGCCCCGTTTCTCCGCCGCTCGCACAACGGCTTCGGCGAGGGGATGCTGGCTCGGCCGCTCCAACCCCGCTGCTAGGCGCAACACCTCCTCCTCGGCCACGCCCGCCGCCGGGATCACCGCCACCACGTCCGGTCGCCCCTGGGTAAGCGTGCCGGTCTTGTCCACGACCAGCGTGTCGATGCGCTCCATGCGCTCCAGCGCCTCGGCGTTCTTGATCAGCACGCCGGCCTGCGCGCCACGGCCTACGCCCACCATGATGGACATCGGTGTTGCCAGCCCCAGCGCACACGGGCAGGCGATGATCAGCACCGTCACCGCAGCAACCAGCGCGAAGGCAAGGCGCGGCTCTGGTCCCCACACCGACCACGCCACGAAGGCGACCAGCGCGATGATTACCACCGCTGGCACGAACCACCCGGCAACCTGATCAGCCAGGCGCTGAATCGGGGCGCGCGAGCGCTGTGCGCCCGCGACCATGCGCACGATCTGCGCCAGCACCGTGTCCTGGCCGACGCGATCGGCGCGCATGATGAAGCTGCCCTGGCCGTTAAGCGTGCCGCCAACGACCTGATCACCGGCAGTCTTAGTGACCGGCACTGCCTCACCCGTCACAAGGCTCTCATCGATGTTGGAGGCGCCCTCGAGCACCTCGCCATCCAGCGGCACCTTGTCGCCCGGGCGGACACGCAGCCGGTCGCCAACCACGATCGCGGCCAACGGCACTTCCTCATCCGACCCGTCCTCGCGCAGCCGCCGCGCCTGGGCGGGCGCCAGGTCGAGCAGGGCGCGAATGGCACCTCCGGTCTGTTCGCGTGCGCGCAGCTCCAGCACTTGGCCGAGCAGCACCAGCACCACGATCACCGCCGCCGCCTCAAAGTACACAGCGACGGAGCCATCGGCCGCATGGAACGCCGCGGGAAAGATACCGGGGGCGACGGTCGCCACGACGCTGAACACCCAGGCGACACCGGTGCCGAGGGCAATAAGCGTGAACATGTTGAGGCTTCGGTTCACCAGGCTCTGCCACCCACGGACGAAGAATGGCCAGCCAGCCCAGAGCACCACGGGCGTTGCCAGCGCCAGCTGAATCCAGTTGCCGACGCGCGGCCCGCCGACGAGGTGCATCATCCCCGTCAGGTGACCGCCCATTTCCAGGAGGAAGACCGGGATGGTCAGCACAAGGCCGATCCAGAAGCGCCGTGTGAAGTCCACAAGCTCCGGGTTGGGTCCCGTCTCGGCCGAGGGGGTTTCTGGTTCGAGTGCCATGCCACAGATCGGACAGCTGCCCGGGCCCGGCTGCCGGATCTGAGGGTGCATCGGACAGGTGTAGATGGTTCCCGACGCAACGGCCTCGGCACGCAGCGGCGCGCGTGCCTGCAAATACTTGCCTGGCTCGGCGATGAACTTGGTGCGGCAACCGGCTGAGCAGAAATGGTAGGCATGTCCCGCATGATCGGCGTGGTGAGCAGTCTTTGCCGGGTCGACCATCATGCCGCAGACTGGATCCTTCACGGTGCCTGTTGCCACCGCAGTCCCTTCAAGCTCGGGGCCATGTTCGCCGTGGGCTGTGCGGGGGGCGTGATTTTCCATGTCCGTTCAACTCCTCAGCGCGTAAAAGGCCGCGCGGGCGGCAGCGCTACCAGCATTGCCAGGGGCGGCAGAAGCAGCCACTGGAGGAAAGGAGCGAGCCCGGTTCCCCACGGCGGAAGTCGCGGCATGGCGGCCGTGTAGGTCCAGGACTGGCGCAGATCGACATTCAGCCACTCGCTGAACACCGTGTAGCCAAGGCCGATGAGGGTTGCGACCACCAGGACGCTGCCCCGTCCCTGGCGCGGCCAGCGCCAGGATTGCGTCAGCAGTATCGCTACCGTAAGCGCGGCAGCCGCAATCATCGCGTCCCCGCCAGTGCAATGCAGGACGGCGAAGGCGATCTCGTCCGGCGTTCCCTCTGCCCACAACGTGTACAGGGGGAGCTGCGCTGCTTCCCAGACTAGGTTTAAAGCCAGCATAGTCGCGAGGTAACGTGCCGCGGGAGCAGCCAAGCCAGCCCATCCTCGCTGCACATCGTGGATCATTTGGCGCCAGTTCCGCGGCCTGAACCAGGGTCTATCCGTCTTTGCCGTGGCCATGCCCGTGGTGCATGAACAGGTGCATGAGCGGGCAGGCCAGGAGAATGAGATACGGAAGCGTGCCGAACGCGTGACCCCAATGCTCCCGCAGGACGTAAAAAGCTGCAACCAGCGCGAAGCCGATTACGGCGATTCCGGTACGAGTGCGCCACCAAGATGACGTGCTCTGCACGTGGACGCCATTCATTCGCTTCATGTCACCGCATTCCCATCTGCATGCCACGGAGGTGTTCGGCCATAAGCTCGTCGGCGGTGCGGCGCTGCTTCTCGGACAGCGCCGCGTAGAACGGTGTCGCCGCCGCGCTGACCTGCAGTCACGCAGCGATACGCTCGACCTGCCATCCGGCATCGCGTAACGCCTGCTCCAGGTGCACTGTCTCCAGGCTCGACATCACGGCCGCTTCGCGCGGCTCCAGCGCGATGTCGACCTGCGCTAGAGGGTCCGCCCGTCGCAGCGCGGCCGTGACGCCCTTCGCGCAGCCGCCGCAGTTCATGTTCGCGATTCGAAAGCGATGCATCACGCCCTCCTAATGAATTCTGGTTCCAGATGAGAGGTGGTGATTGCCCTTATGGGAGGGTCAAGGGCTCATCGCTACCAAATCCACACTTTCAGCGTACATCACACTGGTGCGCCGCCGCGGAAGCGCATGGAGGTGGTATAACGGCCACGCGCATGGCAGGTCAGACGTCATAGCTATCCAGCACCTGGCCAGGGACTTCCATGCCAAGTGAGCCCATCGGCGTGCCAGGCACGGCCAGCCTGCGGATGCCGACTGGGCGCTGTGCGAGTAGTCGGTTCACTGCCGCTGCCGGGACATGGCCTTCCAACTTCGAAAGCGGTCAGGAATCAGGCACCGACAATCCGGGGCGGCATCGAGACAAGCACGGCCGCAGCAAAGAGGACGGCCAACGCGATGAGGGCTTCAAAGGTGATGGAGCGCGCAAGCCGTGGCCCCGCCCCCCGCTTCCTCGTCTCTAAAGCAGGCGTCAGGCGCCAGAGATGCCAAGCCGCAAGCGCCAGCATCCCGGATGTCAACGTCGCCTTGGCAAGCAACACGACGCCGTAGCGCGTTCCCACTAGATTGGCGACGCTTCCGGTCAGCAGCCAAGCGAGTACGACGCCTGCGGCGAGCATCAACGGAACAGCCCAGGCCGCAGCGCGCGACCAATCGCGAAGCAGAGCGGTGTCGCGCTCTCCGCCGCGACGCGCGGCCCAGGTGAGCGGTGGCAAGCTGCCGATCCAGAAGGCGCCGACGAGCAGATGCACGAGCAGCAGCGCCGAGGGCAGAGGCCAGCTACCCGCCACCGGCGTGTGCCCGAGCAGGGTGAAGCTGGCACAGGCTAGGACGCCGCCGACGATTGCGACGCCGCGTGCCGCGGCCATACCAAGCGCAAGCCCGATCAGCCCTACCCCGTAAGCCATACCAACCCGCGATCCGAGGGTTATCTCCCAGAGCTCGCCATCGAGGATGGTGGAGCCGCCTGCAAGATCGGAAACGTTGAGGGTGAGCAGGGCAACGGCGGCGGCCGACCCGAGCGCGAAGGCCAGCACGCGCCAGCGACGCAGCCGCGCCGAATCGCCAGCGGCCAGGTCTCGTACGAAGAACGCAAAGAAAAATGCGAGACCGGCGCCGCCGAGTGCGGCGACATACCAAGTGGCGCGAAGCAGTTCGGTGATCGGCATGGGACCTGTTCCGGCAGCCGTTGATTAGCGCCGGCTGGGATCAATCAGAAAATTCACAGCGCCTCCGCCGACATGGCCATCGGCGGAGAGGCCACGGAACTCAATCCGGAAGGCTCCCGGCGGCAGAGGCGACGTCAAGGTAGCCTGTGCTTCAGTAACGGCTGCAGTGCGCGAGCCCTGGCGTTGCAAGGCGCGCTCGCGTCCCGAAAAGTCGAGCAGGCGGAGCGAGGTAACCTGCATCGGTGCTGTGAAGCGCAACGAAATGCGCTCCGGCGAACTCACCAGTACAGATCCCTCGGCAGGCTCCGAAGCGATAATGTCAGAGTGCGCATACGCCTTGGGCGCGTTCGCCAGAGTGGCCAGGATAACGACGCTGCACAGCGCGGTGGAAAACAGTTTCATCTTCAATCTCCAACAAGAAGGAGCGCCCCGGCCAGGTGGCCGGGGCGCTCTCGGTCAATGATGGCCTTGGTGCAGCCCGCCTCGTGCGGCCCCTGTGGTGCCGCCGGACCGGTCGGCTGCCGCACCAGCACCGGTTCCGTGTGCAGCGTGGCCGGCGTGCGGATTGCCGCCGCCCTGCGTCGGACTTGCAGGAGTTGCTGTCGTGTGCGCCCCGTGACCGCCTGAACCGTGCTGCATGCCTTCCATGCCGTGGATCATGGAAGGCGGGACTTCAATCAGATCGGCGTTCCCAGGGTAGGCCGCGGTGATCCGTTGCAAGAGAGCAATTTCCTGCGTCTGGTCCGTCTGGACCTAGATGTTCATCCATCCGAGAAAGCCGTTTCGTGCGCCGGGATTTGCCAGGTAGTCCTGCGCCATTTCCACCGCGCCTTGGTGATGGATGATCATCGCCTTGGCGAAGCGCACATCGGTCTCCGAAACTGGCCCGATCGCATGGGTCATCCTAGACGGAATCGGAGCCTTGAGGAACCGCTCGGCCTGCGCCATGCCGTCAGTCGCGATCGGCTGCAGCGTCAGCCCGAACAGCCGGACGGGTGGCGCGTCGAGATTGCGAGCGATCTCGTCCAGCACCCCGATCTCGAAGGTCTGGTTCGCGACGATCGCACGCGAAAGCGCTTGGAGGAGCGGCGACGATCGGCCCGGATCGCGCAGGTATTCGGCACTCATGCTTAAGGCACCCGCGTGATGAGGGCGCATGCCCGTCACGTACTCCCGGTCGATCCGCTGGGCGGCTTCCGATCGGAGGGCGAACCACGTGCTGGTCGGCGCACCGCCACCGGGCTCGTATTCTTCACCGATTGCAGCCCTTGCCGGATCGCTGACCAAAGCGGCGCCGGCGGCCACTACCGCTGTGCATGCCAAGAGGCGTAGTTTTGCGCGGAAAATACCGAGTATCATTTTCTAAGTTCCTGTCTTCCGGCACGAGGCTGGATCCCGTTTCGCCAGTCGCCCTGCCGCCTTGTAAATGGGTTTATCGATGCTGCTGAAGGGCAGCTGTCCAGTGCGCGTGGCGCAAGTGCTGCCGATCAGGCGCGACGAGGAGGTGGCACGTCCGGACAAGCGGTGATTCCAACCGACCCAGCGTCACGGCCGGCGGGCGAGATCGCCGCGAAGGCGGGATGCAATGGGCTAGTCGTGATGCATGCTCCGTCAGAGCCAGACCAACACCCCTCAGCGATGAGGCAGGCGAGATCATCCGTTGGAACGTGCTCAAGATCTGGGCTCCCCCGCACCAGCATCCCGAATGCAGGCTCATGTCCGGTACTCGACATGCCGCAATGGATTTGGCCTGCGTCCCCATCGACACCCGGTGTGTGAGCGCCGTGGAGGTGGGGCTCCGCCAAAAGCGGCAGGCTAAAGGCGACAAGGAGAATGGCCGCGATGAACGTCCGAAAGGTCCGCCGAAGGCGGCCAGGCCTGTGATGCTCAACATCTGCCATCGTGCGCCCAACTGCCTCCTGTTCGCGGCGAGCGCTTGCAGCGATTTAGACGTGGTTCCGCCCAAGCGACGTTCAAGATCCACGCCGTTCTGAAGCGACGACGGTCAACGATGGTAAGTCCGGTCAGCAGAGCAGCAAGCTTCGTCACACTTGGGTTCACGACACAGCCTCCTTGGTAGCCTGGGTCGCGGATCGTGGCAGGAGGGCCTCGGCCAGCAATCCGCCGTCCGGCCGGTTCGCCAGACGCAGAGCGCCTCCATGCTGCTCGAAGGCTTGGCGCGCGATGGTCAGTCCGAGCCCGCTGCCGCCGGTGCCGCGGTTGCGGGAGGCCTCAAGTCGCCGGAATGGCTCAAAGACCACTTCGAGGTCGGTCTCGGGAATGCCAGGGCCATTGTCCTGCACGCGCAGAACCAGGGCATCCTCGCGATCTACGAGTTCCACCCGCGCGCTGCCCCCGTACTTCACCGCGTTGTCGATGAGGTTTGAGAAGGCGCGCTTCAGCGTCACTGGGCTGCAGACCAGCCGCGCCTGCGGAGGTCCGGCATAGGCCACGTCCGCGCCCGCATCGGCGGCCGCATCGCACAGCGTCTCGATCATCGCCACCAGGTCGGCCGGCTTGCGCGGCTCGCTCTCTGTCTCGCCGCGCAGATAGGCGAGCGTCGAATCAATCATCGCCTCCATCTCGTCGAGGTCGGCATCGATGGCGCGCGCCGCCTCGCCATCCTCGACGAATCCTGCGCGTAGCCGCAGCCGGGCGATCGGCGTGCGCAAGTCGTGACTGACGGCGGCCAGCGCTTGGGTGCGATCGGAAATCAGGCGGTTGATGCGGCCCTGCATTAGGTTGAAGGCCTGCGCCGCCTGACGAACCTCACGCGGCCCCTCCTCCGGGATCGGCGCCTGCGGCCCGGCCCCGCCGATCCGATCCGCTGCCTCCGACAATGCGCGCAGCGGCCGACCTATCAGCCGGACCACGAACAGCGCGAGGATGAGGATACCCACCCCCATCGCTGTGGTGGACAGCAGTGTCGCATGTTCGGGGGAGCCCGAGCGGAGCAACGTCGCCGAAAAGTTGAGCCAGCTCCCATCTGCCAGCGGCAGTGCGCCTAGCAGCAAGTGGCGCGCCGGGTCGGTCTGGCTCGTGCCCTGTTCGGCATAGCCCAGCCGAAGTCCCGCAAGGTCCGATGCTGGCACCAGCTCGCCCAGCCTGGCCCGGAGTGCCTCAATACGTGGGCTGGCCTCCACCACTAAATTTACGGTCGCATCTGCGGTCCAATGAAGGTCCAGGCTTGCGGTTGATAGGGCATGGGCTGTGCCGTCGCGCTCAGCAAGCGGAAGCGCAACCACCGCTCGCTTGACGGTAACCAAACGCTCGGCGAGCACGGCTTCCCACGTCGTGCCGAGCAACGCTGCAGTTCCCGCCTGATGCAACCAAAGACTGCCGACGTGGAAGGTGAGGAGGCCGACCAGCAGGACAAGGACGACGCGCCCTCCAAGCGTTCCGGGAACCAGCCAGCCGAGCAACCTCATACGCCGCGCTTCACGGCAGGCACCAACATATAGCCGGCGCCGCGGATCGTCTTGATCACTGCCGGACTCGTCTCCGTTGGCTCCAGCTTCCGGCGCAGCCGGCTCACCATTACATCCACCGACCGGTCGGTGCCGTTGAAGGCGTGGCGGTTCCGCGCCAGATCGAGTAGCTGGTCTCGGCTCAGCACCCGCTGTGCATGCCCACAGAAGGCCAGCAACAGGTCATATTCGCCGCCGGAGAGATCCACTGCCACGCCGTCGGGAGAGGCTAGCTCCCGCCGTCGTGCATCGAGCGACCAGCCGCCGAAGTTGAGCGTGTCACCTGTCGCGCCCGCCACCGGCTCGCCGGCCGCGCCGCTCGAACGGCGTAGCAGTGCACGCACCCGCGCCAGCAGTTCTGCGCGGCCGAAAGGCTTCGGGATGTAATCGTCTGCGCCCAACTCGAGGCCGAGAACGCGATCCGCCTCCTCCCCACGCGCTGTGACCATGATGATCGGCACGCCGGATTTGGCCCGCAGAGCACGGCACAAGTCCAAGCCGGATTGCCCGGGCAGCATGACATCGAGGAGGATGAGGTCCACGGGGGTGCTGCCAAGCACGTCCCACATCTCCCGACCGTCGCGCGCACCGGTGACGCGGAAGCCGTTCTGGCGCAGGAATTTCGTGATCAGGTTTCGCATCTCCCCGTCGTCCTCGACAACGAGGAGATGCGCTTCGGGCGATAATTGATCGCTCCGCATGCCGCCCAACTCCCTAAACCGGGTCCGGTGGCATTAGAAGAGAGACCGGATGCCAATGACAGCATAGCTGTTGGAAATACGTTCTCCACTCGCGCGTGCTACATTGGCCGTCTCGCCCAACTGACGTTCCCAACCCACTTGGACATAGGGCGCGATTTGCGGCGTAAATTCGTAGCGCAGCTGCAGCGACAGATCCATGTCCGTCAGCCCCCGCCTTATTTCCAACTCGCGGTCGCTGCCAGCACTCGCGTTGAGCTCGATTGCGGGCTTCAGATAGAGACCCGGTCCATTGTCGTTGAAGATGCTGCGGGCGACCAGCAAATCGGCTGACAGCTCCAGGCGCCCGCTCAGTACGCCTTCTTCGCTGACGTAGGCAGTTGCCTCAACCTCGACAAAGTAGGGCGCAATGCCCCTGAAACCGACAGCACCGTAGTTCCTGTTGGTTCGGAAGAAGTCGCGGCGCCACCCGACGTTGACGTCCCAGAATTCCGAGATGGGGCGGTTGTAGAATAGCTGGATCTCAGCCTTCTCCGTTTGGCCACGAATTTGCTCGCCTTCAGTACGGAAAAGAAGCCGATGATCGTATGTGCCGATCAGGGCATCGAGATCCCATGAGAGGCGGTCGCCCTGCGAAGACCCGCCGTAGTCAAAATTATTGAGGCGGACCACTGAGTTGATGGCGTTATGGTTGTGTGCAAGCGCGGGTGTCACCGCCGCAAAGGAAAGCCCCGCGGCGGCAGCAAGCAGGAGAGTCCGCATCAGCCCGCACTCGCCACACGGGCAGGCTCGACGATGAAGCGAGTCATCATGCCTGCCTCCATGTGGTACAGGAGATGGCAATGCAGCGGCCAGTCGCCGACCTCATCGGCAGTTAGGAGGACGGAGGCTTCAGCGCCTGGGCGGACAAGCACGACATGCTTGTAGGGTAGCCGGTCGCCCGCGCCGTTCTCCATCTCCATGAACATCCCGTGCAGGTGCATCGGATGCGCCATCATCGTCTCATTCATGAATCGGATGCGAACCCGATCGCCCTCGCGGACCCGAATTCCCTCCTCCATGCCGAAGCGGCGGTCGTTCAGCGACCAGGAATAGCGCCCCATCTGGCCGGTAAGACGCAGGATGATGTCCCGCGAGGGCTGCGGCGCGTTCGGCCGAGCTCGCGTGCTACGGAGATCCGCATAACGCAGGGCACGCTTTCCTGCCGGCGTGCCGGCCTGTTCCCAGCCTAGCGGGTTGTTCGGATCGGCCATGGCAGAGGTGCTGGGCATAGCATGCCCCGCATGGGGGTCGGCTGCGGCTGGCGCCGGGGCGCCAGGCATCGCATGCCCCGCATGAGGGTTGGCCGCGGCCGGGCCGGTGCCAACTCCACCCATCGCCATGCCGCTATGGTCCATGCCAGCCATCCCGGAGCCGCCCATCGCCATACCGCCGTGGGCCATGCCCATATCCGCCATGGTCAGCACGGTCCTCGGCCGCCGTGGCGGGATCGGTGCTTCCATCCCCTCGCGCGGTGCCAAGGTGGCACGCGCATAGCCACTGCGGTCGAGTGGCTCCGACATGATGGTGAAGGCACGCGCCTCCGTCGGGTTGACCACCACGTCGTAGGTCTCGCCGACGCCAATGCGGAACTCGTCGACCGGTACCGGCATCACCGGTAGCCCGTCCGCCGAGATTACCGTCATTCGCAGGTCGGGAATCGCCACGTCATAGATGGACATGGCAGAGGCGTTGATGAAGCGCAGCCGCACCCGCTCGCCCGGTGTGAAAAGGAAAGTCTTGTTGTCTTGTGGGCCGCGCCCGTTGACCAGGAAGCTGTAGCCGGTGACGTCGGCTAGATCCGTCGGATCCATCCGCATCTCGCCCCAGGCCTTCCGATCGGCCATTGTAGCGCCCCAACCATTGCGGCGGACGTCACGCATGAAATCCACAAACGTGCGCTGGCCACGGTTGTAGTAGCCTTCGCGGTTCCGGAGATTACGAAAGATGGCGTTCGGCGCTTCCGGGCTGTGATCCGAGAGCAACACGACATAGTCGCGCGTGACCCGCACCGGCTCCGGCCTCGCCGGCTCGATGACGATCGCCCCGTACATGCCCGCCTGCTCCTGCGCCGCAGAGTGGCTGTGGTACCAGTAGGTGCCGGCCTGCCGAATCTGGAAGCGGTAGGTATAGGTCTGGCCAGGCTGGATCGCTTCATATCCGTTGAAGCCAGGCGCACCGTCCATGACGCCAGCGAGTAGCAGGCCGTGCCAGTGAATGGAGGTCGGCTCGCTCAGGCGGTTGGTGACGCGGATCACCACCTCTTCGCCCTCGCGCCAGTGCAGCAGTGGGCCGGGCACCGTCCCGCCAATGGTAAGCGCATTGGTCTGCGTGCCATCGACAGTGATGCGCGTGGCCTCCACTGCCAAATCTTGAACCCGATGCGCATTGGCGAAGCTCTGACGGCCCGGATAGACAGTGACGACACCCGCCATCCCGGCGGCAGCCACCAGTTTCAGTGAGTCACGACGGGAAAGCGGGCTTGTCATCTGCGTTCTCCGTCGTTCAGCGCGGCGTCACGACGAGTTCGGCTGCCATACCGCTCTCGTAGTGGCCAGGGACGTTGCAGGCGATTTCAATGGTGCCGGCGCGCGTGAAGCGCCAGGAGATCTCGCCGGTCTTGCCCGGCTCGACGAGCACCGTGTTGGGCGCCGTGTGGTCCATGCGCGTGCCGTCCGGCATCGTCATCGTCAGGCTGACGACGCGCTCCGGCGTGATCATGCCATGCTCGAACATCTGGGCCATCTGGGGCCGGTGCGCGGCGGCGACGGCGGCCGGGGCGAAGCTGAACTCATGCAGGAACTGGCCGCGGTTCACCGCCACGAAGCGGATTGTCTCGCCGGCCCGGACCTGGATGCGCGGCACGCTGTAGGCGTTTTCCGTCATCTCGATCCGCACCACGCGGCCGGTGCCGCGCGCGGCCGGCTGGCCGAGCAGCTGGGCGTTGTTGCCGTGGCCTTCCGGGGAGGCGAGTGCCGAGGATGGAACGAGCACCGTCGAAGTTGCGGCGACGGCCGCCAACAACGTCAGGGCAGCCAGATGGGGCAGCTTGATCACGGGTCTCTCCTGGTATGCAGGGCAAGGGCATGGGGTGGAACCACCCCTCCAAGGGGAGAATGCCTTGCCATTATGTATGAGGCGCGTCCCGATCATGACAAAACATTGCTGGTCGGACCGTCTGGAGGGTGTTCAGCGGACCGAGGCGGGCAGCCACTGGAGGTTCCAGAGTGCCGAATTATGGCCCCCGCCAATGTTCGGCATCGTGTGGGGCGCGGCGGCGGACGCGGCCTCGTCGCACTCGCTACTGGCGTTCTCCCCGGTTCCTACGATGCGCGGATTGACGCAGCTGACAACTGGCCGAGGTGCGGCGGAGGTGTCGTATTCGATCTCGACATTCTCACCACTGCCGATCACGCGGCGGACCGGCAGCGAGGTCACCGGCGAGGCTCGGTCGGAGTAGATCATAACGGGCAGCCGTCCGAGATACATCGGCTCCAGGGAGACCACCGGCTGGCCATCGGCGCGCGCGAAGCCGGGCAGCGCCACGGCTGCGGCGATGGCCATGGCAAATGCGGTGCGGGAAAAGGGGGACACGAGGGATCTCCTGACAATAGCCGCACCCCTTTGGTGCGGCACGCCAGGAGGATGGCAACGGCGTATGACGAGCGTTTTGCCCCACCAAAACAAAACATGTGGACCGGGTTGCTATCCGACAGAACGTTCATGATGCGACATGCGAGCCGCTCGGAAGGACATCGCCTTTTTATCTGAAGAACCTAGGGCGTCTCCCCGCGATGGCGGGGCCGCGCCCTACTCGCGA
>NCCO01000076.1:0-10174 GCA_002279705.1 Allobosea sp. 12-68-7
GATCAGGGCGGCCACGGTCAGTCCCTGCGCGGCGGCGATCTCCTTCAGCGCCTCCCAGAAGGGCTCTTCCAGCGAGACGCTGGTGCGGTGGCCGGCGACGGTGAGCGAGCGCTTGCGCTCGGCGCTCACGGCGTGGGCTCGTCGTCGGGCGGAGCGAGGTGGTGTCCGTCCAGCGCGCGGGCGGCCTTGTCGCGCTCGGCCTGCGTCAGGCTTCGCTCGGCCTTGGTCCGGCCGAAGGCGATGCGGTTCTGCTGCGCCTGCTGCTCCGCCTCCTGACGCGCGCGTTGCTTGCGGGCCCGGCGCAGATTGACGATCTCGGCCATGGCGGGGCGCCCGCTCAGGCCGGGCCGAGCATAAGCTCGGGCCTGACGGTGGCGTCGAACAGATCGGCGGCGACGCCGGCGCGTAGCGCTTCCTCGCGCAGTGTCGTGCCATTGTGATGGGCCGCCTTGGCGATGCCGGCGGCGCCGTCATAGCCGATGGCCGGCGCCAGCGCCGTCACCAGCATCAGCGAGCGCGACAGCAACTCCCGCAACTGGACCTCATTGGCGACGATGCCCTCGATGCAGTGGGCGCGGAAGCTGTCTGCCGCGTCGGTCAACAGCCTCACCGACTGCAGGAAGGCGGCGGCGATCACCGGCTTGAAGAC
Source organism: Allobosea sp. 12-68-7 (assembly GCA_002279705.1). GTDB lineage: Bacteria > Pseudomonadota > Alphaproteobacteria > Rhizobiales > Beijerinckiaceae > Allobosea. Next base: position 650 of record NCCO01000076.1, read on the forward strand.
GTTCAGCTCGAAATGGCCCTGGCTCGCGGCGAAGCCGATCGTGGTCTGGTTGCCCATGACCTGCGCCGCGACCATGGTCAGCGCCTCGGCCTGGGTCGGGTTGACCTTGCCGGGCATGATCGAGGAGCCGGGCTCGTTTGCGGGGAGGCTGATCTCGCCGAGGCCCGAGCGTGGCCCTGAGCCCATCAGGCGGATGTCGTTGGCGATCTTGAACAGGTCGGCGGCCAGCGCCGCGAGCGCGCCATGGGCGGCGGCGAGCGCGCCATGGCTCGCCAGCGCCTCGAACTTGTTCTCGGCGCTGCGGAAGGGCACGCCGGTCAGGGCCGCGACCTCGCGGGCGAAGAGGGCGGCGAAGTCGGGATGCGTGTTGAGGCCGGTGCCGACGGCGGTGCCGCCCTGGGCCAGCGCGTAGAGCCCGCCGAGCGACGCCTCGATCCGACTGACGCCGAGATGGAGCTGCATCGCATAGCCGGAGAATTCCTGGCCGAGCGTGACGGGCGTCGCATCCTGGAGATGGGTGCGCCCGATCTTGACCAGATCCTTGAAGGCCGCCGCCTTGTCGGCCAGCGCCGTTTCGAGGGCGCGCAGCGCCGGCAGCAGCGAGCGCGCGATCTCGAGGGCGGCGGCGATGTGCATCGCGGTCGGGAAGCAGTCGTTCGAGGACTGGCCGCGGTTGACGTGGTCATTGGGATGGACCGGGCTCTTGGCGCCGCGCCCCACGCCGAGAAGCTCGTTGGCGCGGTTCGCCAGCACCTCGTTGACGTTCATGTTGGTCTGCGTGCCGGACCCGGTCTGCCAGATCACCAGCGGGAAGTGGTCGTCGAACTGGCCCGACAGCGCCTCGTCGGCCGCCTGGCCGATGGCGCCGGCGACGCGCGGGTCGATCAGCCCGAGGCGGGCGTTGACATGGGCTGCGGTCTTCTTGACCAGAACCAGCGCATGGACGAGCGGCAGGGGCATGCGCTCGCGCTCGCCGCCGATCCGGAAATTCTCGAGCGAGCGTTGCGTCTGCGCGCCCCAGTAGCGGTCCGCCGGGACGGCGATGGGGCCGAAGGAATCGGTCTCGGTGCGGGTGTCGGACATGGGCAACCTGCTCTGCGAGGGCTGCCGGGGGCGGCGGTGCGCCGGAGGACGAGCCCGTTGCGGTGGTCGGGGTGGGCTCGCGGGCCGATCAGGTTTTCTTGCGGAAGGCGTCGAGGCTCACGACCTGGGCGCCGCCGCCGTCATCGGGCGCGGGTTCGGTCGTTCCGGCGGCGGGTTCCTGGGCCTGCGGCTTGGCAGTCTTCGATCCGCCCTTGGCCGGAGCCTCGGTGCGCGCCTTGATCGCGGGCACGCCCGCCGGGGTCGCCTTGGCGGGGAGGGCGAGGGGCGCGGCCGGCGCTTCGCTCGGCTCCGAGCCCGCCCCGCGGGGCCGCGGCATGGCGGCCGCGTCATTGGCGGAGGCGCCCTCGGTATCCTGAGTCTCGAACTTCAGGCCGAACTGGACCGAGGGGTCGAAGAAGGTAGTGATCGCGTCGAAGGGGATCAGCAGCCGCTCGGGCACGTTCGAGAACGACAGGCCGACCTCGAAGGCATGCTCGCTGACGCTCAGATCCCAGAACTGGTGCTGGAGGACGATCGTCATCTCGTCGGGGTGCTTGTCACGCAGGCGCTGCGAGACGCGCACGCCTGGCGCGCCGGTGCGGAAGGTCACGTAGAAATGGTGGTCGCCGGGCAGGCCATCCCGCCCCGCCTCCGCGAGAATCTTGCGCACCACGCCCTTGAGCGCGTCCTGCACCATCAGATCGTAGCGAAGAACGTCCTTGGACATCGGGTCGAGGTTTCCGCTTCCAGCATCCCGCGGCAGCAGCCGGCCAGGCATCGAATGAAGTGGAGGCTTCTGTTGCCAGGCGCCTCCGGGCCCCGCCTTACGTCGCTAAACGGAAGGACTTAGGTTTGGGAACCAGCACCGCTTACGCGGCGACAGCGACCCGAGCATTGTTGTCGTTGGCAACTATGCGTTAGCCCTATAACGGCGGAACCATACCGGGCAAAAGAACGGCCTTTACACTCTCGTCGATCCTATTTCGCCCCCGCCGCAACCCTGCCACTCGGTGGCCTGGCAAGCCCGCGGTCCAAGATCCCGCAGGCCGCCCCATGGCTCGCGCCGCAGGGCTGTGGTGGAGGCGCCGGGTACCGCCCCCGGGTCCGAAAAGCTTATTCCGACGCTCGTTTATCGCCATAGCCGATCTTGCGAACGGCAACGTCAATATAGGGGCTGTGGAGGGCGGGGGAAAGAGCCGATGGCGCGCCAGCCGGCTTAATTTGCGAGGAGCCCGGTCTGGTCCAGCACGCGGCCGTCGTGGACATGGATGTCGACGGTGATCTCGGTGCCGCTGCGGTCGCGGCCTGCGACCTGCCAGCGCCCATCGGCCAGCACGATGTCCTCGATATGGTCGATGCCCGAGCCCCAGGCGATCCGCCGGGCCGCGGCCTCCGAGATCTTCGAAGACGCCTGTGGAGCGGCCGCGACTGTACCGGCCGGGGCGGCGCCGGTCCCGGTGGGCAGGGCGCCCGCGCCATCAGGCAGGCATGACAGCGAGACGCCGACACAGGCCAGGAGAACCAGAGCCGGCCAGGCGCGGCGCGATCGTGTCATCATCATCTCCTCGTTTCTGCTCTCGGGCAGGAGATGGTGGCGCGCGGCGCGCGGCAAAGGGCTGCGCCGCTCAACTCCCCTCGCAATCACGTGAGCGGGCTCGGCTCGGTTGCGGCCACTGCCATCGGCTGGCACGGACGGCTGAGACGATCGGATGCGAGAAAACAGGGGAAGGCGGCAGGGCCGCCCGCGCCAGCGCCGCGGCCTGCGGCTATGGTGGCGCCGTTTCGATCGAGATTCGCTCATGCACCAGGATGACCGCACCGGCACCGGCACGCTGGCCGTGTTCGGTCACCAGATGCGCTTCGATCTGAGCGAGGGCTTCCCGCTCGTCACGACCAAGAAGCTGCATCTGAAGTCGATCATCCATGAGCTGATCTGGTTCCTGCGCGGCGACACCAATGTCCGCTATCTGCAGGAGAACGGCGTCACGATCTGGGACGAATGGGCCGACGAGAAGGGCGATCTCGGCCCGGTCTATGGCCGGCAGTGGCGCACCTGGCCCGCGCCGGATGGCAGCACGATCGACCAGATCGCCTGGCTGGTGGGCGAGATCCGGCGCAATCCGGATTCGCGCCGGCTGATCGTCTCGGCCTGGAACCCCGCCGACATCCCGAAGATGGCGCTGGCGCCGTGCCACTGCCTGTTCCAGTTCTTCGTGGCCGATGGAAAACTGTCCTGCCAGCTCTACCAGCGCTCGGCCGACGTCTTCCTCGGCGTGCCCTTCAACATCGCCAGCTATGCCCTGCTGACGCATATGGTGGCGCAGGTGACGGGGCTGGCCGTCGGCGATTTCGTGCATTCCTTCGGCGACACGCATCTCTACCTGAACCATCTCGACCAGGCGAAGCTGCAGCTGACACGGGAGTTCAGGCCGCTGCCGCGGCTGAGCCTGAACCCGTCGATCACGCGTCTGGAGGATTTCAGCTTCGCCGACGTGACAATCGAGGGCTACGACCCGCATCCGGCGATCAAGGCGCCGATCGCGGTATGACACTCACCATCCGTCCCGCCCGGCCCGACGAGGCCGGCCTCGTGCTCGATTTCATCAGGGCGCTCGCCGAGTATGAGAGGCTCGCCGACCACGTCGTCGCGACGGAGGCCGAGATCGCGGCCGCGCTCTTCGGCGACAACCCCAGGGCCTTCTGCGACATCGCCGAGTGGAGCGGCGAGCCGGCTGGCTTCGCCGTCTGGTTCTACACTTATTCGACCTTCTCCGGCCGCCACGGCATCTGGCTCGAGGATCTCTTCGTCCACCCGCCCTTCCGCGGCCACGGCATCGGCAAAGCGCTGATGGCGGGGCTGGCGCGGCGCTGCCTCGACGAGGGGCTGCCGCGGCTGGCCTGGTGGGTGCTGAACTGGAACGAGCCCTCGCGTGTGTTCTACCGGTCGCTGGGCGCCAAGGCGCAGGACGAATGGACGGTGAAGCGCCTCGACGGCGAGGCGCTGGCGCGGCTGGCAGGGCAGGGCTGACTGATGGCTTCGCTTCCGATCGTGCTGGTCGCGGCCGTGGCCGACAATGGCGTCATCGGTGACGACAACCGCCTGATCTGGCGGCTGAAGACCGATCTGCGCCGGTTCCGCAGCCTGACGCTGGGGCGCCCCGTGCTGATGGGGCGCAAGACCTTCCTCTCCATCGGCAAGCCGCTGCCGGGACGCGAGACGATCGTCCTGACGCGCGATCCCGCCTTCCGCCCCGAGGGCGTCCACACCGCAGCCGATCTCGACGCCGCGCTCGTCCTGGCCCAGCAGGTGGGGGCGGGAATGGGGGCCGACAGCGTCACGGTCGCCGGCGGGGCGGAGGTCTATCGGCAGGTGCTGCCGCTGGCCGACCGGCTCGAACTCACCTTCGTCCACGCGGCCCCGGCGGGCGATGCCGTGTTTCCCGAGTGGGACCGCTCCGCCTTCGCCGTGGATGAACGCGAAAGCCATCCGGCCAGCCCCGATGACGAGCACCCCTTCACTTTCGCGACCTTTCGCCGCCGGGCCTGAGCCGCTTTCCGTTCACGATGAAGACCTTGCGTCGTTGACGAATCCATGGCCCATGCCCAAGTCAGCGCAGACCGCTCCGGCTGGGGAGCGCTGACAAGTGACCGCCGATCGCCTATGGCGAGCGAGCGGCACAGGAAGGGAACGGCGCGAGTATGCCTTGGAGCAACCAGAGCGGCGGTGGCAATAACGGGGGCGGACCCTGGGGCCAGCGCGGGGGAAGCGGCGGCGGCGGTGGCGGCGGCGGCCCCTGGGGCGGCGGCTCCGGTGGCGGCGGCAACAGCGGCCCGCCCGATCTCGAGGACATCCTGCGCCGCAGCCAGGACCGCCTGCGCAACATGATGCCGGGCGGCAATCTCGGCGGGCGCGGCCTGATCTTCGGCCTGCTCGCGCTGGTGGTGATCTGGCTTCTGACGGGCTGGTACATCGTTCGCCCGAACGAGGTCGGCCTGAACCTCCGCTTCGGCCAGTTCATCGGCAAGACCGGCGAAGGCCTCAATTACAACTGGCCCTATCCGATCGGCAGCGTGATCAAGCCGCAGGTGACCAACGTCGTCACCACAGAGGTCGGCTTCCGCACGGTCGAGTCGGTGCGCGCCTCGCGCCAGTCGGACGTGATCGAAGAGAGCTTGATGCTCACCGGCGACGAGAACATCGTCGACATCGACGTGATAGTGCAGTGGCAGATCGATCCGGCCGCGCCCGAGAACTACGTCTTCAACATTCAGGATCCGCCGGGTACGGTGAAGGCCGTCGCCGAGAGCGCGATGCGCGAGATCATCGGCCGGCGCAACATCCAGCCGGTGCTGACCACCGATCGCGCCGCGATCGAGACCGAGGTGCGCCAGCTGATGCAGGAGACGCTGAACGGCTACAATGCCGGTGTGCAGATCCGCCTCGTGCAGCTGCAGAAGGTCGATCCGCCGCAGCAGGTCATCGATGCGTTCCGTGACGTCCAGGCGGCGCGCGCCGACCAGGAGCGCCTGCGCAACGAGGCCGAGACCTATGCCAACCGGGTCGTGCCGGAATCGCGCGGTCGTGCGGCCCAGCTGCTCCAGTCGGCGGAAGCCTTCAGGGAGCAGACCGTGGCCGAGGCGCTCGGTCAGGCCAGCCGCTTCAACGCGGTCTATGAGCAGTATAAGCTGGCGCCGGCGGTGACACGCGAACGCCTCTTCCTCGAAACGATGGAGCGCGTGCTCGGCGGCACCGACAAGATCATTCTCGACAGCAGGGGCAACAGCCAGGGCGTCGTGCCCTATCTGCCGCTCGACCAGTTGCAGCAGAGGCGCCCCGCTCCGGGCGCCCCCCAGACGGGAGCTGTCCGATGAACGGCACCATCATCCGCATCGGCCTGCTCGTCGTCCTCGGCATCGCGGCGGTCGTCTTCTACGCGATGACCTTCGTGGTCCAGCAGACGCAGTCGGCCCTCGTGCTGCGCTTCGGCGCGGTCCGCAGCGTCGTCACCGCGCCGGGCCTCTACTTCAAGCTGCCGGCTCCGTTCGAGCAGGTCACCCTGCTCGACAACCGCATCCTCGACCTCGACCTGCCGGCGCAGGAAATCATCGCCTCGGACCAGAAGCGTCTCGTGGTCGATGCCTTCACGCGTTACCGCATCTCCGATCCGCTGCGCTTTTACCAGGCGGTCAACAACATCCCGCGCGCCAACTCGCAGCTCGCCTCGATCGTCAACGGTAACGTGCGCTCGGTGCTGGCGGAGGCGAGTTTCACCGCGATGGTCCGCAACGACCGGGCGCGGCTGATGAACCGCATCCGCGACGAGGTGAACCGCGAGGCCGCTCGCTTCGGCATGACCGTGGTCGATGTCCGGCTGCGGCGCGTCGATCTGCCGGCAGCCAACTCGGCGGCCGTGTTCCAGCGGATGCAGACGGAGCGCCAGCGCGAGGCGGCCGAGGCGCGCGCGCTCGGTGCCCAGCAGGCCCAGGAGATCCGGGCCCGTGCGGACAGGGATTCGACCGTGATCGTGGCCGAAGCCCAGCGCCGTTCCGATGAAGTCCGCGGCCAGGGCGAAGGCGAACGCAACCGTGTCTTCGCCGAGGCGTTCGGCAAGGATCAGGAGTTTTTCGCGTTCTATCGCTCGATGCAGGCCTATGAAGCCAGCATCAAGGCGGGCGACACGCGCATGGTCCTGTCGCCGGATTCGCCGTTCTTCCGGTTCTTCAACGGTCCGAACGCGCCCCGCACCGACGCCCAGCCGACGCTGCCGCAAGCGACGCCGGCCCCGGCCCGTCCCTGACCCCGTCCGGCGCCGCGCATGTGGGATTTCGTTGCGGCGCTGGGCCTCGTTTTCGCGATCGAGGGCATCCTGTTCGCAGCGGTTCCCCATCTCGCCAAGGAGGCGCTGCGAAGCGCCTCCGAGACGCCTCCGGAGACCATGCGGCTGATCGGCCTCGGTTCGGCCGCGCTCGGCGTCTTACTCGTCTGGTTCGTCCGCGGTTGAATGGGATGCAACCTGCGGGCGGCCGGCGGACCGGCCGCCCGGTCGCATGATCGTGTGTCGACCTTCCGCCGCATTTCGCGGTTCAATTGAAGATACGGCTTCCGCGCCGGGCGACTCGGCCGGATTTTCTTCACGAGGACACTGATGGCAACCAAACCCGTCTCGGCTACCGCAACCCTGGCGCCTGCTTCGCGGCGCATCGCGCTCGCCGCCGGTGTGGGCGTGCTCTCGCTGCTGATGTCGCCCGTGATGGCGTCCGCGCAGACGGCCTCGGCACCGGTCCTGCAGGGCCAGATGTCGCTGGCGGATCTCGCCGAGCGCGTCATGCCGGCGGTGGTCAACATCGCTGCCGTGACGACCAGCGAAACCCGCGGGCGCACCCTGCCGCAGATCCCGCAGCTCGGCCCCGACACGCCCTTCGGCGATCTGTTCGAGGAATTCTTCAATCGCCGCGGCCAGGGCCAGCAAGGCCAGGGCCAGGGCCAGGGGCAGGCGCCGCAGCAGCGCCGTTCGCAGTCGGCTGGCTCGGGCTTCGTGATCGATTCGTCGGGCCTGGTCGTGACCAACAATCACGTCATCGGCGACGCCAACGAGATCACGGTGATCTTCAACAGCGGCCTGCGGCTCAAGGCCGAGGTCGTCGGCAAGGACGCCAAGGTCGACCTCGCGGTCCTGCGCGTGAAGCACGACAAGCCGCTGCCGGCGGTGAAGTTCGGCGATTCCGACAAGATGCGCATCGGCGATCCCGTGATGGCGATCGGCAACCCGTTCGGGCTCGGCGGCTCGGTGTCGTCGGGCATCGTCTCGGCCCGCAACCGCGACATCCAGCAGGGGCCCTACGACACCTATCTCCAGACCGACGCGGCCATCAACAAGGGCAACTCGGGCGGTCCGCTGTTCAACATGGCCGGCGAGGTCATCGGCATCAACACGGCGATCCTGTCGCCCACGGGCGGCTCGGTCGGCATCGGCTTTGCCGTGCCGTCCTCGCTGGCGACCTCGATCGTCGACCAACTCAAGGAGTTCGGCGAGACCCGCCGCGGCTGGCTGGGCGTGCGCATCCAGAGCGTCGATGACGCCACCGCCGAGGCGCTGGGCCTCGGCACGGCGCGCGGCGCGCTGGTCGCCGGTGTCGACGAAAAAGGCCCCGGCAAGCCGGCCGGCCTCGATGTCGGCGACGTGATCACCAAGTTCGACGGCAAGGAGATCGCGCATCGTCGCCGCGACCCCGGTCGGCAAGGACGTGCCCGTCACGATCATGCGCAAGGGCAAGGAAGAGGTGAAGACGGTCAAGCTCGGCCGCCTCGAGGACGGCGAGAAGGTCCAGCCGGCCTCGGCGCGCACGCCGGCCGAGCCGGCCAAGCCCGCCGTCACCACCGCGCTCGGGCTCGAGTTCTCGCCGCAGACCGAGGAGCTGCGCAAGCGCTACTCGATCAAGGAGGGCGTCAAGGGCGTCGTGGTCACCAAGGTCGACCCGAACTCCAACGCCGCCGACAAGCGCGTGCAGGTCGGCGAGCTGATCGTCGAGATCGGCCAGGAGCCGGTCAATTCTCCGGAGGACGTGACCAAGCGCCTCGACGCGCTGAAGAAGGAGGGCAAGAAGTCGGCCCTGCTGCTGGACTCGAACGCGCAGGGCGAGGTCCGCTTCGTCGCCGTCGCGATGAACTGAGCGATCCCGGCCATTCCGGTTTCGAGGGCGGCCGCGAGGCCGCCCTTTTTCGTGGGCGGTTTTCATGGGCAGGTTTTCATGGGCCGGCGTCGCCGTGATGGTGGGGATGAGCGATCGGCATTGGTGCCGGCCCGCGCGCGCTGGCAGGGTGGGCGCACGCCTCCGGAGAGCCTGCGATGAAACTGAGCGACATCCCCTTCGCCACGACCGACTGGTCGACGGTGCCGACCGAGCGCCATGCCGGCGATGTCGGCGAGGCGATCTGGCGCGTGCAGTTCTTCGGCCCGGCCGAGAACCGGATCCGGGTGCGGATGGTCGAGTACAGCCCCGGCTACGAGGCCGACCACTGGTGCTCCAAGGGCCACATCATCCTGTGCGTCGAGGGCTCGATGGAGACGACGCTGGAGGATGGGCGGGTCATGCCGCTCACCGCGGGCATGAGCTACCAGGTCGCCGACGGCGCCGAGGCGCATCGCTCCCGCACCGTGACGGGCGCGAAGCTGTTCATCGTGGATTAGTCGACAGCCGTCATTGCGAGCGTAGCGAAGCAATCCAGACAGGCTCGCTCGACGGCCCCTGGATTGCTTCGCTACGCTCGCAATGACGGGGTCGGTTCAGGCTCGGACGATCTCCGCACCGGTATAGCCCTGCGCATAGAGCAGCGCGGTCAGATCGGCATGATCGAGCCGCGCATGGGCGGCGGCCGCGACCGCCGGCTTGGCGCGGAAGGCGACGCCGAGGCCGGCCTCGCCGAGCATGGCGAGGTCGAAA
>NCCO01000076.1:10215-31358 GCA_002279705.1 Allobosea sp. 12-68-7
GAGGTCGTTGGCACCGTCGCCCACGGCCAGTGTCTGCGCAGGCGACAGCGCGCGCCGCGCGCGCAGCTCGACCAGCGCGTCGAGCTTGGCCTGCTTGCCGAGGATCGGATCGGCGACCTCGCCGATCAGGACTCCGTCCTGCGCGAGCAGGGTGTTGGAGCGGTGCTCGTCGAAACCGATGGTCGCACGGATCGGGCCGGTGAAGACAGTGAAACCGCCCGAGACCAGCGCGGTGTAGCCGCCCTGGCGGCGCATCGTCATGACCAGCTCGCGCCCGCCCGGCGTCAGCGTGATGCGCTCGCGGATGATCTCAGCCACGACCGAGAGCGGCACGCCCTTCAGCAGGGCGACGCGTTCGCGCAGCGCCGGCTCGAAGGCGATCTCGCCGCGCATGGCGCGCTCGGTGATGCCGGAGACTTTCTCCTTCAACCCGACATAGGCGGCGAGCTCGTCGATGCATTCCTGCCCGATCATGGTCGAATCCATGTCGGCGAGGAACAGCGCCTTGCGGCGCGTCGCGGCCGGCTGGACGACGATGTCGATGGCGGCATCGCCGAGCAGCGGCCGCAGATCGGCTTCGAGCTTGCGCGCATCGCCGGCTTCCGCGAAGAGGTCGGCCGCGATCTCGCCGTCGAGGCGCTGCGTGCGCCGCGCGCCGGGCAGGGCGGCGATGCGCTTCAGCAGGGCGTCGTCGAGCAGGGCCTGTCCATGGGCGGAAACCAGTGTCGCGACGAGCATGTGAAGGGCCGGATCAGGTGAACGGAGCAGCGGAGGGGATCAGGGCCGTGCTCATCGCAGGTCCGACCGCGAGCGGCAAGTCGGCACTGGCGGTCGCGATCGCGCGCCGGTTCGGCGGCACCGTCGTCAACGCCGATTCGATGCAGGTCTATGCCGATCTGCGGACGCTCACCGCCCGCCCGACGACGGAGGAGGAAGCGGTGGTACCGCACCGGCTCTACGGCCATGTCGACGGCGCCGTGAACCATTCGGCGATGCGCTATGCCGCCGATGTCGCCGCGGTGCTGGCCGCATTGGCGCAGAGCGGCTCGCTGCCGGTCATCGTCGGCGGCACGGGGCTCTATTTCAAGGCGCTGACCGAGGGATTCTCCGCCATTCCCCCCGTCCCCGACGCGGTCCGCACCGCTTTCCGCGAACGGGTGGCCGACCAGGAGACCGGCTCCCTGCATGCCGAGCTCTGCGCGCTCGACCCCGTGATGGGGCAGAGGCTGCGCCCCAGTGACCGGATGCGGATCATGCGGGCGCTGGAGGTGAAGATCGCGACCGGGCGCTCGCTGGCGATCTTCCAGGGCGAGCGCCGGCCGGGCCCGCTCGACGGCATGCCCCTGCTGAAGCTCTTCGTCAGCCCCGAGCGCGAGGCGGTGCGCCGCCGCATCGATGCGCGCTTCGAGGCGATGATGGCGCAAGGCGCGCTGGCGGAGGTGGCAGCGCTGCGGGCCCGCCGGCTCGACCCGCTGCTGCCGGTGATGCGGGCCCATGGCGTGCCCGGGCTGATCGCCCATCTCGATGGCGCGATGGGGTTGGACGAGGCGATCGCGCGCGGCCAGGCCGATACGCGCGCCTATGCCAAGCGGCAGATGACGTGGTTCCGCCACCAGATGCCGGACTGGCAGGCGGTGGCGCCGGAGGCGGCGCTGGAATGGGCGTTGCGCGCGCTCGTTCCCGCCGGCTGAGGCTCAGGCGGCGATGACGAGATCGGGGTCGGCGAGGCGGATGCAGCTGCGTCCGTCATGCTTGGCGCGGTAGAGCGCCTTGTCGGCGCGGGCGATCAGGTCCGGCAGGGTCTCGCCGCGCTGGCGGCAGGCGACGCCGAGGCTGGCGGTGATCGGCAGCGCCAGCGTTTCCGAGACGGGGAGAAGGCGGGCGGCCAGTGCCTCCTGAATACGCAGCGCAACCCGCAGCGCCGCTTCGAGATTGGCGGTGGGCAGCAGCATGGCGAACTCCTCGCCACCGACGCGCCCCACCAGATCGCGCTCCATCCGGACCTGGCCGAGCAGCAGGTCGGCGAAGGCGCGGATCACCGCATCGCCCGCGAGGTGACCGTGGCAGTCGTTGACCGCCTTGAAGTGATCGATGTCGACGATGATCAGCGAGACGTCGGAGCCGCTGTCGTCGCTGGCCTGGATGGCGCGATGGGCTCTTTCGGTGAAGGAGCGGCGGTTGAGCAGAGCCGTCAGCGGATCGGTCTCGGCCAGGCGGCGCAGCTCCTGCTCGCGCTCGTCGCGGTGGCCCATCTCTTCCGACAGGGCGCGGCGCGTCGCACGTTCGCGGCTGACCTCGAGGGCGAGCGTCGCGGCGCGGCTCTGCAGCGTCTGGTTGGCGACGACGAGTTCCGAAATGTCGCTGATGGTCATCACCAGGCCATCGCCCAGGGGCGCGACGGCGATCTGCAGCCAGACGGTCCTGCCATCGGCGCTCCACGACGTCTCGATCCGGTCGGGCCGTCGCAGGTCGAGCGCGAAGAGGCAGCGCTGCCAGACCTGCGGGTCCGCGAGGAAGGGCAGGGCGAGCCTGGCATCGAGATCGAGCAGATCGGCGTCCGCTCGTCCCGCCATCGCAGCCGCCTGGCGATTGGCGGTGATGACGACGAGGCGGTCGAGCTGGCCCGCCGAGTCACGGAAAGCCCGCAGGGCGACGATGCCCGAGGGCGAGGTATCGAGCACGGCCACGAGCAACTCCTCGTGGAACTGCAGCGGACGGCTGAAGACGATGAGCCGGCGGCTGCCATCTGCGGCGGTCGCCGGCATCAGCAGCCGCTCCCAGAGGCAAACGCGCACGCTCGCGAGCGACCGGTGCACGGTGTAGGTGGCGCGGCCTTCGGCGAGGGTGCGGTCGCAGCAGGTGATCGTGAAGTCCGCGATCTGCCCGGTCATCGCCGAGACGCGTTCGCGCAGGCGGTTCGCGCCGACATGGCGGACGATCTCGCGCCCGTAATGGCTGAAGGCATAGTCGCCGTCTCCGGTCGGCGTGAGCACCATCAGGTCGTCGCCGAAGCGCGGCATGACCTCGTCGCGGAAATGCTCGAAGGAGACGCCCGAAGGGCCGCGCGCGCAGGCTTCGAAGCGCTGCAGCAGCTCGCCGATCTCGGGCGCATTCGCTCTCGCGGCGATATGGTCGGTATGGACTTCCTGGTACATGGCCTCTCTCGGACCGCCTGACCGAACGCTACCAACCGCGGGTTGAGAAAGTGTTCCGGCGGACCATCGTCTTTTTCGCCGCGTCGGGGCCTGCTGATGCGGCACTGCAGGACGCTTGACCCGGCGGCCCGCCTCGTCTAGCGTCTCGCAACATCTGCAAAGGGTCGAGGTGCCATGCGCAAGCTTATTATCGTAGGGATGCGCTGGTAGGGGCCGGTTCTCGCAAGAGCCGCGTCTCCCCGACGCCAGCGCACGTCCAGGCCCCTCGCGGGCCTTTTTTATTGCCCGCTTTCCGACCTCGTTGTCCACCGAACTGCCGCAGGAGACCGTTATGAGCGAGATGATGACCGGTGCCGAAATGGTCGTCCGCGCGCTTCAGGATCAGGGCGTCGAACATCTGTTCGGCTATCCCGGAGGCGCCGTGCTGCCGATCTACGATGCGCTGTTCCAGCAGGACAAGGTCAAGCATGTCCTCGTCCGCCACGAGCAGGGCGCCGTCCACGCGGCCGAGGGCTATGCCCGCTCGACGGCCGGCAAGGTCGGCTGCGTCCTCGTCACCTCCGGCCCCGGCGCGACCAATGCGGTCACCGGGCTGACCGACGCGCTGCTGGATTCGATCCCGCTCGTCGTCATCACCGGCCAGGTGCCGACGCATCTGATCGGGTCGGACGCGTTCCAGGAATGCGACACGGTCGGCATCACGCGCTCCTGCACCAAGCACAACTACCTGGTGAAGAGCATCGCGGACCTGCCGCGCATCCTGCACGAGGCCTTCTATGTCGCGGCGAATGGCCGCCCAGGCCCCGTCGTCATCGACATTCCCAAGGACATCCAGTTCGCGAGCGGGCTCTACAGCCGCCCGCGCGACAATCAGCACAAGACCTACCGGCCGACCGTCAAGGGCGACCTGAACAAGATCAAGGCGGCCGTCGCGCTGATGGCGAGTGCCAAGAAGCCGGTGTTCTACACCGGTGGCGGCGTTATCAATGCCGGCCCGCACGCCTCGGCGCTGCTGCGGGAACTCGTGCGGCTGACCGGTTTCCCGGTGACCTCGACCCTGATGGGGCTCGGTGCCTTCCCGGCCGCTGACAAGCAGTGGCTCGGCATGCTCGGCATGCACGGCACCTACGAGGCCAATCTCGCGATGCATGACTGCGACGTCATGATCAACATCGGTGCGCGCTTCGACGACCGGATCACCGGGCGGCTCGACGGCTTCTCGCCACGCTCGCGGAAAATCCATATCGACATCGACCCGTCCTCGATCAACAAGACGGTCAAGGTCGACATCGGCATCGTCGGCGATTGCGCCCATGTGCTCGAGGACATGGTCCGCGTCTGGCGCGAGACCAGCCCGCAGATCGACAAGACCGCGCTGACCGCCTGGTGGACGCAGATCGACGGTTGGCGGGCCCGCCAGAGCCTCGCCTACAAGCAGTCCGGATCGGTCATCAAGCCGCAATATGCGATCGAGCGGCTCTATGAGCTGACCAAGAACCGCGACACCTACATCACGACCGAGGTCGGCCAGCACCAGATGTGGGCGGCGCAGTATTACCGCTTCGAGGAGCCCAACCGCTGGATGACCTCGGGCGGCCTGGGGACGATGGGCTACGGCCTGCCGGCCGCCATCGGCGTGCAGATGAAGCATCCCAAGGCGCTCGTCATCGACATCGCCGGCGAGGCCTCGATCCTGATGAACATGCAGGAGATGTCGACGGCGGTGCAGTACCGGCTGCCGGTCAAGATCTTCATCCTGAACAACGAATACATGGGCATGGTGCGCCAGTGGCAGGAGCTCCTCCATGGTGGACGCTATTCCGAGAGCTATTCGGAATCCCTGCCCGATTTCGTGAAGCTGGCCGAGGCCTATGGCGGCCACGGCATCCGCTGTTCGGATCCGGCCTCGCTCGACGACGCGATCATGGAGATGATCGAGACGCCCAAGCCCGTCATCTTCGACTGCCTCGTCGCCAAGCAGGAGAACTGCTTCCCGATGATCCCGTCGGGCAAGGCTCATAACGAGATGATCCTGCCCGATTTCGAAGGCGATACCGGCGAGATCATCGACGCCAAGGGCAAGCAGCTGGTGTGACGGGCTGGGTTCTCTTGAGCCCTCATCCTGAGGAGCGCCGCAGGCGCGTCTCGAAGGATGCTCCATGAGGCTCGGGAGACATCTGGATCATCCTTCGAGACGCGGGCTGTTTGCCCGCTCCTCAGGATGAGGGCTGAGGGGACATGACCATGACGACCATCGGCCTGATTGGCGGAATGAGCTGGGAATCGACGGCGGCGTATTACCGCCTGCTCAACGAGGGCGTGCGGGCCCGCCGGGGCGGCCTGCACTCGGCCGATATCCTGCTGCACTCGCTCGACTTCGCGCCGGTCGCCGAGATGCAGGCACGGGGCGACTGGGACGGCGCCGGTGCCCTGCTTGCGGAGAGCGCGCTGCGGCTGGAGCGGGCCGGGGCCGGGTGCCTCGTCCTGTGCACCAACACCATGCACAAGGTGGCCGACCGCATCACCGCCGCGACGCGCGTCCCCTTCCTGCATCTGGCCGACGTCACCGCCAAGGCGGTGAAGCGCCGAGGCGTCCGCCGGCCGCTGCTGCTGGCGACGCGCTTTACGATGGAGCAGCGCTTCTATCTCGGCCGGCTCGCCGCCTTCGGGATCGAGGCGATGGTGCCCGGCGAGGTCGAGCGCACGGAAATCCACCGCGTCATCTACGAGGAACTCTGCCGGGGGCGCATCGCGCCGGCCTCGAAGGCGCGCTATCTCGCGATCATCGCGGAGGCGGCGGAACAGGGTGCCGACGGCGTGATCCTCGGCTGCACCGAGATCGGGATGCTGATCGGGCAGGACGACCTCGACCTGCCGGTCTTCGACACCACCGCGCTCCATGTCGAGGCGGCGCTCGACTTCGCTCTGGCGGCAGAAAGCCAGGCGGCATGAAACTCGTCATCGCCAACAAGAACCACTCCTCCTGGTCGCTGCGGCCCTGGCTGCTGCTGACCGAGTTCGGCATTCCCTTCGAGGAGATGCTGATCCCGTTCGGCCAGACCTTCGACGATCCCGAATGGAAGCGGGCGATCTCCGCCTTCACCCCGGCCGGCAAGGTGCCGGCGCTGATCGACGGCGACATCCGGGTCTGGGAATCGCTGGCGATCATGGACCATGTCGCCGATGCGCGCCCCGATCTCGCGATCTGGCCGCGGGACCGGGCGGCGAAGGCGATGGCGCGCTCGATCGCGGCGGAGATGCATGCCGGCTTTTCGGCCCTGCGCGGAGCTTGCCCGATGAACCTGGCCTGGGTCCACCCGCCGCGCGATCGCGGTCCCAAGGTCGCCGCAGACGTCGCCCGCATCGCGGCGATCTGGAACGAGGCGCGGTCGCGTTTCGGCGCCGGCGGGCCCTTCCTGTTCGGCGCGTTTTCGGCGGCCGACGCCATGTTCGCGCCGGTCACAGCGCGGTTTACGGGTTACGGTATCCGTCCCGATGATGTCTGCAGCGCCTATTGCGAGGCCGTCCAGGCGACCAGGGGCTACGTGTCCTGGCGGATGGCCGCCTTCGCAGAGCCCTGGATCATCGCCGAGGACGAGGCCGACGAGCCGGTCCTCACCGATCACCGTTCCTTTCTCAGCCGCAGTCGGGTCTCTCCATGAACACGTCGTCGCATTATCCCAACGCCCCCGTCGCCCAGCCGGTCGCCCGGCACACCCTGGCCGTGATCGTCGACAACGAGCCGGGCGTGCTGGCGCGCATTGCCGGCCTGTTTTCCGGCCGCGGCTACAACATCGAGAGCCTGACCGTCTCGGAGACCGAGCACGAGAAGCATCTCTCGCGCATCACCGTCGTGACCTCGGGGACCGCGGCCGTGATCGACCAGATCAAGGCCCATCTCGACCGGCTCGTGCCCGTCCATCGCGTCGTCGACCTGACGCTGCAGGGCGAGGCGCTGGAGCGCGAACTCGCCCTGGTCAAGGTCGTCGGCAAGGGCGACCACCGCGTCGAGGCGATGCGGCTGGCGGCGGCCTTCGGAGCGCGCACGCTCGACGCCTCGCTGACCTCCTTCGTCTTCGAGCTGACCGGCACGACCGAGGAGATCGAGCGCTTCATCAAGCTGATGACGGCGGTGGGACTGACGGAAGTCTCGCGCACCGGCATCGCCGCGATGAGCCGCGGCCCCGAGGCGATGTAGCCTTTGCGGATATCCGGGCCGGATGTTACGGATATCCGGGCAGGGAGGCAGACCATGAAAGTTCAGGTCGCCAAATGGGGCAACAGCACCGCCGTGCGGTTGCCGAAGGCGGTGGTGGAGCAACTCGGCCTCAAGCCGGGGATGACGGTCGATGTGTCGGTGGAGGGGCAGTCGGTGACGCTGGCCCCCAATCGTCCTCAGTCGGTCCGGGAACTCAACGGCATGCCCGATCCGGTCACGCTCGAGTGGATTGTGTCCGAGATCAAGCGCCTCGGGCCCGAAAAGGGTCGATCTCGACCCTGTCCTGGGATCAGAGCAGTCGGGCCGGCGGCCGGCGGTGGTCCTGTCCGATGCCAGACTACATGATGTGTCGAGCCGGGTGCTGATCTGCCCCATCACATCGAACGCCGTGCCCTGGCCCACCAAGGTGATGATCCCCGAAGGCTGCATTGTTTCCGGCACGATCCTGGTCGATCAGGCGCGGATGGTCGATCGCCGTGTCCGGCGATTTCACTATGCGGGCCGGCTGCCTGATGACGTCACCCAACTCGCTCGACAGCTTCTTCTCGCATTCGCCGGTGCCCGATGACGATGACCCTCGAACAGATCGCGCTCGGCCTCGGCGTCGCTGGCTTCGCCTGTTTCGCCTGGCCGATCCTGCAGCGCCTACGGGGAGCCGCGCCGGCCGAGGCTCCGGGCAGCGGCGCGAGCCTGCGCTCGCCGCTCTGGTGGGCGGGCTTCGTGCTGACGGCCGCTGCCATCTTCCTGCAGCGCATGGCCAGCCAGCAGGGTGGCACTCCCTGATCTCTCAGGCCGACCGAAAGAGGCTTGCGCGCGCCCCGGCACTGCGCTAGGGAGCCGAACCGTAACGTACGGTACGGTTACCTCCGGTGTTCGAGCGAGCATGACCAGCACGCCTCCCATGGCAGAGACGGACGAGCCGACGGCGCGGCAGCAGGCCGTGCTCGACGCCGTGCTGTCGCTGATGGTGGAGGAGGGGGACCAGCTCACCATGACGGCGGTGGCGCGCCGGGCGAGCTGCTCGAAGGAGACGCTCTACAAATGGTTCGGCGATCGCGACGGGCTGCTGACGGCGACCGTGCGTTGGCAGGCGGCGCGGGTTCGCGCCGGCCGCTACGACCGGCCGACGCTCGACATCGCGACGCTGCGCGACAGCCTGAAGGGCTTCGCCGAAACCTGGCTCACCGTCATTTCCAGCCCGACCTCGATCGCGCTCAACCGGCTGGCGATCGGCCATGCGGCCTCGCGCAAGAGCAATCTCGGCAGCATCGTCCTGGCGAATGGCCGTTTCGCCATCGGCGAGCGGCTGCGGCCGGTGCTCGAGGCCGGGCGCGAGGCGGGGCTCCTGGCCTTCGAGGATTCCGAGACGGCGTTTCGCACCTTCTTCGGCCTCGTCGGCCGCGATGTGCAGATCCGCCTGCTGCTCGGCGACGGCCTGACCTTCGCCCCGGACGAGATCGCGCGCGACGCCGCCCGGGCCACCGACCAGTTCCTCACCCTTTACGGACGGCCGACAACCGCCCGGCGAGCCTGAAGAAACCACCCAGACGACCCAAGGAAGGACCACTCACATGCGCGTCTATTACGATCGTGATGCCGACATCAACCTGATCAAGGGCAAGAAGGTCTGCATCGTCGGCTATGGCTCCCAGGGCCATGCCCATGCGCTCAACCTGCGCGATTCCGGCGTCAAGGACGTCGTCATCGCGCTGAAGGCGGGCTCCGCCACCCGCAAGAAGGCCGAAGAGGCCGGCTTCACCGTGATGACCCCGACCGAGGCCGCCAAGGTCTCCGACATCATGATGATGCTGACCCCCGACGAACTGCAGGGCGACATCTATCGCGACGAGCTGCACGGCAACATGAAGCAGGGCGCCGCGCTGCTGTTCGCGCACGGCCTCAACGTGCATTTCAACCTGATCGAGCCGCGCAAGGACCTCGACGTGCTGATGGTCGCTCCCAAGGGCCCCGGCCACACCGTGCGCTCCGAGTATCAGCGCGGCGGCGGCGTGCCGACCCTGATCGCGATCCACCAGGACGCCACCGGCAACGCCCATGACCTCGGCCTGTCCTATGCCTCGGCCAATGGCGGCGGCCGCGCCGGCATCATCGAGACGACCTTCAAGGAAGAGTGCGAGACCGATCTCTTCGGCGAGCAGGTCGTGCTCTGCGGCGGCCTCGTCGAGCTGATCAAGGCCGGCTACGAGACGCTGACGGAAGCGGGCTACGCTCCCGAGATGGCCTATTTCGAGTGCCTCCACGAGGTGAAGCTGATCGTCGACCTGATCTATGAGGGCGGCATCGCGAACATGAACTACTCGATCTCGAACACGGCCGAGTACGGCGAGTACGTGACCGGCCCGCGCATCATCACGGCCGAGACCAAGGCCGAGATGAAGCGCGTGCTGACCGACATCCAGTCGGGCAAGTTCACCCGCGACTGGATGCTGGAGAACAAGGTCAACCAGACTTCGTTCAAGGCGACGCGTGCCCGCTACGCGGCCCACCCGATCGAGGAGGTCGGCGCCAAGCTGCGCGACATGATGCCCTGGATCAAGGCCAAGGCGCTCGTCGACAAGACCAAGAACTGATCCGCTTCGGTGGGCGCCTTCGCGAGAGGGCGCTTCCCGATCGGATTCAGGTGTCTGCGGGATCGATTCAGTGTCTCGCGACAAGTCTCTGACATCACAGCGTTCCGGCGAGTCGGGACAGGAGGCGGGCGCAGCGATGCGCCCGCCTTTTCTCATGCCTTTGCCCTCGCCCTCGCTGCTGGCCGGAACCGGGGTGGCAGGCGCGCGTTGCCTCTCCGAAGGATCAACGGGAGAGGCCGAGATGGGACAGGACAGGAGAGGCGCCGAACGAGGGGCTCATGAGGACCGTGTCCCCCAGCCCGAGGCGCGGGCCGCCCCGCGCGAGCCGGCCGAGGATGGGCTGGTCCTGACCGCCGTGATCGGCGGCTCCGCCCTGGCGCTTCTGTTCAACACCTTCATCGCCCTGATCCCGGGCTGAACCAAAGGCTTCGAGGAGATCCAGATGCCCAACACTGTCGAACAGCGCGCCAAGGCGCAGGGCGAAGACCTGTCCGGCGGCGATGCCGTGCCGCCCATGCGCGCCGCTGACCACAGCGATGCCCACCCGGCCGTCGAGACGCCGGTCGAGGCGCGGCAGGGCTTCCTCGGCGCGCCCGTCCTGATGGTGCTGATCGGCGGCCTGGTGCTGGCGGTGGTCGCCTGGTTCGCGGTCGAGTGGATCGCCTGAGCCGTCAGGCCGCCCGAGTCGGGCAGGGCGGTATCGCGTGGGGCCTCTAGACCCCGAAGCCGGGATGGGAGGTCGTGGTGACGATGTCCAAGCTTCTCCATGGCCCGCTCGCCGCCGGCATCGGGCTTCTGCTGTCGATGGCCCTGTTGCTGGCGGTGATCCTGGGCATGGCGTGATGCGGCTTGTGGCTCGCGGGGCGGGCGGGGGCCTCAGCGGACGAACAGCGTGCCCTGCTTGGCCATTTCGGCCAGCGTGCCGCCGCCATAGATCAGGCTGAAGCCCCAGGCCATCGAAGCCAGCCAGTTGGCGATCTGGAACGGCCAGAACGGCATCTTGACGATGCCGGCAACGATGGCGACCACCGCTCGCAGCGGCCCGAAGAAATGGCCGATCAGGATGCTGGCGACGCCCCATTTCTCGAAGAAGGCATGGCCGCGCTCCAGCATCTGCGGATTGTTGCGGAAGGGCCAGTAATCGTCGACGCGCGGCCCCAGGACCTGGCCGGCCCAGTAGGAAATCCAGAAGCCGCAGCCCGCGCCCACCGAGGCGGCCAGGGCCAGCGGCGCGAGATTGAGCCCCGACGCTCCGGCGACGGCGCCGAAGGCGGTGAAGAACACCGTCGCGGGCACCAGCCAGGACAGCAGTGCGACGCATTCGCAGAAGGCGATCAGGAAGACGATCGGGATCGCCCATTCCTGGTTGGCACGCATGAACTCGACGAGCGTCTGCATCCAGAGTTCGAGTTGGGCCATGTCCGTTCCGGGCTGCGGGTTGAGGGCCCGCGGCTTATCGCTGCCGGGCCGCTGCAGCGCAACCGCTTTCGGGCTTCCGCGCGTGACGGCGGCCGGGATCGCCCCGTCGCGGATTGCCTTCGTCGAGCGATCGCCTAATCTGCGTCCCCAACGATGCAATACGCTGCGGCGGCGCCGACAAGAGCGCCGGACGTCGACGAGGAAACGGATTTCATGGCGTTGCCAAACCACCCGCATCAGGCTGCGGGAGCCGCCGCATTGTCTGCGCCGTCCGCGGCGCCGGCCGTCGCCCTGTGCGGGCTCGACATCACCTTTCATCTCGAAGGCGGCAGCCGCTACCAGGCGGTGACGGGGATCGATCTCTCCGTGGCGGCGGGCGAGTTCGTCTCGGTGGTCGGCCCCACCGGCTGCGGGAAGTCGACCCTGCTGAATGCGGCTGCGGGGCTGCTGACGCCCTCGGCCGGCACCGTCACCATCTTCGGCCAGCCGCTGTCGGGCCTGAATCGCCGGGCCGGCTACCTCTTCCAGGCCGATGCACTGATGCCGTGGAAGACGTCGCTCGACAACGTCAAGGTCGCGCTCGAACCGATGGGCGTGGCCGACGCGGAGGCCGACCGGCGCGCCCGGGAATGGCTGGCGCGGGTGGGCCTGCGCGCCTTCGTCGATCGCTACCCGCACATGCTCTCGGGCGGGCAGCGCAAGCGCGTGGCGCTGGCGCAGGTCCTCATCCGCGACCCCGAAATCCTGCTGATGGACGAGCCCTTCGGCCCGCTCGACGCGCAGACGCGGCAGATCATGGGCAATCTCCTGCTGGACCTCTGGTCGAGGGACAAAAAGGCGCTGATCTTCGTGACGCATGATCTGGAAGAGGCGATCGCGCTGTCGGACCGCGTCGTGGTGATGTCGGCGGGGCCGGCGGCGGGCATCGTCGCCGATTACCGCGTGCCGCTGCCGCGCCCCCGCGACATCGCCGAGATCCGGCTGGAGAAGGCCTTCCACGAGATCCACCGCGACATCTGGGCCTCGCTGCGCGTCGAGGTGCAGAAGGCCTATGCGATGGGCGATGGGCGCGAACTGGTCGAGGGAGCGACACCATGAAGCGCGCCAAACTCCTGTTTCTCCAGGCGATGGTCATGGTCGTCGCGCTGCTGATCTGGCATGTCGTCACGGCCTACCCGCTGCTGGGCGACGTCAAGACGATCCAGTTCTTCTTCTCGACGCCGGCCGCCGTGATCGGCCGGACCTGGAACCAGCTGACCGGGACAGAGATCTACTGGCATATCGGCATCACGCTGACCGAGACGGTGCTGGCCTTCGTCATCGGCTCGGCGGCCGGCATCTTCTTCGGCTTCGCCTTCGCCCGCCAGCAACTGCTGGCTGCGGTGTTCGACCCCTACATCAAGGCGGCCAATGCGCTGCCGCGCGTCGTGCTGGCGCCGATCTTCGCGCTCTGGTTCGGCCTGGGGATCTGGTCGAAGGTGGCGCTGGGCTTCACGCTGGTGTTCTTCATCGTCTTCTTCAACGTCTACCAGGGCGTGCGCGAGGTCTCGCCGACGGTGCTGGCGAACGCCCGGATGCTCGGCATGAACGAGCGCCAGCTCTTCCGGCATGTCTACTGGCCGTCGGCACTGACCTGGATGTTCTCGAGCCTGCACACCTCGGTCGGCTTTGCTCTGATCGGGGCGGTCGTGGGCGAGTATCTCGGCTCCTCGGCCGGTCTCGGCTACAAGATCCACGAAGCCGAGAGCGTCTTCGACGTCACCGGCGTGTTCTCCGGCATGGTCATCCTGATGATCTTCGTGATCGCGATCGATTCCGTGGTGACCATGGTCGAGAAGCGGCTTCTGGTCTGGCGGCCGGGGCAGAGCTCGACGACGGTGTAGGGGTTTCGTCAGGCTCGGGCGCAGACCCGAGCACCTCTCCCCGGAGATTGTCGGGTCTGCGCTGCGCTCCGCCCGAGAATGACGGCGTAGTTGCCCGGTTGCCCAGACCTCGCCTATTCTCATTCCAACGCGCCCGCGAGAGGCGCCCATCAGCTCAACCGGAGGAAGACCCATGACGATTTCACGCCGCGCGGCGCTTGCTGCGCTCGCCCTCTCCACCGCGCTGGGCTTCGCCCCCCAGGCCGCCCTCGCGCAGAACGCCGAGAAGCCCGATGTCACCCTCGGCGTCGGTGGCAAGGCGCTGCTCTACTACCTGCCACTGACGGTCGCGGAGAAGAAGGGCTTCTTCAAGGAGCAGGGGCTCAACGTCACGATCAATGATTTCGGCGGTGGTGCGAAGTCGCTGCAGGCCCTGGTCGGCGGCTCGGTCGACGTCGTGACCGGCGCTTATGAGCACACGATCCGCATGCAGGCCAAGGGCCAGGACGTGCGCGCCGTGGTCGAGCTCGGCCGCTTCCCCGGAATCACCATCGCGGTGCGCAAGGACCTCGCCGACAAGGTCAAGTCGGCGGCGGACTTCAAGGGGCTGAAGATCGGGGTCACCGCGCCGGGCTCCTCGACGGCGCTGACCGCGCAATACGCCATGGTCAAGGCCGGGCTGAAGGCCAGCGACGCCCCCATCATCGGCGTCGGCGCCGGCGCCAGCGCGGTCGCGGCGATGAAGCAGAAGCAGGTCGACATCATCTCGCATCTCGATCCGGTCACCTCGAAGCTCGAAGCCGATGGCGATGTCGTCGCGCTGATCGATACCCGCACCGAGGCCGGCACCAAGGCGCTGTTCGGCGGCTCGAACCCGGCGGCCGTGCTCTATCTCAAGGGCGATTTCGCCGAGAAGAACCCGGTGACGACGCAGAAGCTCGTCAACGCCTTCGTCAAGGCGCTGAAATGGCTGGAAACCGCCAAGCCCGACGACGTCGCCGATCTGGTGCCGGCGGAATACCATCTCGGCGACAAGCCGCTCTATCTGCGCTCGGTCAAGAACTCGCTCGAGAGCTATTCGCGCACCGGCATCGCGACGCCCGAGGCCATGAAGAGCATGTACGACGCGCTCAAGCTGCTCGATCCCGAAATGGCGAAATCGAATGTGGATCTGAGCAAGACCTTCATCGATACGTTCGCGAAAAAGGCGGCCGTCGGCAGCTGACCGACCGCCCGGCATCACCCGTTGCCGACCCCGGCCCGCTGTCGCGGGCCGGGGTCGGTGCGGTTCCGCGCTGGACTTGCATCGCCCTTGGCGCGACAGTGGCACTCCTGACGCTGGGAGATGTGGCATGGCCGACGACAGCGCGAGCAAGGCCCTGATCCGCGACGCCTATGCCGCGCGCCACCGTGGCGATCTCGACGCGCTGATGGCCTTCTTCCACCCGCAGTGCTGCTACCGGCTCGTCGGCGGTCCCGCCATCGCCGCGGCCTTCAGGCAGCCCGACGGGCTCGAGGCCGTGCGCGATCAGATGGCCGGGCTGATCGCGGCCTATGTCTTCAGTAATGTCGAGGAACTCGGCCTCACCGTCGATGGTGACCGGGCCATCCTGCACTGGCGGGCCGATGTCGCCTGCAAGCCGAGCGGCCGCAGCGGCCATTTCGAGATCGTCGACATCTTCACGATCACCGACGGCAAGATCGCCAGCGTCACGCAGTTTACCGACACGGCCGGCGTCGCGAGGCTGAGTGCGGCCTGAGCTTGGGTGATGGCGGCCATGACGGCTTTCGATTTGCCGTCCGGCCGCGCGAGCGGCTAGAGCTTGCGCCCCCAGACTCTGCCGAGACGCCCATGAACATCCTCTCGATCCAGTCGCATGTCGCCTATGGCCATGTCGGCAATGCCTCCGCCGTCTTCCCCATGCAGCGCCTGGGCGTCGAGGTCTGGCCGATCCACACCGTGCAGTTCTCGAACCACACCGGCTACGGCGCCTGGAAGGGCCGCGTCTTCGACGGCGGCATGATCGACGAGGTGATGGAGGGCATCGCCGAGCGCGGCGTGCTGCCGTCCTGCACCGGCCTGCTCTCGGGCTATATGGGCTCGGCCGATATCGGCCACGCCATCCTCTCGGCGGTCGAGCGCGTGCGGGCGGCCAACCCGAAGGCGGTCTATTGCTGCGACCCGGTGATGGGCGATGTCGGGCGCGGCGTCTTCGTACGCCCGGGCATTCCCGAATTCATGCGCGAGCAGGCGGTGCCGGCGGCCGACATCGTCACGCCCAACCAGTTCGAGCTCGAACTGCTGACCGACATCGAGATCCGCACGATCGCCGATGCGCATCGCGCGGTCGAGGCGCTGCGCGATGCCGGGCCAAAGGTCGTGCTCGTCACCTCGCTCGTCACCGACGAGACGCCCGCCGACTCGATCGACCTGATGGCGGCCGACGCCAGGGGCGCCTTCCGCGTGCGCACGCCCAAGCTCGATGTCAGCGTCAACGGGGCGGGCGATGCGATCGCGGCGCTGTTCTTCGTGCATTACCTGCGCGAGGAATCGGCCGCCGCGGCGCTGGCCAAGGCCGCGGCCTCGATCTATGGCCTGCTCAAGCGCACCAAGGAGGCGGGCTCCCGCGAGATCCTGACCGTGGCGGCACAAGACGAGTTCGTCACGCCGACGCACCAGTTCGTGCCCGAGAAGCTCTGAGCCGCATGAAACTGCGCGTCGGCACTTTCAACGTCGAGAACCTGCTGACGCGCCATCGCTTCTCCTCGGGCGAGCGCAGCGACACCGCGCCGGCCATGTCGCTGTTCCATTTCCCCCGCGTCGACGAGCGCGACGCGGTCGAGCGTTCGCTGGCGGTCGCGCTGGAGGATGACAAGCGCCAGATGACGGCGCTCGCCCTGGCGGAGGCGAAGGCCGATCTCTGGATGCTGCAGGAGGTCGACTCGCTGGCGAGCCTGCAGGCCTTTTTCGCCAATTACGTCCACCGCATCGCCGATCACCGCTACGGCCATTTCACGCTGCTCGACGGCAATGACCGCCGCAACATCGACATCGGCTTCGCGGCGCGGCGCGATCTGCTCGCACCGCAGCGGGTCAGCGTGCGCTCGCACAAGGATCTCAGCTTCGCGGCGGCCGGCGTGCATGACCGCGATCTCGCCGCGCTCGGCATCGGACCCGACGGCAAGGTCTTCGCGCGCGATTGCCTGCAGGTGGAACTCGACTTCGGCGACCGCAGCATCGCCCTGTTCGGCTGCCACTTCAAATCGATGAACAATGGCCGTGATGACGGGCGGGTGGCGACGCTGCCGGTGCGCCGGGCCGAGGCGCGGGCGGTCAAGGAGCTGATCCGGCAGCGCTTCGGCGCGGGCTGGCGCGAGGCGAACTGGGTCGTGCTGGGCGACCTCAATGCCTATCGCTACGGGCTCGGGCCGCTGGCCGAGGTCGTCGACGAGGGGGAGAGCGGCATCGAGCCGCTGCTCGAGAATTTCGCGGTCGACCCGCTGGAGACGCTGCCCGCCCATGAGCGCTGGACGCATTTCCGCCGCTACTGGTCGGAGGTGCGCGAGCAGCTGGTCGAGACGCATATGCCGCTCGACCATATCCTGCTCTCGCCGGCGCTGGCTTCGGCCAATCCGCATCCGGCGCTGCAGATGATCCGGCGCGGGCTGCCCTATCGCGTCCCGCTCGATCCGCGCGAGCCCGACCGCTCGATGGCGCGGCTGGCGACCTCGGCCGACCGCTATCCGCGCGTCGGCTGGGACCGGCCCAAGGCTTCCGACCACTGCCCGCTGACGATCGACCTCACCCTCCCGAAGGCGATCCGCTAAACCCAAGGAATGCCGCATGGCCCGCCGTTTCGTCACGCTGGACGTCTTCACCGCCACGCCCCATGCCGGCAATCCGCTGGCGGTGGTGCTCGACTCGGATGGTCTCGATACCGCCGCGATGCAGGCGATCGCGCGCGAGTTCAACCTCTCCGAGACGGTGTTCGTGCAGCCGCCCGCGGAAGAGGGGCACCGTGCGGCTTTGCGCATCTTCACGCCCGGCCGTGAACTGCCCTTCGCCGGGCACCCCACCGTCGGCACGGCGGTGCTGCTGGCGTTGCAGGATGCGGCTGCGGGTCGAGGATCCGAAGTCATCGTGATCGAGGAGCAGGTCGGGGCCGTCACCTGCGCCGTTGGGGTTAAGGGCCCGAAAACCGGCCATGCCGTCTTCACGCTGCCGCGCCTGCCGCAAGAGGCCGAGCCAGCCGCCGCGCTGCCACTGATCGCGGGCGCGCTGGGGCTCGATCGACGCGAAATCGGCTTCGACGGACATGTGCCGACCGTCTTTTCGGCCGGCGTCGCCTTCAGCTTCGTGCCTGTGTCGAGCCTCGCGGCGCTGGGGCGGGTGCGCCTCGACACCATGCTCTGGTCGCAGGCGATCAGGCCGGCCGGCCAGCCCAACGCCTTCGCCTATTGTCGGCAGACCCGCGATGCGGGCCACGAATTCCATGCCCGCATGTTTGCGCCCACCCTGGGCTTCACCGAGGATCCTGCGACCGGCGCGGCTGTCGCGGCCTTCGCCGGCGTCGTCATGCGTTTCGAACGGCCCGGCGACGGCGAGCATCGCTTCGTCATCGAGCAGGGCTACGAGATGGGCCGACCCTCGCAGATCACGCTGGAGCTGACGGTGGCGGGTGGCGCGCTGGTCTCGGCGCGGATCGGTGGCGCGGCCGTCGTCATCAGCGAGGGCGTGCTGCTGTGACCGACGCGGCGAGCCTGGAGACCAACGACATCGAACGCTTTCCCGACGGGCACATCGCCCGCGTCGACCGGGTCGCCGCCCGGATCGAGCTCTATGACTGGGCCTTCGCCCGGGAGAATGGCGAGGTGGTCGCGGCGCATTGGGCCCGCATCAGCGCCGGCAAATCCGCCATGTTCAACGGGCGAGTCCTGCTGCAGCACCGCGCGGTGATCACCGGTGGCGTGTTCCAGGCGCGCTATTTCGAGACCGATTACGCCACCTTCATGACCTGGCGCGACGCTGGCCATCCGGGTCCGAGCGTCCGCAACGGCTTCGCCATGGGGGCGCTGCGCGCCGCCGACGGCGCTTTCCTGTGCGGGCGCATGAGCGGCCACACCGCCAATGGCGGCATGGTCTATTTCGCCGCCGGCACGCCCGACCGCAGCGATGTGCGGCCCGACGGCACGGTCGATCTCGCCGGCAGCGTGCTGCGCGAACTCGCGGAGGAGACCGGGCTGGCCGAGACCGAGGTCACGGTCGGGGAGGGCTGGGATGCGGTCTTTTCGCCCGGCCGCGTCGCTTTCATGCGGCCGCTCACCATCGACCTGCCGGCGGAAGAGGCGCGCGCGCTGATGCTGTCGCGCATGAAAGGCCTCGAGGAGCAGGAGCTCGACGACATCGTGATCCTGCGCAGGGCCGCCGATTGCGACCGGCACCGCATGGCCCCCTTCATGAAGCCCTATCTGAGCCATATCTTCGCGCAGGATTGATCGGGCTTCCGATCTCTCCGCCGCCGCCAGCCGAAAGCGATGCCATGACCGCGCCCGTCTCCGTTTCGACCGAAGCCTCCCCAGTGGAGGCGCTGCCCCTGCCGGCCGGCAATCCCTTCGCCGCGCGCTGGGAGACGCCCTTCGGCCTGCCGCCCTTCGCCGCGATCAGGCCCGAGCATATCCAGCCGGCCTTCGAGGCGGCGCTCGCGAAGCACAAGGACGAGATGGCCGCGATCGTGGCCGATCCGGCGACGCCGGACTTCGCCAACACGATCGAGGCGCTGGAATTGGCCGGCCGGGCGCTCTCGCGCGTCGGCGGTGTGTTCTACAATCTGGCAGGGGCCGACACGAACGAGGCGCTGCAGGCGATCGAGCGGGCGCTCTCGCCGCTGACCTCGCGCCACTGGTCGGCGATCATGATGGATGAGGGCCTGTTCGCCCGCGTCGATGCGGTCTTCGCCAAGCGCGAGGCGCTGCGTCTCGATTCCGAGCAGTTGCGGCTCGTGGAGCGCACGCATCGCGGCTTCATCCGCTCGGGCGCGCAGCTCGGCGCGGAAGACAAGGCGCGGCTGGCGGCGATCAACGAGCGGCTGGCGGGCCTGGGCACCCAGTTCAGCCAGAACGTGCTGAAGGACGAATCCTCCTACGCGCTGATGATCGAAGACGAGGCGGGGCTCGACGGCCTGCCGCCCTTCCTGCTGGCGGCGATGGCGCGGTCGGCGGCGGATCGCGGCCAACCGGGAAAACATGCGGTGACGCTGTCGCGCTCGGTGATCGAACCCTTCCTGACGTTCTCGACGCGGCGCGATTTGCGCGAGCAGGCCTTCGCCGCCTGGGGCAAGCGCGGCGAGAACGGCAATGACAGCGACAATCGCGCCATCGTCGCCGAGATGGTCAAGCTGCGCGCCGAGAAGGCGAAGCTTCTGGGCTACGCGACCTTCGCGCATTTCAAGCTCGACGACGCCATGGCGAAGACACCGGAGAATGTCCGCGAGCTGCTCGAGCTGGTCTGGACGCCGGCCAAGGCGCGCGCCGCGCAGGAGGCCGCCGATCTCGCCGCGCTGGCGCAGGCCGAGGGTGAGAACGGACCGATCCGCCCCTCAGACTGGCGCCACTACGCCGAGAAGGTGCGCCAGAAGACCTATGCGCTCGATGAGGCCGTGCTGAAGCCCTATCTCCAGCTCGACCGGATCATCGCGGCCGCTTTCGACGTCGCCGGCCGGCTGTTCGCGCTGTCCTTTGCCGCGCGGACCGATCTCGCAGGCTATCATCCGGATGTCCGGATCTGGGAGGTGACGGAGAGCGCGACGGGCCGGCATATCGGCCTGTTCATCGGCGACTATTTCGCCCGCGCCTCGAAGCGCTCGGGCGCCTGGATGAGCGCCTATCGCGGCCAGCGCAAGCTCGGCGGCGAGGTTCGCCCGATCATCGTCAATGTCTGCAACTTCGCCAAGCCGGCGGAGGGGAAGCCAGCGCTGCTCTCGATCGACGATGCGCGCACGCTGTTCCACGAATTCGGCCATGCGCTGCACGGGCTGCTCTCGGACGTGACCTATGGCTCGCTCGCGGGCACCTCGGTGTCGCGCGATTTCGTTGAACTGCCCTCGCAGCTCTACGAGCACTGGTTCCTGACGAAGGAGGTGATGCAGCGCTATTGCCTTCATGCCGAAACGGCTGAGCCGATTCCCGAGGCGCTGATCGAGACGATCAAGCGCGCCCAGACCTTCAACCAGGGCTGCGCCACGGTGGAGTACACCGCCTCGGCGCTGGTCGATCTCGCCTTTCATTCGCTGGAGGAGCCCGGCGAGATCGACGCGCTGGCCTTCGAGAAGGCGGAGCTTGCGCGGCTCGGCATGCCCGAGGGCATGGTGATGCGCCACCGCACGCCGCATTTCACCCATGTCTTCTCGGGGGACGGCTATTCGGCCGGCTATTACAGCTATCTCTGGTCGGAGGTCATGGACGCCGACGCCTTCAACGCCTTCCTGGAGGCGGGCGACGTGTTTTCGCCGGAACTGGCGGGCAAGCTGAAGCGCTTCATCTATTCGGCCGGCGACACGCGCGACGCGGCGGAGGCCTACCGGCTGTTCCGCGGCCGGCTGCCGACGCCCGACGCGCTGCTGCAGAAGCGCGGGCTGGCGGCGTAGGACCAAGCGTCATTCTCGGGCGCAGCGAAGCGGAGACCCGGGAATCTCCGGCCGGAGATTCCCGGGTCAAACCCGAGCATGACGGTGCATTTCACCCCGGATACCCGAACCGCGCCTTCGTCGCCCGGATCTGGCTGATCGCGCCGCCTTCGTTGCCGGCGGCGCAGGTCGAGCGGGCCGTCGAAATCTCGGCCGAAACCCGTGTGTGCACGCCCTTGGTCGTGTGGCCGGTGGCGAGGTCGTTGTCCATCACC
>NCCO01000077.1 GCA_002279705.1 Allobosea sp. 12-68-7
ACCGAACACGCCCATCGCCAGCACGGCGAAGTCGATGCCGTCGGCGAGCGGCGCGAAGCCGAAGGTCATGCGCTCCTGGCCGGTCTCCAGGTCGGTGCCGACGGTGGAGAGCAGCAGGCCGAGCATGATCATGCAGAAGGCCTTCAGGATCGAGCCACGCGCCAGCACGACCGCGAAGCACAGGCCCATCACCATCAGCGAGAAGTACTCGGCCGGTCCGAACAGCAGCGCCAGCTTGGTCAGCGGCGCACCCAAAGCGGCGATGACCACGGTGGCGACGCAGCCGGCGAAGAAGGAGCCGAGCGCCGCCGTGCCGAGCGCGACGCCGGCGCGGCCCTGCTTGGCCATCTGGTGGCCGTCCAGCGTGGTGACGACGGCCGTCGCCTCGCCGGGGATGTTGACGAGGATGGCGGTGGTCGAGCCGCCATATTGCGCGCCGTAATAGATGCCGGCGAGCATGATCAGGGCGCCGACCGGATCGAGCCCGAAGGTGATCGGCAGCAGGATCGAGATCGTCGCGATCGGCCCGACGCCGGGCAGAACGCCGATCAGCGTCCCGACGAGACAGCCGACGAAGCAGAGCGCGAGGTTCTGGAAAGAAAGCGCGACGCTGAAGCCCAGTGACAGGTTGGAGAACATATCCATCGGGTCAGATTCCCAGCAGCCAGGGCGCCAGCGGGATCGGCAGGCTCAGCGCGTATTTGAACAGGAGGATGCAGGCTGCCGACATGGCCACGCTGAAGATGAACAGCTCTTTCCATTTCAGGTCGGACGCGGCCAGGCCGGAAATCAGGATCACCAGCGGTCCGGAGACCAGCAGCCCGAGCGAAGGCACGCGGATGGGCCCGAGGTCGAACCCACGGATCGTCAGCCCGAAGACGCAGGCCGCGCCCAGGACGAAGAAGACGCCGCGCCAGGACCAGCCGGAGAGCTTTTCGCCCTTGTAGCGCAGGGATGTGATGCACAGCAGCAGCCCCAGCGTCGCGCAGATCACGGCGAAGGACTTCGGCAGCATGCCCGGCCCGATCTGGCGCAGCGTGCCGATCGGCAGGTCGCGTGCCAGCACGAAGGCAAGCCCGGCCAGCGCGATCATGAAGAGCCCGGCGCCCATGTCCTGCGACGAGCGAATGTGCAGGCCTTTGGTCCCGTCCATCTGGTTCAAACTCATCAGGCTCCTCCGACTGCCGACCCGACGAGGCGGGCGGTTCGTTTCAGCTTCGTGGCGGGAATGGCGAAGGGCAGGACCTGCCGCTCGTCGACCAGGGTGACGCTCTCGCGCAGGATGGCGAGGAAGTCGTCGCGGGCGTCGAGCCGCTGCTGCGGCCGCCAGGCGATGCCCACCAGCGCGCCCGGCGGCGGCGGGTCGAGCAGCGCGCCGCGCAGCCGGCGCATGGTCACGCCCGGGAAGCTCAGGCGCGACACCCAGTCCGGAGCCAGCGCCATGCCGAGGCCGGCGGCCACCGCCGACATCATCGCCGGCTTCTCGGTCGCCTCGATGGTGACGTTGGGCACCGCGCCGACGCTCTCGAAATAGGACATCACCAGATCATAGGCGAAGGGCCGGATCCGCTTGGAGGGCACCACGAAGGGCTCGCCGACGAGATCCTGCATCGTCAGATGCTCGCGTGCCGAGAGCGGATGCGCCTCGTTCAGGACCACGATCGGCCGCTCGACGCGCAGCACCTCGAAGGCACAGTCGGTCGGCTTGCGCGGCGGCCTGGTCAGGGCGAGGTCGAGCTTGCCGGCTTCCAGCATCTGCACGAGCGGTGCGGTCATCGCTTCGACGAACTTGATCTGGACGCCCGGATAACGCTCGCGGAAGGCGACCAGCGCCTCGGGAACGAAGCTCGACGAGGCGGCGTCGATCGCGCCGATGCGCAGCATCTTGCCCGAGGCGAGCGAGGCCTCGCGCACGGCGCGGGAGGCATGGTCCATCCGGGCGAGGATGCTCTTGGCCTCCTCGAGCATGATCAGGCCCGCTCGCGTCAGCGCGACCTGGCGCGTCGTGCGGGTCAGGAGGACGCAGCCGAGTTCCTCTTCCAGCGTGCTGATTTGGCGAGAGAGGGCGGGGGGAGCCAGGCCCAGCCGCTCCGCGGCGCGGCCGAAATGAAGCTCCTCCGCCACTGCGATGAAACATCGCAGATGCCTGATGTCCATGGCTGTCCCTCTGGTCCCCTCTGGCGTATCGTTTCCCGATATCTTCCAGTGTCTGTCGCTAGAGCCGATAGCGGCTCAAGCCGCGAAAGCGACCCTAGAACAATTCATAATTTTTTGGCAATAAACTCCGATGTGTCCGGATGTTGCCGGCTCAGCCGCGGCGCAGCGCGCGAATTGGGCCGAAAACGCGCCCGTCGATCAGCGCGAGCCCGGCGAAAATCGCCGCCATGCCGGCGAAATGGCGCGGCAGCAGGGTCTCGCCGAGAAGGCCGACGCCGAGCAGGATGGCGCTGACCGGGATCAGGAAGGTCACCAGAACGACGTTGCTCGGTCCCGCCGAGCCCATGACCTTGAAGAAGATCACATAGGCCAGCGCCGTCGAGACCAGCGCCAGGCCGAGCAGCGCGAGCGCCGTCTGTCCCGTGGGCAGAGGCAGCATCCAGGGCGGGCTGAGCACGAGCACGATCGGCAGCGACATCAGCGTCGAGGCGCTGAGCTGCCCGGCGGCGCTGACGAGCGGCGGCAAGGCGCGGAAACGCCGGCCGTAGAGGCCCGAGAAGGCGTAGGACACGGTCGCGCCGATGCAGGCGAGCTGCGCCAGCAGGTTGAGGCCGAGCCCCGAGAGCGCATCCGGCCCAATCAGGATCGCCACCCCGGCAAAGCCCGCCAGGATGCCGGCGATCTTGCGCCCGGTCGCGCGCTCGCCCCCGAACACATGCATCACCAGGACCGTGAAGATCGGCGTCATCGCGTTCAGGATCGAGGCGAGCCCGCTCGGGATCTGCTGCTGGCCCCAGAGGAAGAGGCTGAACGGGATCAGGTTGTTGAGCACGCCCATGCCGAAGAAGGCGAGCCAGACGCTCCGGCCGACCGCCATCGACAGCCCGGCCAGCCGCACCGCGAGCAGCAGCGCCAGCGCCGCCAGCCCGACCCGGACGAGCAGAACCGGCAGCGGCGGCCATTGCGCCAGCGCCAGCGCGTTGAAGAAGAAGGAGCCGCCCCACAGCACCGAGAGGACGGCCAGCATCAGCCAGTCCAGCGTGGACATCCGCGAGGGTGGGGCAGGCATCGGCATGGTCATCGCGGCATCTGTCCGTCCCGGACTGTCATACCGCGTCAGTAGGGGCCGGGTGGCACGGCGGCCACCCGGATTCTGCTCTGCGGCCGGACGCCGACCGCTCAGGCGGCTTCCGCGTCCCGCGCCGTCCACATCGCCTGGAAGGCGGGGCGGGCATGGCAGGCGTCGAGCCAGGCCTTCACATGCGGCGCCGCCGCGAAGAGCGGCGCCGCCGGCTTGGCATAGCGGACGATCTCGGCGACGTTGATGTCGGCCACCGTGAAGCGCCCGCCCATGACGAAGCCGCCGCCCGCGGCGAGCGCCTTGTCGAGCACCGCGAAGGGCGCGGGCAGCGCGGCGAGCGCCGCCTCGACCAGCTTCGGATCGCGCTTCTCCGGCGGATAGGCGGACATATGGTAGTTGATGTTCAGCGCATGAGGCTCGACCGCCGTGCTCGCCCAGAGCGACCACATCACTGCGAGCCCCTCCTCCTGCGCATCCTCGGGCGCCAGGGGGCCGCCATGCTTGCGGGCGAGATAGAGGTTGATCGCCAGCGATTCCTGCAGCTTGAAGCCGCCATCGTCGATCGCCGGGATCTGGCCCTTCGGATTGACCGCGAGGAACGCCGGGCTCTGCGTATGGATCGGCGCGCCCGGCGCATTGGGATCGGGCAGACGATAGACCTGGATCACCGGGACATGGGTGAAGGAAAGCCCGAGTTCGTTCGCCAGCCAGATGTTGCGCGAGGCGCGCGAGCGGTAGCAGCCATAGATCGTCAGGGTCATGGGAAGGCAGCCTTCGGAGGAGGGGTCGAGCGCTCCGGTCATACAGGAGAGTCGGGGCGGGCGCATCCGGGAAGGGGGTGGCCCGATGGGGGCGTCCGGGAGGTCAGCGACGTCATGCGCTGCAGCCAATCCCGGCTGCGGCACGATCAGGGCCGAAATCCACCTGGCGACAGCCCGCAAACTGTTCAGACAAGCTGAGCCGGCTCTGTCGCCGGATCCAGACATCCGCTCCGGTTAGAGCGGCTTGAGCTGCGGGATCGCGCGTCTCACGGCATCGGCAGCATCTCCGATGAAGGCCATGATCCACTTTTTATGAAGCGCCGCTCTTTGCTTGGCGTGCGCGGCGGTCGGGCAGATGGAGAGGCTTCTGTCCGCCATGTCGACGGCTCTTTTGATCGTTGCTGCCGCCTTCGAGGCACCCAGACGCACAACCTGCGCCCAAAGCCGTTCGGATTCGGCGTATGTGGGAGAGCCCGGAGCACAGCGCGTCGATGCAGGCGCGGTGGACGCAGCGGTGGCGCCGGGGGGCGCTCCCACCAGCCCGATACTGCCCTGCAGTGTCCGGCGGTAGTCTTGAAACCCCGTCAGGCGTTCCTCGTATTCCTTCGAGTTTGCGCCATAGATCATGCGGGTCGACAGCAGCCCCGCCATCGCCTTGATGTGGGTCGGGTTATGCGGATCCAGCACACCGTCGTCCTGCAGGCGCTCCCGAACGATCTGGGTGTAGCGGCTGAGATTGAAGGGGGTCTTGCGCCACCAGTCGGGACCGTGTTTCGAGCGGGCGGAAACATCGAGCGAGTCAAGAATGAGATCGGCCTCGGCCTGAGCCGTGGCGCGGGCGTTCTCGGCGGCCGCGGCGGCCTCATCCTTTTTGCGGCGCAATGCAAACGTCTGCAGGATGTCGTCGATGACCTCCGCCTCGCTGGCATCCGTCAGCCGCTTGCGGACCTCATCGCTCGGTTCGGCCGTCGCCAGTGCGATGTCTGCCGCGCGGCTGTCAGCAAGCTCCCTGCGCCGGGTGCCGACGAGATAGGAGTAGAGCCCTCCTGTCTCGAGACGGTCGCGAACGGCGGCGCGTGTCTCCCCGTCACCCCTGGCATAGTCGCGGTACAGGTCCTCGATATTGCCATCGACGAACTTGCCATGGCATACGTCATCGCCCCCTTGACGGCCTCAGCCGCCGCGATGACGCCCGCCGCCGGCGTCACTGCGATGAGTGCACGCCCGAGATATTCGTAAGCGGCCTGACGGTCACCGCCCGCTGCGCTTCCCATTGCTTCGGCAAATTCATTGACCTGATCGACGTTGCCGAGCGCTCCGATCATCTGTTTGCGCAGTTCGGGGTCAGCCAGGCCCTTCGCCAGTGTCCGGCCAAGGGCAATCGCGACCTGACCGGAGGCGGCCTTCACGGCCTCTGGATCTCCCGATGTCATGGCATGGGCGGCGTTGTCTGCGAGCGTGTTGATCTCCTCGGCCGAGAGCGCAACCTCGCCGAGCGTTCTCAGAAGCCGCTGGTTGGCGCCCGACTTGTAGACCTTCTTGTAGAGCGCGGTGATGGCGGCACGGGATTGCTCCTTGATCGTCTCCTTGGCTTTCTCGTCGGCATAAGCGCGCGCAGCGTCACGGGCGTCCTCCTGCCAGGTGCGCGGCGGCGCAAGGGTCCCTTGCGCCGATGCTGCGGAGACGAAGCCTGGCATGGCGTGAAGAGCAAGGCACGACACCCAGACGGCGAGTCTGCACATCATCTTCATGGCGCCCTGGACGCCGCCAGCTCGCTCATGTCCAGGCCCTTGAACGGGTCAGCCGCAGCCGTTGCGATGAGGGCTGGATAAATCGCAGCGCCCTTGGGAGGGGTCAGCCCGCGATCAAGGCTGGCCAGGAGCAGCTCGAAGATGGGCAGCCGGTCGGCCAAGGGCTCTCCTGTGGTGCGATAGAGGATGTTCAGCCGGGAGCCGTCGCGCCGCGGCTCGTCGAGGAAGAGATGGAGGGCGTGAACCATGCCCATGCGCAGATCCAGGCGCGTTGCAGGCTCGCCGAGAACCATGGTGTTGGCCATCGACACGATCTCTGAAACCGGCATGGGGAGCTGCTCGGGCCAGTACGACACCACCATCTCGGCACCGCCATCGGGCCGCGTCATGACAATGCCGTTCAAGCCCTCGTCGTGATGCGAAACCCATCCCGAGGGCACTTCGAACGACACCCGATCGAGCCAGATCCGGCCGAGTTCGACGGGCTCAGCCAGGCGGGACTCTTGCTGGACGCCAGCGACCTTCGCCGATGGCAGGGCGCGTTCGGACGTCGCGATGAGCGCCTGCGGAAGATCTGCCTTCGGTCTGCTGGCCAAGCCGTCGAGGGTCAACGTCGTCAAGAGTCGATCCAGGATCGGGTCGCCTCGATCAAGCCTTGCGCCGGGTTCGACTTCGAACAGCAGGTGCCAGCGCTTCTTGTCGGCCCTCGCCTTGTCGAGCGTCACGGAAATCCGATCGCGGCCACCGCTTCGGGAATGAACCCACAACGCCGCCTGTCCCGCGACCGTGATCTTGCGGTGCGAGACGATGTCGGGATAGCCGAGCAGAGGCTCGTCCGGGAACCACCAAGAGACCATCGCGGAGCGCTTCTGGTCAGGCGCGGCCAGCGTCAAGGTACCGCCGGAAACCGAGGCCCTCCAATCCTCTGGGGCGGACAGAGAGAAGCCGGCAAAGCGGTGCACTGTCCCCGTCGGGTTCGGCGGGCCGGCCTGCGCAACGACGAATCTGGGTTCGCGCCAAGGTTGTTCAGTCGCCACGGCAGCGCCCTGAGCGATTAGGAGAACGGCGACGACTGTGACAAGCCCTCGCACAGGTTGTCGCTTGAGCGGATCACCAGCCATCGAGAGGCCTCCATCGAAACTGCGGGACGTTCGCCGGGTGCTGGGTTCGCCAACAGCGACAGTCGTCCGTCTCACCGCGTTCGGGCGGCCGAGCGAGCTGGTACAAGTCAGGGTTGGCATCATGCCCATTTGGTACGCGCGTGCTTTCGTAGTGTTTTTCGGCTTGCTCGCGTTGCAGTGCGCTCAAGCGCATGCGGTCGACTGGAAGCGGTATGAAAATCCACGCTTTGGCACAGGGATCATGGTCCCGTCGGGGTTCGTGGCTGAGATGCCGTCGGTCAACGGCGATGGCGCAAGCTTCTTGTCTTTCGATGGCCGCGCTCGCATCGCGGTCTATGCAAGCCGCGCTCCCTTGGTGGTAGCGGTAGACTTCGATGGCTACCGCGAGTGGCTCTCGGCTGAAGTCGATATCGCCATCAGCTATCGCGCTCATGGCAGGGGATGGTTCGTCATCTCCGGCCGCAAGGGAAAAGACATCACCTATATCAAGGTGGTGGCCGGCTGCGCCGACCGTTCCGTTGCTCATCACGTGCGGATATCCTACCCGGCGGATGAGAAGCAGAAATACGACCCGATCGTGAGCCGCGTGGCCCGTTCGCTGCATCACGCCGGTGAAGCAGCTTGCCATCAACAGTGACGCTCTTCCGATCTCACTAGCGACGCGGCCATGCCTTCGCATTGATGGAGATCAAGGCCCGGTGGCTGGTCGATCTGTCGCCGCAGAGGCGGATCGCTGTGATCTGGATTGGCAGCGATCCGACTGGCGGCGCGGCTGCGCGACCGGCTCACCCAAATGGTTCGAGAGGTCGCGGAGGAGACGTTGCGTCCGGACGCCAAGTCTCTCGACCGAGCCAGGAGCGGCTGAGGCCGCTGGTCGAAAGACTGAGGCTCGATTCCAAGCGTCTGGTTTGGGGCGGACCTCGAACACCGACGGTGTCAACACAATCGGCGCCGAGCCTGCCCGCCTACCCGGCCAGCAAGCGCTGCGGCGGGAAGGTGATCTCGACCAGCGTGCCCTCCTTCTTGACGGATGTGATCGACATCGCCGCGCGGTTGGCCTCGACCAGCACCTTGGTCAGCGGCAGGCCTAAGCCCTGTTCCGCCGGCGGCGCTTCGCCGTCGTCCTGCTGGTGATGCTGGTCGCCGCGATCCTCACGATCTTGCTGATCCGCTTGTCCAGCGACGTGGGCTGGCGGACGGGACACCGCCTCAACTGGAATGATTGAAGCTGGCATCGAGATGTGCCGGCTGAAGCCACGGTGCGGAAGAATGAAGACATGCGACGGCTGCTGGGGGTTATCGCGTTTGTGGCCCAGTTCGGCGCAGGCCCCGCATGGCGCAGGACCGCACCACGACAATCATGCAGGCCACCTTCGCATGCACGAGCTGGGCGGCATGGCGTGAGTCCGTCCAGGCCTCGCTCACGCCCAAGGGGGCCAGCATGAGCCGGCACGCCCGATCCACATCGCGGCCGGAAGCAGGGTCATCGCCGTGGACGACGATGCGGGCCGTGGCGCTGCCGAGATCCGGCTCGGCGGCAAGACCGGGTTCGTGGATGGCGACCCATTGAAGTGACCCTTGCCGGGACCGCTGCTCGGCGCAAGTCGGCCGGGCGCCCGCGACGAGCCGCGGTCTCTCCCGCGTTGCGGATCGGCCATCGGGCTCATCGCGGCCTCACGCCGTTGCGAACCTTGATGAACCGGGCCGGCAGATCAGACCTCTCTGGGGGAAACTGACCGACCAAGAAC
This sequence comes from Allobosea sp. 12-68-7, assembly GCA_002279705.1. Lineage (GTDB taxonomy): Bacteria > Pseudomonadota > Alphaproteobacteria > Rhizobiales > Beijerinckiaceae > Allobosea. The sequence goes on from NCCO01000077.1 coordinate 8,620, forward strand.
AGAGCGGAGCCTCCCTGCGCCAGCGCCCAGGCGACGCCGGCCACGGCCGCGGTCTTGCCGGGAGGCGTCCGCGTGAAGACGACGGTGGCGACCGGGCCTTGCGGCGTTGGCTCGACCTTTTGCGCCAGGATCGTCGCGCCCGGATAGCGCTCGCGGACGAGCGCCGCCATCTTCGGCAGATCGCGCTTTGCGTCGAAGCGCTCGCGCGGCGGGATCGGATAGAGGGAGAGCATCGCGAAGGGCTGGTCCGTCGCCACGTCCATCAGGTCGCCCGGACCGTCGGTCAGGATGACGATGCTGTTGGCGACGATGCTGACGACCCGCATGCCCGCCAGGTCCGTCAGGCGGAAAGGCAGGTCGCCGAGGCGCTGCTCCGGGCTGCGTCTCGTCTCGGTTACACTGAGCAGCGAGGCCCGGATGGCGGCTGCGTCAGGATGCGCCGCGGCGTCCGGCACATACATGAGGGCCATGACGTTGCCGCCATCGCCCTCGACCACCATGAGGTAGGCGAGCAATGCCCGGCGCGTCATCCGCGTCCTGATGAGCGCGGCGGGACGCCCGGCCACGGTCAGCGACTCGACATGTTCAACGCGGCTTTCGTTGCGCGTCCCCTCATGCAGTCCGGTGCCGATCTTGAACTCCTGGGCGTCGATGCGCTCCTTCGGCTGTTCAATGAGCATGATCGCCGCGCCGTTCGGATGCCTGATCATCGCGGGCGCCGTTTCGTCGAGCGCGAACGCGGCCGGGGGGACGATCGACCAGCTCGTGCCCGGGAATCGCACCGAGGCCGGGTCCGGGTCCGGGACCGACACTGGGAGAGCCGGGGCGTCGGCGATCCTGTCGGTGACGCTTAGCAGCGCGGCGCGGATGGAAGTCAGGTCAATGTCCGTGGCCGCATCCGGCACTGTCAGCGTCACGCCGACGTTCTGGCGCGCCCCTTCCACGATGAGGCTGTAGGCCAGCGCCTTCTGCTGCGTCAGACGCGCGGTGGCCAGGAACGCCGGCCGCCCACCCGCCACGACGGCCTCGACGGATTCGAGCCGCCCCTCGTCATGCGTGCCTGCCGCCGTGAGGGCGCCGATCGCGCCGAAGTTCGCCCGCGTCAGGGGCTGCTTTGCGAAATCGACGAGGGCAATGTGCGCGCCGCTGCGATGGCGCAGCACGGGCCAATGCGGACTCGTCTGAGTGAAGCCCGGGGGCGGCGCCAGCCACCAGCCCGAGCCGGGGAATTGCATCAGGGCCGGCTGTTCCGCTGCCGGGCGGGCAGGGGTCTGCTGCGCGCTGGCCGGCAAGGCCGAAGCCAGGCCGGTCGCGATCGCGCTTCCAAGGCAAATCATCGCAATCAGAACGAGGCGCATGACAGATCACCTCCGGTCATGGATGAGGATCGTGCGGCGTGTCCGGGCCGGCGTCAATTGGGACCTGGATGCGCGGTGCCTGCCGCCGTCAGGGACACTCCCGACGAAGCTCCAGCGAGGCCAACCGATCCATGGGTGCCTGTCAACGCGCCGCCACATTCCCCGTCGGGCGCGACATGAATGTCGGCTTCTGGGCGAGCCTGAATGCCGGGACAGGGCGCGGAGCCCTCCCCCCGCCTAGCCCGCCAGCACGCGCTGCGGCGGGAAGGTGATCTCGATCAGCGTGCCCTCTTTCTTGACGGAGGTGATCGACATCGCCGCCCGGTTGGCCTCGACCAGCGCCTTGGTCAGCGGCAGGCCCAGGCCCGTGCCGCCGGCGCGCCGCGTCGTCGGGACCTGGCGGAAGGGCTCGAGGGCGAGTTCGATCTCCTTGTCGTCCATGCCGATGCCGGTGTCGCGCACCCGCAGGATCGCCTCGCCCTGGTCGCCCAACGCGGTGGAGATGATCACCTGCCCACCGGCATCGGTGAACTTCACCGCGTTGGAGAGCAGATTGATCACGATCTGCCGGATCGAGCGCTGGTCGGCGACGACCGGCGGCAGCTTCGGCGAGAGCCCGGAGCGCAGGACGACCCGGCCGCGCTGCGCCTCCGGCTGCAGCAGGCTCACCGCCGAGAGCGCGATCTCGTTGAGGTTGACGCTGACGAAGTCGAGATCGAGCTTGCCGGCCTCGATCTTGGCGAGGTCGAGCAGGTCGTTGACCAGGCTGATGACATAGCCGCCCGACTGGTGGATGTCGCGCAGATACTCCTTGTAGCGCTCGTTGCCGATCGGCCCGAAGCGCTCCTCCGCCATCACCTCGGCAAAGCCGATGATCGCGTTCAGCGGCGTGCGGATCTCGTGGCTGATCTTGGCCAGCACGTCGGATTTCTGGGCGCTGGCCTTCTCGGCCGCCTTGCGCGCCTCGACCAGCTCGCCTTCCGTCTTCTTCCAGGCGGTGATGTCGCGCAGCACCGCGCAGAAGCGCCGCTCCGTGCCTTCCGCGATCTGGCCCATGGTCATGAACAGCGGAATCTTGCCGCCCTGGCGCACCCGGCCGACGACCTCGCGGCCGTCGTTCATCACCGAGGCGACGCCGCCGCCCTTGAGCCCCTCGAGATAGTCCAGCGCAGGCGCATGACTCTCGGCCGCGAAGAGCAGGGTGAACAACTCGCCGGTGACCTCGCGCTGGTCGTAGCCGAACAGCGCCTCGGCGGTCTTGTTGAGCGAGAGGATGCGGCCGCGCTCGTCCACCGTGACGACGCCGTCGGTGGCGGTGTCGAGCATCGCGACGAGCTCGGCGATGCGCGCGTCGCGGACGCCCGCATCCAGCCGCAGCGCCTCGACCCGGGCGGCGCTCTCGCTGTCCTCGGCCTCGAACGCGGCCGCCAGTTCCGCCTCCTCGGCCTCCTCCGGGGTGAGCGCCTTGACCTCGCCGCCGCCCTTGGGGTGGCGGAACGCCATCAGCGTCGCCGGCTCGCCCTGCCAGGAAAGGCTGGAGAGCACCGCATCGACACGGACGAGATGGCCCAGCCGGTCGAACAGCGTCATGCCGCCGCCATCGGTGCGCTCGGCATCCTTGATCAGCCGGCTGACGCCGCCGCCCGAGGCGAGATCGTCGAGATCGGCATAGTCGAGCAGGTCGAGCATGGTGCGGTTGGCGTAGAGCGCGGTGTCGTCGCGGTTGACCAGCACCGCGATCGGCAGTTTGTCGAGCAGGTCCGCATGCGAATTCGGCAGGCGCCGGGCCGTGGCGGCCGGCTCCGGGCTCGCCGGTGCCGCATCGCTCCCGCCGTCGGCGGCTGCGGCTTCGGCCTCCTTCAGCCGCAGCGGCGCGGCGGGCGGCAGGCGGGGCGGGGCCGGCTCGTCGTCGCCGGCGATGCGCGCGCCCAGCGCCTTGGCGATCTCGCGGAAGGCGCTGCGCTCGGCCGAGCTCAGATTGGGCTTCGACGGCTCGATGATCGGCCGCACCGGGGTCAGATGGCCGTTGCGCAGCGGCACGATGTTGCCGGCCGACGCAGCGGGGGAGGGCGCGTCCGCGCGGGGTACGGCGACGGGCGCGGGGGGCGCGGCGGGCGCCTCCTCTTCGGAGACGGCCTCGTCGCCCGGCTGCGGTTCCTCCGCCGCGGTCGCGACGGCGGGTTCGGCCGGCGCCTCCGCCGCGGTGATCGGCGCGACGGGGTCGGGCGGCAGCGCCTCGTCGACGGCCGTCGTCATGTCCTCGGGCGAGGCGGCCTGCGCCGGCGCGACGACGGCGGCATCGAGCGCCTCGATGACCTCGGGCTCCGGCGTCTCAATGTCCGAGAGCTCGGCCGTCGCGGCAGCGCCGGCCGCATCTTCGCCGGGGTCCGGTGCGTCCGCAATGGCCTCGACCGCGGGTGGCGCCTCGGCGATCTCGGCCACGGCCGGGAAGGGTTCGCGGGCACCAGGGCGCGCCAGGCCGAAGCCGCGGAAGCCGGTGACCTGCCGCGCGGCGTCCAGAACCGGCACGCCGGAGAGTTCGACCCGGGCGCCTTCGCCCGGCGTCGCGGTGCGCCAGAGCACCTCATGGCCGCTCCAGGTCGTCGTTCCCGTCAGGCGCTCGAGCAGGCCGCCGCTGCGATCCTGCACCACCGCGCCGATCAGGTCGGCCCAGGGCCGCCCGACGAGCGGGGCCACCGCATCGGGGCCCGCGAGCTCGGCCAGGTTCGGCGAGAGGCTGGTGAGGCGCGCCTGCGCATCGCTCTGCCAGAGGAAGCGAACCGCGCGAGCGGGGGCGGTCGCCATGGCCGCCGGCTCCTCGGCCGGCGTCGTCGCCGGCGCCGGCGCCTCGGGCGGGGGCAGCGGATCGGCCTCGGGTTGCGGAAGCGCGATCCCCAGCCGCCGGAACTCGGCCGCCGGTACCGCGATCGCCAGGATCGGTGTCCCGTCCGCAGCAGTGACGAGCTTGCAGCCGCAGGTCACCAGCGCCGCCGCGAAGCCCGCGGTCAGCCGCAGCCGCTCCAGCCGCAGCCGGTCCGGCGAGGCGAGGCCTCCCGCCAGCAACGACAGCCTCTGGCGCGTGGTGGCGGGCAGGGAGCCGGTTCCGGCCAGGAGCGCCCGGGCCGCGGCGTTGGCGAAGCCCGGCTGCCCGGCGTCGCGGTCCCAGAGCAGCAGCGCGCCGCCAGCCGCATAGGATGCGAGAGTCGCATCCTGCGCCGCCGTCGCGCCCAGCCGTGCCCAGTCCTGTCCGGCTTCGCTCATGCCCGCATGCTCTCGGTTGGCACCCCAAGGCGGCGCCTTTATGCCTAACAAAGCCTTAATAGCCGCCAAATCACCGCCGCGCCATGGAGGGAACCGCGCTCTCCCCCGCCCGTTCGAAACAGCGTTAACGGATGCGGGCGTTGCGGCCATCATTGTCTTTGCGTCGCAACAATGATATTGCACCGCACAATAAGAGAGACCGGGCCTTGGCCGGCAGATCCGGCAAGGCAGGCAGTCAGTCAGCGGCGCCGAACAGGAGGACCACCCATGGCGATCAAGACCCCTTACGAAGTTCCCACCGAGATGCGCGACTTTGCCGAGCGCAGCGTCGAGCAGGCCCGCAAGGCCTTCGAGACGCCGCCCGCAAGGCGATCTCCTACGCCGAGAACAACGTCGCGGCGGCCTTCGACCTCGCCCAGAAGCTGGTGCAGTCCAAGGACATCACCGAGGTGATGGCGCATCAGTCGGAGTTCATGAAGGCCCAGATGGCCGCCCTCCAGGCGCAGCTGAAGGAATTCGGCGCCGCCGCCCAGGAGGTCGCCACCAAGACCGCCGAGACCGTGGCCAAGGCCGCCAAGCCCAAGTAATCGCCCGAACGCAAACGCCTCGGACGCGGCCGCTGCTTCGCGGCGGCCGCTCCTGCGCCGAACTGACCATCCGGACAGCCCCGGCGCGATACCCAGGCCCGGAAACCGGGCGCAGCGCCCGCCGCACCCTGTCAGCGCCGAAGGAGAACCGTCATGGTCAAGCCCGCACCGACCCGGACCAAGTCCAAAGCCCCGATCAGCCTGTCGCCCGTCAAGGCGCTGTCGGGAACCCTGCCGCCCGAGGCTCCGGCTGCCAAGACCCCGGCGCCGGTCGCGGCGCCTCAGCCCAAGGCGGAACCGGCCGCCAAACCCGCCCCTGCTGCGACGATCCCCGCTGCGACGCCGGCTGAGGCCAAGCCCGCAATGGCCAAGCCTGCAGCGGCCAAGCCTGCCCCCGCCGCGCCTGTGGTCGCCACAGCGGCCCCTGCCGCGCCGGCGGTCGCCAAGTCTGCGGTCGCCAAGCCCGCAGTCGCCAAGCCTGTGGCTGGCAAGCCCGAGACACCGAAGGCGCCCGTGAAGATCGCGCCCCGGGCGATCAAGCCGGGCACCACGACCCAGATCGCCTCCACCAAGGTCCGGCGCGAGACGCCGGCCGCGAAGCCGGCCGCCAAGGTCCAGGCGCATGCACCCGCCGCCGTCGTGCCGGCTGCGCCGCCGGCCGTCGCGAAGACGGTCGCCGCAGCGACCGCCGCCGTCGAGACCGTCGCCGCCGCTTCGGCCAAGGCGGTGTTCGGCGTGATCCCGCGCCCGCCTGAATTCGCCGCCATCGCCTCGACCACGGTGATGACGCAGACGCTGGCGATGGCGAAGGCCTTCGGTGCGCTCCAGGCGAGCATGCTCGACCATGCCTGCGCCGAGCTGAAGGCGACGCTGGGCGACGTCGAGACGCTGGCGCGCACCGACAGCGCCGCCGATGCGGTGGCGCTCCAGGCCAAGGCGGTGCGCCGCTCTTATGAGTCCTATTCGGAGCACCTCAAGGAACTGGCGCGGATCGCCAGCAAGGCGATCGGTCGGCCCTGAAACCGCAGCAGGGCGGGCCTCGGCCCGCCCCTTGCAAAAACCCGCGATTGCCGGGTTGCAATCGCAGGGCGTCGGCTCTAGGTTCCGCGCCGCCGCCGATCTCGCGAAAGCGACCGATCGCCAAGCGCCGGGTGCGGGCAGCCATAGCTCAGTTGGTTAGAGCGCTAGATTGTGGATCTAGAGGTCCCCCGTTCAAGCCGGGGTGGCTGTACCACCCGTCACCGCCCGGTCCGCCGCGACGTTCGACCACCCCGGTGGCGCCGCTGGAACCCTTGAAGCCGCTGCAGCGATCGCCATATCGTCACTCAAGCGGAAGGGCTTCGCCTTCAGCCCGCGGGGCGCCGCCAAGGCGGGCCCCGGTCGATCGGGAGCGCTCTCGCGAGGCTCCGGCACCGTCAGGCAAGGTCCTGGGAATGACGCGTACGCCCAGTCTGTCCCATCCGTTTCTTCTCGGCTTCGACGACATCGAGCGCGCCCTCGACAGGGTCGCCAAGGGCGCCAACGAGGGTTACCCACCCTACAACATCGAGAGGCTCGCCCGCTCGGGTGAGGAGCCGGACCGGCTCCGTATCACGCTCGCCGTCGCAGGCTTCGCGCGGGACCAGCTCGAGATTACGCTAGAGGAAAACCAGCTCACGATCCGGGGCCGCCAGGTCGACGACAAGAGCCGGCAGTTCCTCCACCGCGGCATCGCCGCGCGCCAGTTCCAGCGCAGCTTCCTGCTGGCGGAGGGGATGCAGGTGATGGGAGCCGACCTCTCGAACGGGCTGCTGGCGATCGACCTCGTCCGCCCGGAACCCGAAAGGCTGATCCGGCGTATCGATATCGTGAGCCGCGATGAGCCGGTCTGAAAGGCCGAAGCGGGTGCAAGCGCGGTTTTTGCATCCGTTCATGATTGCAGTCGTATCCTTGTAACCGCACTCGCACTGCTCTGAAGGAGGGCGCGATGAACGATGACAGAACGATGATCCAGACGACCCCCCTGACCCCGGCCGAATTCGCGGCGCTGGGGACCGGTGAGGTCGCTTATCTCAAGTCGATGACCTCCGACGAGTTGCTGCGGATCTTCCCGCAGGCGCCGGAAATCCAGTCAGGCCTGCAGCTCTTCGCGCTGCTCTCGGCCGATGGCGCGCCGATCCTGGTGACGGATTCCCGCGAGGCGGCCACCGCCAACGCTTGGGAGCACGATCTGCGGATGGTCAGCGTCCACTGACGCGCTCAGGGCGCGGCGCTGACGCGTCAAGGCGCCGTCGCGATCCCCGCGACCGCCGCCTCGAGGCGAAGCAGATCCTGCGCGCCCGACAGGCGGTGGTCGCCGTCCCTGACCAGCGTCAGCACGACCGGGTCGCCGCCGAGATGCTCGACGAGCTTGAGCGCATGGCGCCACGGCACGTCGGGATCCTTCATGCCCTGCAGGATATGGACGGGACAGCCCGTCCTGATCTCCGAGCCGAACATCAGATGGCGGCGACCGTCCTCGATCAGCGCGCGCGTGATCGGCGTCGGCTCCGGCGAATACTCCGACGGCCGCATCCAGACGCCGTCACGCAGGATGGTCTGGCGGATCGCCTCGGGCATCTGGGCCCACATCAGATCTTCCGAGAAATCGACCGCCGGCGCGATCAGGACGAGGCCGGCCGGTGCCAGAGCCGTCCCCAGCAGCCGGCGCGCTGCGAGCAGTGCGATCCAGCCGCCCATCGAGGAACCGACCAGGATGGGCGGGGCCGCGCAGCGGGCGGTGATGACGGCGAGCGCATCCTCCAGCCACTGGGACAGCGTCCAGCGCGCGAAATCACCGTCGCTTTCGCCATGGCCGGCATAGTCGAAGCGCAGGAAGGGCCGGCCGGCCCGCCGCGCCCAGTCGGCCAGGGCCTCGGCCTTGGTCGCACGCATGTCCGAGCGGAAACCACCGAGCCAGACGACCGGCACGCCGTCGCCGGGCTGGGACAACACGGCGAGACGGCGCCGGTCCGCGCCCTCGCCGACCTCGAGCCAATGGGGGGCCTCTCGCTCCAACGCAAATCTCCTGTGACGAATCGGGTCTGGCGCGCGAATATAGGCTGCGCATTCGGCCGGCGGGCAGGCATAGTCCCGCCAGAGGGATGTGTCGCGGGTCGGCCCGCATGGGTCAGGGGTGGCGTTCCAGAGCGGTGAGCATGTCCTTTCAGCCAGGTGCACATCTCTCCCTGCCCTCGACCGAGTCCCACCCGCTCGTCGGGCGCACGATCCTGCAGATCATCCCGGAACTCGAGGCGGGCGGCGCCGAGCGCACGGCCGTCGACATCGCGGGCGGGCTGACCGAGGTCGGCGCCCGGGCGCTGGTCGCCACCGAGGGGGGGCGGCTGGTGGCCGAACTGCAGGCCAAGGGCGGCGTCTGGCTGCCCTTTCCGGCCGCGGCCAAGAACCCGCTCGCCATGGCGCTGAACATCCGAAAGCTCACGCTGCTCTGCCGGCACGAGGGTGTCGAACTGATCCATGCCCGCTCCCGGGCGCCGGCCTGGGTCGGGCTCGCCGCCGCCAGGCTGCTACGCCTGCCCTTCGTCACCACCTATCACGGCTCCTACAACAGCCGCTCGGCGGTGAAGACGCTCTACAACTCGGTCATGGCGCGGGGCGACATCGTCATCGCCAATTCCGCCTACACGGCCGAACTCATCCTCGCCCGGCACGGCTTCGCCCGGGAGCGCATCCGCGTCGTCAACCGGGGCACCAACTTCGCGGCCTTCGCGCCCCAGGCCGTCGCGCCGGAACGCATCCAGGCGCTGCGCACCGCCTGGGGCATCGGCGCCCATCAGCAGATCGTCCTGCTGCCGGGCCGGCTGACCGGCTGGAAGGGCCAGCGCGTGCTGATCGAGGCCGCCCGCATCCTGCGCGACGGCGGCGACACCGACACCGCCTTCATCCTCGCCGGCGATCCGCAGGGCCGCGACGGCTATGTCAGGGAACTCGACCAGCTCATCGCCAAGGCGGGCCTCGAGGGTCGCGTGCGCCGCGTCGGCCATTGCTCGGACATGCCGGCCGCCCTGCTGGCCGCGGCCGTCGTCACCGTGCCCTCGACGGAGCCGGAAGCCTTCGGCCGCGTCGCCGTCGAGGCTCAGGCCATGGGCACGCCGGTCGTCGTCTCCGATCTCGGCGCGGTGCCGGAAACCGTGCTCGCCCCGCCGCAGACCCCGCCCGGCCAGCGCACCGGCTGGCGCGTCGAGCCCGGCAACGCGGCCGCCCTGGCCGACGCGCTGGCCGGCGCGCTCTCGCTGCGGCCTTCGGCGCGCGACAATCTCGCCTTGCGGGCACGCCATCATGTCGAGCGGCATTTCTCGCTCGAGACGATGGTCGCCGAGACTCTCGACGTCTATTGCGCGCTGCTGGAAGGGCGGGGCGGCGGCTGAACGCCTCCGCCCTTGCCGAAAACCCGGATCGTCCCGATCTATCGGGTATTCCTCACAGGGCAGCCGGCCCTCGTCCATTGACAACGCGCGTCTTTGTGCAATGTGTCTGGCGATGGGCGCCCAACGCGCCATTCACAGGAGAATACAGCCATTCGTCGTCCTTTCCGTGCCGCCCCGACCCCGACCAAGGACGGTCCGCGCTCCAACCGCGACATCCGCGGCGTTCGCGAGGTCCAGCTTATCGACGACACCGGCGCCAATCGGGGCGTGGTGCCGTTCTTCGAGGCATTGAAGATTGCCGAGGATGCCGGTCTCGACCTGGTCGAGATCGCCCCCAACTCCGTGCCTCCGGTCTGCAAGATTCTCGACTACGGCCGCTTCCGCTTTCTGGAGCAGAAGAAGGCCGCCGAGGCGCGCAAGAAGCAGCGCACCATCGAGATCAAGGAGATCAAGCTGCGCCCCGGCATCGACAAGCATGACTACGACGTCAAGATGAAGGCCATGCTCGGCTTCTTCGAGGAGGGCGACAAGGTCAAGGTGACCCTGCGCTTCCGCGGCCGCGAGATGGCCCACCAGGATCTCGGCGTGAAGGTGCTCGAGCGCGTCAAGGCCGATCTCGCCGAGCAGGCGAAGGTCGAGAGCGACTGGCAGCTCGAGGGCCGCCAGATGGTCATGGTGCTGGCGCCGCGCTAGCCGGAACGGGGCCCGCGATGCTTGGGTTTGCGCCGTCCCTTCGAGCCCCGAGTCCCTCGCCATGACCAAGCCCAGCCTCACCAGCCAACGCCGCGATCTCGCCGCCGCCCTGCGCCTCGCCGCGAAGTTCGAGCTGAACGAGGGCATCTGCAACCACTTCTCGGTCGCGCTGCCCGACGGTTCCGACGGCCGGCCGCGCTACCTCATCAACCCCTATGGCGTGCACTGGTCGGAGATGAGGCCCTCCGACCTGCTGCTGATCGACGAGCGCGGCCAGGTTCTGGAAGGGGAGGGCGAGGTCGAGGCCACCGCCCGCAACATCCACATCGCCGCCCACAAGGCCAATCCGCGCCATGTCGCCGTGCTGCATGTCCACATGCCCTATGCGACCGCGCTGACCATGGTCGAGGGCGGGCGCCTCGAAATGGCCCACCAGACCGCCTGCCGCTTCCAGGGCCGCACGCTCTATGTCGACCATTTCGGCGGGTTGGCGCTCGACGAAAGCGAGGGCGAGGCCATCGTCGCCGCCAACAGGGCCGAAGCCGGCGCCGACATCACCTTCCTCGCCCATCACGGCGTCACCATTGGCGGCCCCTCCGTCGCGGTCGCCTTCGACGATCTCTATTTCCTCGAGCGCGCCTGCCGCCAGCAGGTGCTGGCGATGTCGACCGGCCGGCCCCTGAAACTGATTCCGGAGGCCGAGATCGAGGCCACCGCACGCGAATGGCGCCAGGTGCTGGTCCACCAGTCGGAGAAGCATTT
>NCCO01000078.1 GCA_002279705.1 Allobosea sp. 12-68-7
CGCGTGGCGACCCGCTACGACAAGCTCGCCTCCAGCTTCCTCGGGTTCGTGCAGCTCGCAACAATCCGATGCTGGATCAGGTTTGTCCACACGACCTAGGCATCGGGAATATGCCGCTCCAAGCCTGGTGGAGGTTCCGGCTCTGCGCATATATCCATCTCAAGACTGCGCACGATGGCCATGAATGACTGCATGGCCGGTGATGACGACCTGCCATGTCTCGAAATGAAACCATAATTCAGCTGCAACGAAGGCAGCCTGATCGGAAGAAGTACCAATTCCCGGGCCGCGATCTCGTGGCGGATCTGGATGGGAACGCAAGCCGAAACGGCCGCTCCCGCGAGGACAATCCTTTTGGCGGCCGAAAAGGATTCGACGAGGATTCGTGGCCGGAAACGTTTCTGTTCATGCTCGACCAGGCCAAAGGGCCTTTCCGGTTCGACATCCTGTCGCTGGAGCGAACTGGGAGCGGTCGGCCCGACCCACGGAAACTCCAGGAGATCACTGATCGTGAGGCCTGGCGTGGTCGCCAATGGATGGTCCGCTGCCACAAAGAACTGCAAGGAGGCGGCGTGGACCGCCTCGGTGACGAGGTTGGGATTCTGTGACGCCTCCGTGATGTCCGCGAAGCCAAGGTCGGCCACGCCCGCAACCACATCGGCGGTCGCCCTCGTCCAATCCCGGACCGTCACTTCCACGGTCAGACGGGGATAGCGCGTGGACAGCAGAGCGACGGCCCGGTCGCCGGAAATGTCGGCGGGATAGGGGCCCATCACAACCTTGAGATGGCCGGTTTCAAGGCCTTTGAGCCGTGCGATCTCTCGTGTGAGGTCATCAAAGCTCGCTATGACCGCCTGTCCGCGGTCAATCAGGATCTGTCCGAAGACGGTCGGCGCGACATGGGGGCGGTCGAAGAGTTGGACGCCGAGCGAATCCTCAAGGCCTTTCAGGCTGCGCGTCAGGGAGGGCTGGGACACACCGAGTGACGCAGCTGCACGGTTGAAACTCCGGAATCGGTTGAGGGCGAGCACCAATTGCAGGCTTCTGACGGAAAGCATTCGCTGCGCCTCGCCGAAATCCGCATCAGACGATACCACCAAGGATATTGGACGCCGTCTTTGATATCAACGAGGATCATGCCAGTCGAACACGAACGACGAAGGGGTGGTTGATCGTGACACCTGATTCAACGATCGCAGATGGAGCCCCTGTCTGTTCAACTCGGCGCGTCGATATCGCCGTCGCCAAACCGGTCTGGGGCCCGAACTGGTGAATGTCAGGTTGGGCCAGAGCTCGGTGAAGCAGCACAGGGGCGGTGATCCAGCCTCAACGGGAATGCTGCACATTCCTGGCGGCGCATACCTCATGGGATCGGACAGCCATTATGCGGAGGAAGCCCCGGTCCACAGGGTCAGGGTCGATCCATTCTGGATCGATGTAATCCCGGTTACGAACCGCGACTTCCGGAGATTCGTCGAGGCGACCGGTCATGTCACCTTTGCGGAAATGGCTCCGAGAGCGGAGGACTATCCCGGTGCCTTGCCCCATATGCTGAGAGCCGGGTCGCTCGTCTTCGATCCGCCAGCCCGCCCCGTTGACCTTCAGGACTGGTCGCAATGGTGGACGTTCCGGTTCGGCGCAAACTGGCGCAAGCCCTATGGTCCCGGCAGTTCCATCCGCGATCTCGATGATCACCCGGTCGTCCATATCGCCTTTGCCGATGCGCAGGCCTATGCCGCATGGGCCGGAAAGGAGCTTCCCAGCGAAGCGGAATGGGAGTTCGCGGCACGCGGCGGTCTCGACCAGGCGGAGTTTGCCTGGGGCGATGAACTTGCGCCCGATGGCCGGCAGATGGCGAACTTTTGGCTGGGGGAGTTTCCCCACGAGAACCTTTCTCCCCGACGCTACAAGCGCACCACGCCTGTCGGCGCGTATCCCCCAAACGGCTATGGCCTCTTGGACATGATCGGCAACGTCTGGGAATGGACCACCGACTGGTATGCTCCCCGACATAGCCGAGACGAGACGAAGGCCTGCTGCATTCCCGCCAATCCACGCGGTCCGGCGCAGGACACAAGCTATGATCCGCTGCAGCCAGACACCAGGATACCCCGTCGTGTCCTGAAGGGCGGCTCGCATCTTTGCGCGCCCAACTATTGCCGACGTTACCGCCCGGCCGCGCGTCACGCTCATCCCGTCGATACATCCACCAGCCATATCGGTTTTCGCTGCGTTTTCAGAGGGGAGAGAAACACATGACGAAGAACAGAACAGGCGAGCATGGTGAGGCGTTTCACGATGCGCCCCGACAGGAGGGGCGCGAGCCGGGGACGGCGCGCAGCCTGAACCGCCGCAACATCCTGCTCGGCACCACGACAATCGCTGCAACGGCGGCGCTGGGCACAACAACCTCGGTTCAGGTGGCGCAGGCCCAGACCGCACCGGCCACACCGGCCGGCAAGGTGCCGAACATCCTCGTCATCTGGGGCGACGACATCGGCACCTGGAACATCAGCCACAACAACCGCGGCATGATGGGCTACAAGACCCCCAACATTGACCGCATTGCCCGCGAGGGCGTGTCGTTCACCGACTACTATGGCCAACAGAGCTGCACCGCCGGACGCGCGGCGTTCATCAATGGCACTGTCCCTGTCCGCACGGGCATGACCAAGGTGGGGCTGCCGGGAGCCGCCGAGGGCTGGCAGAAGACAGACGTGACCATGGCGACGGTGATGAAGAGCCAGGGCTATGCTACCGGCCAGTTCGGCAAGAACCACCAGGGCGACCGCGACGAACACCTGCCGACCATGCACGGCTTCGACGAGTTCCTCGGCAATCTCTATCACCTGAATGCCGAGGAGGAGCCCGAAAACCGGGACTATCCGAAGAATCCGGAGTTTCGGAAGAACTTTGGGCCGCGCGGCGTCCTTCGCACCAAGGCCGACGGCAAGGGTGGGCAGACGATCGAAAACACCGGGCCGCTGACCAAGAAGCGGATGGAGACCATCGACGACGAGACCGTCGAGGCCGCCAAGGAGTTCATCACCCGTCAGGTCCGGGAAAACAAACCCTTCTTCTGCTGGTGGAACGGGACACGGATGCATTTTCGCACCCATGTCAAAGCCGAGAACATCGGCAAGTCCGGCCAGGACGAGTATGGCGACGGCATGGTCGAGCACGACCTGCATGTCGGGCAGTTGCTGAAGCTGCTCGACGATCTGGGCATCGCCAACAACACCATCGTTCAGTATTCCACCGACAACGGCCCGCACTACAACACCTGGCCGGATGCCGGCACGACGCCTTTCCGGGGCGAAAAGAACTCGAACTGGGAAGGCGCTTTCCGCGTTCCGGCCTTTGTCCGCTGGCCCGGTGTCTTCCCGGCCGGCACCACGCTGAACGGCCTGGTCGCGCATGAGGACTGGCTGCCGACGTTTGCGGCGGCGGCGGGTGCGCCGGACGTGAAGGAGAAGCTGCTCAAGGGCGTCACGCTCAACGGCCGCCCCTACAAGAACCACATCGACGGCTACAACATGCTCGATTACTTCAGCGGCAAGGCAACGGAATCGCCGCGGAAGGAATTCTGGTACATGAACGATGATGGCAATATTGTTGCCGCCCGGTATGAGGATTGGAAGATCGTCTTCCTGGAGAACCGGGGTTCACAGCTCAATGTTTGGCAGGAACCTTGGGTGGAACTGCGCTTCCCCCTGATCTTCAACCTCCGGCGCGACCCGTTTGAGAAAGCACAACACAACTCCAATACCTATTGGGACTGGGTGATCGACCGCGTGTTCGTGATCGCGCCAATCCAGGGACTGGCTGCAAAATTCCTTCTGAGCATGAAGGAATTTCCACCCAGTCAGTCGCCTGGTTCCTTCAACCTGAGCAAGGTCGAGGCAACGCTCAAGTCGGCGATGTCACGCTAAACGAAAATCGGCGCAAGGCCGTCTCCCTCAGGGGAGGCGGCCAGCCATCGATACGTTCCTGAAGATGCCTCTGACTCCAAAGGCGAGACTCATGAGATTCAAGGCAGTCGCCACGATCCTTGCCGGGCTTTTCATGCTGACGGCACAGCCGATTGCTGCGCAAAGCCCTGATCCCCTGCCATCATGGAACAATGGACAATCGAAACAGGCGATCCGGGCGTTCGTGCGGAAGATCTCCAAACCCGGCACGCCGGATTTCGTCCCGCCCGCCCAGCGTATTGCCACATTCGACAATGACGGCACGCTCTGGGGCGAGCAGCCTTTCTATTTCCAGTTCCTGTTCGCGGTCGACCGCATCAAGGCGATGGCGGCCAAACGCCCGGAATGGAAGGAGAAGGAGCCCTTTGCCTCGGTTCTGCGAGGTGACCTCAAGGCGGCGCTTGCCGGAGGTGAACACGCCATCCTCGAGATGGTGATGGCGACCCACGCCGGATATACGACCGAAGAATTCGAGGTTGTCGTCCGGGACTGGTTTTCAACGGCGAGGCACCCGACAACCGGCAAACTCTACAGCGAGATGGTCTACAAGCCGATGCTTGAGCTTCTGGCCTATCTCAGGGCCAACAGCTTCAAGACCTATATTGTCTCGGGCGGCGGCGTCGAATTCATGAGGGTCTTCGCCGAGAAGGTCTATGGTATCCCGCCCGAACAGGTGATCGGCAGTTCCGGCAAGCAGGTTTTGCAGTATCGTGACGGCAAGCCCATCATCGTGAAGATGCCTTCGGTGGATTTCATCGATGACAAGGAGGGCAAGCCCCTCGCGATCCAGAAGTCTATCGGACGCCGGCCGATTGCCGCGTTCGGCAATTCCGACGGCGACCTCCAGATGCTGCAATGGACCTGTGACACGGCGGGGCCGCGCTTCTGCCTTTACGTCCACCATACCGACGCGGCCCGTGAATGGGCCTATGACCGCGCCTCCTCCATCGGGCGGCTGGACAAGGGTCTCGACCAGGCGAAAGCCAAGGGCTGGACGGTGGTGGACATGAAGAACGACTGGAAGCGTGTCTTCGTGTTCGAGAAATGAGCCTGTCGGCTTTCTGTGATGGGCGCTACTCTTGAATATTGTGCAGTATCAATCAAATTGAAGTAATCATTCTGGGTCGTAACGAGGAGCGATCACGATAAGCCACTATCTGCCGACGGTGTCCCGTGAGCGCGTCCATCTCATCACCGGTGCTGCCAGCGGCATCGGCCGGGCGACCGCGCTGCGGCTGGCGGGGCCCGGCGTCGGGCTCGTGCTGCATACGGGCTCGAACGAGGCCGGGCTCGCGGCGGTCGCGGCCGCGGCGGGGGCGGCGGGCGCCGTCGTCGCCACCCTGATGGGGGACATCGCCGAGGCTGCGATGGCAGAGCGCGCGGTGGCGCTGGCCGATGAGCGCTTCGGCCGGCTCGATGCCATCGCGGCCGTGGCGGGGCATGCCCGCAAGGGTGGCATCATGGATCTGGCCGAGGCCGAGCTGCGTGGCGCGGTCGAGGATTCCGTCGTCGCGCTGCTGCGGCTGGCGCGGCTGGCGCGGCCGCTGCTGAAGGCCGGCGGCAGCGGGCGTATCGTCGCGACGTCCTCCTTCACAGCCCATGCGCTGCGCACCGACATGCAGCCCTTCGCCGCCACCGCCGCCAGCCGTGCCGCGCTGGAGACGACGGTGCGTCTGATGGCGCAGGAGCTGGCGCCGGACGCGATCACCGTGAACGCGGTCGCGCCCGGGCTGATCCGGGTCGGCCGGAGGAGGTCGCGGCCGCCATCGCTTTTCTCGCCTCGACGGAAGCCTCCTACATCACGGGCCAGACGCTGCATGTCGATGGCGGGCTGGTCTGAGCCTCAGACCGGGCGCCGCGACTTGCTCTAGCGCAAAGACGGGCGCGGCGGCGTGCCTATGGTCGTCCGCCGAGCCGGTCGACCGGCGCAGGGAGAAACGGCCGTGCAAGCGCCTGGGACGATTAATCTCGACGAACGTCTGCCGCGCTACACGAGCTATCCGACGGCGCCGCATTTCGCGGCCGAGGTCGATGGCGATTGCTATGGCGACTGGCTCGCGGCGCTGCCCCCGGACGCCAAGGGCTCGCTCTACCTCCATGTGCCCTTCTGCCGGTCGATGTGCTGGTATTGCGGCTGCCACACCACGGTCGCGCTGCGCGACCCGCCGGTCAGCGCCTATCTGAGCGTCCTGCGCCAGGAGATCGACTCCGTCGCGGCGCGTCTGCGGACGCCGCTCGACGTGCGCCATGTCCATTTCGGCGGCGGCACGCCGACCATCCTGGCGCCGGAGGATTTCGTCGATCTCGTCGCACTGCTGCGGGAGCGCTTTGCGCTCCATGCCGAGGCCGAGATCGCGGTCGAGATCGACCCGCGCCAACTCTCGCCGACGATGATCGAGGCGCTGCGCGAGGCCGGGGTCAACCGCGCCAGCCTCGGCGTGCAGAGCTTCGATCCAGACGTCCAGCGCGCGATCAACCGGGTTCAGGGCGTCAGGCAGACGGCCGCGGTCATCGCCCAGCTGCGCGAGGCCGGCATCGGTGGCGTCAATCTCGACTTGATCTATGGGCTGCCGCGGCAGAGCACCGCCTCCTGCCTCGAGACGGTCGAACGCTGCCTCGAGATGGCACCGGACCGGTTCTCGATCTTCGGCTACGCCCATGTGCCGGACTTCAAGAAACACCAGCAGCGGATCGCGCTGGCGGATCTGCCCGACGGCGTGGCGCGTCAGGAGCAGGCGGAGGCGATGGCGCAGCGCCTCGTCGCGGCCGGATATGTCCGCATCGGGCTCGATCATTTCGCCCGGCCCGAGGACGAGATGGCGCAGGCGCTGGGCAGCGGCCGGCTGCGGCGGAATTTCCAAGGCTACACCACCGATGGTTGCGAGGCGCTGATCGGCTTCGGTGCTTCCGCGATCGGGCGGCTGCCGCA
The DNA here is from genome assembly GCA_002279705.1 of Allobosea sp. 12-68-7. Lineage (GTDB taxonomy): Bacteria > Pseudomonadota > Alphaproteobacteria > Rhizobiales > Beijerinckiaceae > Allobosea. The sequence goes on from NCCO01000078.1 coordinate 6,901, forward strand.
GGGCTATGTCCAGAACGAGGTCGTGACCGGCCGCTATGGCGAGCGCATCCGCGAGGGCGGGCTGGCGACGGTGCGCGGCTACCGGCTCAGCGACGACGACCGGCTGCGGGCGGATCTGATCGAGCGGCTGATGTGCGATCTGTCTGTGGATGTCGAGGCGGTCTGCGCGAGACACGGGGTCGATCCGGAAGACCTGGTGCCGTCGCTCGCCCGGCTCGCGCCACTGGTCCAGGACGGGATGGTGCAGCGCGACGGCGCCTTCATCCGCATGCCGGAGCGGGCGCGGCTCCTGGTGCGCAAGGTCGCTTCGGCCTTCGACGCGCATATCGACCAGCCGGCGCGGCGCTACAGCCGTGCCGTGTGAGGCGCGGATCGAAAAGATAGTGCAATCCCGCGGCGACGGATTGCCTTAGCGGCTGGACGCTCCGAAACGACAGCGACGGACCGCCCCGCCCATGACGACTCCCGCCCTCGTGATGATCCACCGTGCCGTCTCCGCGCCGCCCGCTTCTACCGTGGGTCAGGGACTCGGTTCGGCCGATCCCTTCGCGGCGGGCCGTGAGATCGCGTGGCGGTCGGAGGCTGCGGCTGCCGGGCGGGGCGCGTTTGCCGGCGCCGTCGAGGTCGCCGCTTTCCCTCATACCGAGACGCTGGTCGTGCTGGCCGGCGCGCTGACGCTCTCGGTCGAGGGTGCGCCCGCGCTCACCGTAGGGGCTCACGCGGCGGTGGTGATCGGGCGCGGCACAAGGCTGCGCATCGAGGCGGCGCCGGGCACCTTCTTCGCCTTCCACGCGCAGATCGCCGGCGCCAGCGCGCTGCCTGGTTCGACGCTGATCACGCGGGATCTGCCTCTGTCGCCCTCGACGCCGCCGGCTCCGGAGGTTCTTCTCGATCCGGCGCCGCAATGCCGCAGCCACAATGTCTTCACCGACGAGGCCGTACAACTGCGCGCGGGCCTGTGGGATTCGACGCCCTATGCCCGGATCTCGCGGCCGCACCGCCTGGCTGAGCTGATGCATATCCTGGAGGGGGCGGTCGATCTCACCATGGCGGACGGCACCGTCGTCACCGTGGCGAAGGGCGAGACCGTCTTCGTGCCGCAGCGTGCGCCCTGCGCCTGGACCAGCCGCGTGCATGTGGCGAAGGTCTACGTTGTTCAGGAGAGTGTCGGCTGATGGGCGATACGCTGATCCGGGAAGCGGCTCTGCTGCGTGACATCAAGCCGGCCGATGCCGCCGCCGGTGCCGGTCTGGCCCGTGTGGTGGGTTGGCCGCACCGCGTCGAGGACTGGGCGATGGCGATCGGGCTCGGCCGCGGCGTCGTCGCGACGGTCGGCGAAGAGGTTGTGGCGACGGCGCTGTGGTGGCCCTATGGGGCGCATCACGCGACGCTGGGCATGATCATCGTCTCGCCGGAGCATCAGGGGGCCGGGCTCGGCCGGCGGCTGATGCAGGCCCTGTTCGCGCAGGTGGAAGGGCGTTCGCTCCTGCTCAACGCCACCGTCGCCGGCCAGCCGCTCTATGAAAAGCTCGGTTTCGTCCTCTGCGGGGCGATCCGCCAGTATCAGGGGGCGGTCGGGGCCGTCGCCGACCCGATCCTCACCGAGGGCGCCGTGCTGCGTCCGGCCGCGCTTGCCGATCTGCCGGTGCTGGAGCGGCTCGACCAGGCCGCGACCGGGCTGCCGCGCGGGCCGCTGCTGCGGGCGGTGCTGAGCGCGGGCGATGGCACGGTGCTGATGCGCGACGGCGAGGCCGCAGGCTTCAGCATGGTGCGCCGCTTCGGGCGCGGGCTCGTGATCGGCCCGGTGGTGGCTGCCGATCTCGCGGATGCGCAGACGCTGCTGGCGTATGGCTTGCTGGCACGGCAGGGGCAGTTCGTGCGGGTGGATGTCGAGGATGGCTCGCCGCTCGCCGATCTGCTGACCGGCTCTGGTCTGAAGCCGGTCGATCGCGTCAACAGCATGGTTCGTGGCACATTGCCGACCCCGACCGGCGCGGTGCGCCGCTATACGCTCGCCAGCCAGGCGCTGGGCTGAAGGGAAGACGATGGCACTGCTCTACAAGTCGGATCCGGTCCGCGGCGCCGAATGGGCGACAATCCTTGCCGAGAAGGCGCCTGATCTCTCCTTCCGGATCTGGCCGGATGTCGGCGACCCCGCGGAGATCCGCTATTTTGTCGCCTGGATGCCGCCGGACGACCTGGCCGAGCGCTTCCCCAATCTCGAGCTGCTGATGTCCTCGGGCGCGGGCGTCGACCATCTCGATCTGTCGAAGCTGCCGCCGGACCTGCCGGTGGCGCGCATGATCGAGACCGGCATCGTCGACGGCATGGTCGAATATGTCTCGATGGCCGTGCTCGGGCTGCATCGCGACCTGATCGACTATGTCGGCCAGCAGCGCGGCGAGATCTGGAAGCAGATCCGCGTGCGCCCCGCTTCGACGCGACGTGTCGGCGTGCTCGGGCTCGGCATGCTCGGCGAGGCCTGCTGCCGGATGCTGCGCACGCTCGGATTCCAGGTCGCCGGCTGGAGCCGCTCCGGGTGCGAGATCGAGGGCGTGACCTGCTTTGCGGGCACGCAGACCCTGCCGGATTTCCTGGGCCGGACCGATATCCTCGTCTGCCTGCTGCCGCTGACGGAGGAGACGCGCGGCATGCTCGGCGCCGAGCTCTTCGCGCAACTGCCGAAGGGCGCGCGGCTCGTCAATGTCGGCCGCGGCGGACATCTCGACCAGGAGGCGCTGCTGGCGGCGCTCGACAGCGGCCAGATCTCGGCCGCGGTGCTCGACGTCTGCACGCCCGAGCCGCTGACGCCGGGCCATCCGCTCTGGAGCCATCCGCGCGTGCTGCTGACCCCGCATATCGCCAGCATGACCCAGCCCGAGACGGCGGTGGACCTCGTGCTGGAAAACCTGCGTCGCCACAAGGCGGGCGAGCCGCTCCTGGGAGCGGTCGACCGACAGCGCGGCTACTGAGGCGCTCAGTCGCCTTCCCAGAGGCAAAGCACGATCTGCTGCGCGGGGTGGCGAATTGGGCAGGTCGTGTCGCGCGCGGCGGCGAAGGCCGTGCCGAAGCCTCACGGGGCCGTTCTAACCTCAGCGCAGGATGGTTGATCCATCCGCGGAGGTCGAAAAGGTCCATGCACGAGCCAGCCCCGGTCGAGCCCGCCCTGGTCGAGCTAGCCCTGCACGAGAGCGGGATGACGATGTCCGCGCTGCCTGCCAGCCACGGCATCCGGCGCGCGCTCGGTCACCCAAACCAACTCCGCCGCGCCGTCTCCTCACCGTCTCAACCCATCATGGTGTCAAGATTGGACGCCGATTACAGGCGCGCCCCTTGTTGAAAGCGCGGCCTCGACGGCGGCCGCGACCGCGAAGAGCGTCGCGTCGCGCCCGGTCTCCCCCATCAGCATCAGCCCGACGGGAGCCTCGCCGGGGCGATTGCAGGGCAGGCTGATGGCGCAGCGGTCGAGGAAGTTGCCGAGGCTCGGATTGCGCAGCAAAAGCGCGTTCAGGCGGTAGTATTCCGCGTCCTCGGCCAGTTCCGCGATCCGCGGCGGCACGATCGGGCAGGTCGGCATCAGCAGCGCGTCGAAGGGGGCGGTCAGCGCGTCCATCGCCGCGACGATGCGACGGCGTGCCGCGGTCAGGGCGACATAGTTGGCGGCCGTCATCGTCGCACCGGCCTCGATGCGGCTGCGCACGCGCGGGTCATAGAGCGCGCCCTTCGCGGCCAGCAGATCGCGATGCCAGTCGAAGGATTCCGGGCCTGTGAGGCCGCCGCGGCTCATCGCGGGCGCGACGTCGAGCAGCGGCGTAAACGAGGCCTCGGTGATCCGGGCGCCCAGCGCCGTCAGCGTCGCGATGGCGCGTTCGAAGGTGGCGGCGACGGTTGCATCCATGCCGTCGCGCATGATCTCGCGGGGAATGGCGAGGTGCAGGCCCGCCAGCGGACGCGGCGTTGGCAGGGCCGGGACGTCTCCGGCGAGGATCGCATCGACGATCGCGCAACAAGAGACACTGGCGCCGAGCGGCCCGAGCGAATCGAGGCTGCCCGAGAGCGGCACGACCCCGTCGAGGGGCACGCGGCGGGCGGTCGGCTTGTAGCCGACGATGCCGCAGAGCGCGGCGGGGATGCGGCAGGAGCCGCCGGTGTCGCTGCCGAGCGCGACGACCGCCATGCCGTCGGCCACCGCCACCGCCGAGCCGGAGGATGAGCCACCGGGGATGCGGGCCGAAGCGCGGTCCCAGGGGCTGAGCGGCGTGCCGTAATGCGGGTTGGCGCCGATGCCGGAATAGGCGAATTCGGTCATGTTGGTGCGGCCGACAGGGATGAAGCCTGCCGCCAGCATGCGCGCGATCGTCGGGGCGTGGATCCTGGCGGGGGCGGCGTCGGCGAGCGCGCGCGAACCCGCCGTCGAAACCTCGCCGGCGACGTCGAACAGATCCTTCACCGCAAAGGGGATGCCGGCATAGGGCGAGGGCGCACGTCCGGCCCGGCGCAGGGCGTCATGGGCGTCGGCCGAGGCACGGGCGGCTTCGGCCGAAACGGAGATGAAGGCGCGGGCGCCTTCGCCTGCCGGATCAGCGATCGTCGCCAGGCAGTCCTCGACCAGGGCGCGCGCGGTGGTGGCGCCGCTCGCGAGGGCTTCGGCGCAGCCTTGCACGGTCCGCAGCATGATCGTCTCTCCTGATGCAGTCAGGCGTCCGGCTTACCGCCGCGCGCCGGCGAAATCCATGCCGGCGCCGGCGGTCCTCACCGCTCCGCTCACATCAGCCCGGGTTCGCCCAGATCGGAGCCGTCGACGAGGCGGCTGTAGCGGTAGGGGTGGGGATCGACGATCGGAGCGTCGCCGGTGATGAGGTCGGCCGCGAGCTTGCCCGCGGCCGGCCCGACGCCGAAGCCGTGGCCGCTGTAGCCGGCGGAGACATAAAGGCCCGGCAGCTTGTCGATCGGGGAGATCACCGGCACCCAGTCGGGCGTGAAGTCGATCAGCCCGCCATATGTCTGCACGATCTTCACATCGGCGAGCTGGGGATAGATCTCGGCGATGCGCTTCAGCGCGAAGGTGATCAGCTTCTCCTGCGGCGGCGGATCGAAGGTGCGCATCCGCTCGAAGGGCGAGATGCTGTCGTTGCTCCAGCGCATCAGGGCCTCGGGGCCGGCGAAGAAGGTCTTGTCCGCGGTGATGGTCAGAAGCTTGTGGCGCTTCTTGAAGGTGCGCCAGAACGGCTTGGCATACATCATCCCCTGCGGGCTGAGCCGCAGCAGGCCCCGCCCGCTGATGCCAATGGTGTAGCCGCCATCGAGCCGACGGCGGAAGGTGACGTCCGGCGTCGAGATGCCGCCCAGCGTAATGTCGGGGCCATCGATCGGGGCGGTGAAGAAGGAGGTCGACTGGACGCCGGCCATGGGCATGTCGATGCCGTGATGGCGGCAGAACATCGAGGTCCAGACGCCGCCGGCGACGAGCACGCTGCTGGTCCTGATCGTGCCCTTCTCGGTCACGACGGCCGAGACACGCCCTGCGGTGGTTTCGAGCCCTCGCGCCGCGCAATCCTGGTGGATGGTGACGCCGAGCCGGCGCGCGGCCTCGGCGAAGGCCGGCACGGCCAGCGCAGGCTCGGCCTTGCCGTCGCTGGGCGAATGCACGCCGCCGATCCAGTTCTCGGTCGAGCCCGGGGACATCTCCTTGGCCTCGGCGGCGGAGAGGACGCGGCTGTGCATCTGCATCTCGCGGGCCTTGTCGATCCAGCCGGACCAGGCGGCGAGATCGGACGGCTTGGTCGTGACATAGACAAGGCCGGTGTGGCGGAAGCCGGTCTCGGCGCCGAGCTCCTCGTTCATGCCCTTCCACATGTCCAGCGCGCGCTGGGCGAGGGGGAGTTCGCGCAGGTCCCGGTTCTGTTGGCGGCACCAGCCCCAGTTCCGGCTCGACTGCTCGCCCGCGACATAGCCCTTCTCGACCACAGCGACCGAATGGCCCTTCTTGGCGAGATTATACGCCGCGGTGATGCCGGCGACGCCGCCGCCGATGACCACGACGTCGGCGGAGGGCGGCAGCGTTTCGTCGCTGTGGATGCGTGTGACCGGGGGCGACATGGCAGCGTTCGATCCTTCGGCATGGGCCGGAAACGGGGCCTCGATAGCACCGCATCACGGCAGAAGCCTATGCCAAAGGCGAGCCGTCAAACGGCATAATCTGTGCACCTGTCCGAGATCATCGGTGTTGGATGTCGCGGCCGCCGCACTAGGCTCCTGCCCTATAGCGACACCTTCATCGACATCCGCCAGCACTTCGCGCCGCCCTTCGCAGGCCCGCATATCCTCGGCACCGACCCGCTCGGGCGCGACATTCTCGCCCGGCTCCTGATGGCGGGACGAATTTCGCTGTCGGCCGGCTTCTGCGCGATGGTGCTGGCGATGGGCATCGGCATCGCGGTCGGCGTCGCGGCGGGCTTCCACGAGGGCGTGATCGGCGCGCCGCTGAGGCGGTTCGTCGACGCGATGCTGTGCTGCCCGACGATCTTCCTGCTGCTGGCGATCTCGGCGCTGATCCAGCCCTCCGTGGCATCGATCGTGATGCTGATCGCGATGACATCCTGGATGGAGGTCGCCCGCGTCGTCGAAGCCCAGATCCGCTCGCTGCGGACGCGGGAGTTCGCGCAGGCCGCGGTCGCCATGGGCTCGAGCACCATGCGCATCATGGTGCGCGAGCTGCTGCCCAACTCCACAGGCGGATTCGCCGCGACGCAAGGGGGCGGGAGCGGGGGGGCGGCGAGACGAGCCGACTTCTGAACGAACGGTTAAGCCCTATCGGGAGGCGACAGCAATTCTGCCCATAAATTCATCATTATCTGCTGTCGTGCATACAATGGCACGCAGGGCAGGCAGGATGACGGCGGTGATCGGCCCGAAGCCCTTGGAATCGCAGGCCATCGGAATTGGCACGCTCCCTGCTAGCGATACGGCGTGTTCCGTTCCTTCACCAGCTTGCCAACCGAGGACAGACCCCGATGATCACGCGCCGCACCGCCCTGGCCGCAGGCCTCGCCGCTCCCTTCGTGGCCAAGGGCAGTGCCCAAGCCCAGGCCCCGAGCCGCAACGAGACGCTGTTGCTCGTGCAGGAATACGGGCCCAACAGCCTGGACATGCAGGGGATCGGCGCGTCGCAGCCGGTCAACGGCGTCTCGCTGAACTGCTATGATCGGCTCCTGCGCTTCAAGCCGGTGCCGATCCCGGGCGGGGGCGGCCATCAGGTCGCGATGGGCGAACTCGAGGGCGAACTCGCGGAGAGCTACCAAGTCGCCTCCGACGGCATGAGCGCCACCTTCAAGCTGCGTGACGCCAAGTTCCATTCGGGCCGCGCCGTCACCGCCAAGGACGTGAAGTGGTCGATGGACCGCGCCGTCTCGATCGGCGGTTTCGCCACCACGCAGATGAACGCCGGCTCTCTGGAGAAGCCCGAGCAGTTCGTCGCCGTCGACGCCAAGACCTTCCGCATCGACTTCCTGCGCAAGGACAAGATGACGCTGCCCAACCTGGCGGTCACCATTCCCTTCGTCTTCGACTCCGAGCTCGCCATCGCCAACAGCGGCGGCGATCCATGGGCGAAGGAGTACCTGAAGAACAACATCGCCGGCTCCGGCGCCTTCAAGGTCGAGAGCTGGAAGCCGGGCGTCGAGACGATCTATGTCCGCAACGACGCCTGGGCCTGCGGAAAGCTGCCGCAGCTGCGCCGCATCATCGCGCGCGACATCGCCTCGCCCTCGACCCGCCGCGCGCTGATCGAGCGCGGGGATGCCGACGTGTCCTACGGGCTGCCGCCGAAGGACTTCAAGGACCTGCTCGACGCCGGCAAGATCAACGTCGTCGGCGTGCCGATCCCCAACGGTGTCTGGGGCTGCTACCTCAACACGCAGGTCGGGCCGTTCAAGGATGTCCGCCTGCGCCAGGCCGTCGCCTGGGTCATGCCTTACGAGAAGATCATGCAGGCGGCGCTGTTTGGCCGCGGCGTCTCGATGGCCGGCGGCACGACCCCGAAGGTCGCCTGGCCGCAGCCCTTCCCCTACACGACCGACGTCGCCAAGGCGAAGGCGCTGGTCGATGCGGCCGGCGGCCCGTTCTCGACGACGCTGTATTTCGACGCCGGCAATGCGACGGTGGCCGAGCCGATGGCGGTGCTGATCAAGGAATCGCTGTCTCAGATCGGCATCACGGTTGAGATCAACAAGGTTCCGGGCGCCAATTTCCGCACCGAGATCGCCAAGAAGACCAATCCGATGGTGCTCAACCGCTTCGCCGGCTGGCTCGACTATCCCGATTACTACCTGTTCTGGACGATGCACGGCAACAATTCGATCTTCAACATCGCCGCCTACCAGAATCCGGCTCTGGACAAGCTCGTCGATGCCGCCCGCTTCGCGCCCGACAAGGCGTCCTACGACGCCAACGTCATCGACTTCATCAAGCTGATCAATGCCGAGGTGCCGATGGTGCCGATCAACCAGCCAACGCACGACGTCGCGCTGCAGAAGAACATCGGCGGCTATCAGTTCCAGCCCTGCCGCGAGCCGGACTTCCGCTACCTGACCAAGGGCGTGTGACGCTGATGGCCGCTCGTCGTCATTGCGAGTCGGCAAAGCCGACGAAGCAATCCAGGAGCAGCCGCGCTCCACGTCCCCCTGGATTGCTTCGCAACGCTCGCAATGACGGCTCGCCAAACGAGCAAAAGGGAACGCCATGCTTCGCCTGATCGGCCAGCGCCTGATGACGACGATCCCCTCGGTGATCGGCGTCATCATCGTCACCTTCCTGCTGACGCGGGTGCTGCCGGGCGATACGGCCGCCTATTTCGCCGGCCCGGCCGCCTCGCCGGAGGCGATCATCGAGATCCGCAGCAAGCTCGGGCTCGACCAGCCCCTGCCGGTGCAGTTCGTTTCCTATGTCACCGCCCTGGTGAAGGGCGATCTCGGCATGTCGCTGACCACCGGCCAGCCGGTGACGGCCGATCTCGCCCAGCGGCTGCCGGCCTCGGCCGAGCTGACGCTGGCGGGGCTCTTGCTGGCGATGTCGGTGGCGCTGCCGCTCGGCGTGCTCGCGGCCGTGCGCCAGGGCTCCTGGATCGACCATCTCTGCCGCATCGTGGCGACGGCGGGCGTGTCGCTGCCGGTGTTCTTCACCGGGCTGCTGCTTGTCTACGTGTTCTACTTCATCCTGGGCTGGGCGCCGGCGCCGCTGGGGCGGCTCGATGTCTTCGCCTCGGAGCCAGCTCGCATCACCGGGCTCTATCTGGTGGATTCGCTGCTCGCGCGGGATGGCGAAACCTTCCGCGCCGCGCTCGCCCAGATCGCGCTGCCGGCGATCACGCTGGCGATTTTTTCGCTCGCCCCGATCACCCGCATGACCCGGGCCTCGATGCTCGCCGTGCTCGGGGCCGATTTCGTGCGGACCGCGCGCGCCAGCGGGCTCTCCAGCCGCAAGGTGATCGGCACCTATGCCTTCCGCAACGCGATGCTGCCGGTCGTGACCACGCTCGGCATGGTGTTCTCCTTCCTGCTCGGCGCCAATGTGCTGGTCGAGAAGGTCTTCGCCTGGCCGGGCGTCGGCTCCTATGCGGTCGAGGCGCTGATCGCCTCCGACTATGCGCCGATCCAGGGCTTCGTGCTGACGATGGCGATCCTCTATGTCGCGCTGAACCTGATGATCGACGTGCTCTACGGCGTCATCGATCCCCGCGTCCGGCTGGAGGGCTGAGGGCATGAACGACATGAGCAAGATCGATCCCGCGGCCGCGCCGGCGCTGCGCTTCGAGGCGCCGCCCTCGACCAGCCTGCTGGCGCATGCCCGCCACATCGTCTCCGAGAACCCGGTGACGGGGCTCGCCTTCGGGCTCTTCGCGCTGATCCTGTTTGCCGCGATCTTCGGGCCTTCGCTGGTCCCCTATGATCCGCTGGCCAGCAACACCAACTCTGCGCTGCAGGCGCCGAGCGCGCGGCACTGGTTCGGCACCGACCAGCTCGGGCGCGACATCTTCAGCCGGGTGATCGTGGCGACGCGGCTCGACTTCGCCATTGCGGTCTGCTCGGTCGCGCTCGTCTTCGCGATGGGCGGGCTGGCCGGCGTCATGGCCGGCTTCTATGGCGGCTGGGTCGACAAGGTCGTCGGGCGCCTCGCCGATACGATCATGGCCTTCCCGCTCTTCGTGCTGGCGATGGGCATCGTGGCTGCGCTCGGCAACAGCGTCACCAACATCGTCATCGCCACCGCGATCATCAATTTTCCGCTCTATGCCCGCGTCGCCCGGGCCGAGGCGAATGTCCGCCGCGAGGCCGGCTTCGTGCAGGCGGCGCGCCTCTCCGGCAATTCCGACTGGCGCCTGCTGCTGACGCAGATCGTGCCCAACATCATGCCGATCATGGCGGTGCAGATGTCGCTGACCATGGGCTACGCCATCCTGAACGCGGCAGGCCTCTCCTTCATCGGGCTCGGCGTGCGCCCGCCCACCCCGGAATGGGGGATCATGGTCGCCGAGGGCGCGAGCTTCATCGTCTCGGGCGAATGGTGGATCGCCTTCTTCCCCGGGCTGGCGCTGATGACGGCGGTGTTCTGCTTCAACCTGCTTGGCGACGGCGTGCGCGACCTCGTCGATCCGCAGCGGAGGAATTGATGGGGATCGCCTCCACGGTTGTCATTCCGGGGCTCGCGCAGCGAGAACCCGGAACCCACGGGCAGGGGCAGCGCCCGTGCCGCAGCCGCAATCACTCACCCGGTCGTGGGTTCCGGGTTCCCGGCTTTGCCGGGCCCCGGAAAGACAGAGGAGATCGCCCATGACCTCTCCCTCGCTCCTCGACATCAAGAACCTCACGGTCGAATTCGCCACGCGTCGCGGCACGGTGCAGGCGGTCAAGGCGATCGACGTCAGCGTCGCCAAAGGCGAGACGGTGGCGATCGTCGGCGAGTCCGGCTCCGGCAAGTCGGTGACGTCCTACGCCGTGGTGCGCATTCTCGACCGCGCCGGCAAGGTCGCCGAGGGCTCGATCTCGTTTTCGGGGATCGACCTGGTCACCGCGACCGAGTCGCAGATGCGCGACCTGCGCGGGCGCGAGATCTCGATGATCTTCCAGAACCCGCGTGCGGCGCTGAACCCGATCCGCAAGGTCGGCAAGCAGATCGAGGACGTGCTGCTCGAGCATGTCCAGGCGACGCGGGCGACGGCCAGGGAGAAGGCGATCGAGGCGCTGGCGAAAGTCAGAATCGCGCGGCCGGAGGAGCGCTACGACGCCTATCCGTTCGAGCTGTCGGGCGGGATGTGCCAGCGGGTCGTGATCGCGCTGGCACTGGCCTGCCAGCCGCAGCTGCTGATCGCCGACGAGCCGACGACGGGCCTCGACGTCACCACCCAGAAGGCGGTGATGGACCTGATCGTCGAGCTGACGCGCGAGCGCGGCATGTCGACCATCCTGATCACCCATGATCTCGGGCTGGCGGCTGCCTATTGCGACAAGGTCGTGGTGATGGAGAAGGGCAATGTCGTCGAGACGGCCCAGGCCAGCGAGATCTTCCGCAATCCGCAGCATGCCTATACCCGCAAGCTGATGCAGGCGACGCCGCGCATCGGCATGAGCCTGCGCGACCTGCTGCCGGAGGCGCAGAAGGGACCGGCCGCACAACCGGCGGCTCCGAAGGCTGCGCCGAAGCCGGATGCCGCTCCGCTGATGCGGGTCGAGAACCTCGTGAAGGAGTATCCGCGGCCGCAGAGCGGCTCGCTCTTCGCAAAGCTGATGGGCAAGGCGGAGGAGCCGAAAGCCCCGTTCCGCGCCGTCGACGGCATCAGCTTCAGCGTGGCCAAGGGCGAGACGCTCGGGCTCGTCGGCGAATCCGGCTGCGGCAAGTCCACCACCTCGATGATGATCACGCGGCTGATCGACAAAACCAGCGGCTCGATCCTATTCGACGGCACGGATATCGGGGCGATTCCCGCCAAGCAGTTCGCGGCGTCTGCGCATCGCCGGCGCATCCAGATGGTCTTCCAGGACCCGACCGACAGCCTCAATCCGCGCTTCACGGCCGAGCGCGCCATCGCCGATCCGATCCTGCGGATGGGCGGCATTTCGGGGCGCGACGCGCTGCGGGCGCGCTGCGAGGAGTTGGCGCGGCTGGTCGGGCTACCGGTCGAGCTGATCGACCGCTTTCCGCATCAGCTCTCGGGCGGGCAGAAGGCGCGTGTCGGCATCGCGCGGGCGATCGCGCTCGACCCCGATC
>NCCO01000079.1 GCA_002279705.1 Allobosea sp. 12-68-7
TAACGCACGCCCTTGGGATGGATGGCCCAGCCGACCTTGCCGGCGATCCTGGACTTGGTGGGATCGTCCACCTGTCCGGCGAAGACGGTGGAATCGAGGAACATCGCCGTCTTGCCCTGGAGGAAGGCTGTGCCGGCTTCGGCGTCGCGATCCCGCGCAATGCCAAAAACAAGGAGGCTGCCTTCCTGCTGATGCAATGGCTGACATCGAAGAAGGCAGACAAGCTGATTGCCCTGCAGGGCGGCAATCCGATCCGTTTCTCGACGCATGCCGATGCCGACGTCAACGCCAAGTACCCCTACATGAAGACCTTCGGCGAGGCGCTGAAGCAGGCCGATCCGGACTGGCGTCCGATCATCCCGCCCTGGGGGAAGATCAACAACGACCTCGGCACGACGGTCTCGAAGATCCTGACCGAAAACGCCGACATCAAGCAGTCGCTGGACGGTCTCGCCGGCCGCATCAAGGCGACGATGAAGGATGCCGGCTACGAGACCTTCAAGCCCTGAGTTCGAGGACCGGGCGGCGGCTCCGACGCCGCCCGGCCACACTCCGTCGAAGCAGGCCGCTCCCGACATGCAAGCCGCAAACGCCTCCCGCCTGACGCCCTACCTGTTCCTCGCGCCGAGCCTGGCCGTGCTCGGCGTGGCGCTGCTCTACCCCGTCGGCTACATGGTCTATGCGAGCTTTCTCGATTGGAACCCGAGCCAGCGGATCTCTCAGGCCGATTGGGTCGGGTGGCGCAACTATCTATTTTTGCTGAACGATCCCAGCTTTCGCGAGTCTCTTTTCGTCACGCTGAAATTCGCCGCTGTCGTCGTGACCTGCGAAATGATCCTGGGCGTGGGCCTCGCGCTGCTGCTGGACCGTCCCTTGCGCGGCATGACCCTGCTGCGCACGCTGTTCATCCTGCCGATGATGATCGCCCCGATCGTTGTCGGCCTGATGTGGCGCTACCTCTATCACCCCACCGTCGGGCCGCTGAACCGCATCTTGACGGGGCTCGGGTTCGATCCCGTGCCGTGGCTGTCCGATTCCAGCTGGGCGCTGGTATCCATCATCCTGGCCGACATCTGGCAATGGACTCCGTTCATCTTCATCCTGTCGCTGGCGGCGCTGCAGTCGCTGCCGAAGTCGGCCATGGAAGCGGCCCGGATCGACGGCGCCAGCGGGTGGCAGCAGATCTGGCACATCAAGCTGCCGCTGATGCTGCCGGTGCTGATCGTCACCGGTCTGCTCAGGCTGATCGACGCCTTCAAGGTGCTGGAGGTCGTGCTGGTCCTGACCAATGGCGGGCCGGGCCTCTCGACCGAAATCATGTCCTTGCGGATCGCCCGCACTGCCTCCGAGTTCCGCGAACTGGGCAAAGCCGCGGCGATGTCGAACCTGCTGCTCATCGTGCTGATGGCGCTGACACTGGCCATGTTCGTCTACGGCATCCTCACCGAAAAACGCGCGGCGCGGCTGCGTGCCGCCGCAGAGGCAGAGGCTGATTCACCGTGACCACAGCCACCGACCGCCGCCAGAACTCCGGCTTCTACGTCATGCTGGTCCTGCTCGTCCTGATGTCGGTCGGGCCGATCGTGCTCATGCTGATCACCTCCTTGCGCCTCAACGTCGACATCATGAGCGACAATTCGAGCCTTCTGTTCATGCCGACCCTGCGCAACTACGAGCAGGTGCTCTGCGATCTGCTCTGGTATGAGCCCAAGGACATCGCCCGCTGCGACCCGACCTTCGGCCGGGCGCTCTCGAACTCGCTGTTCATCGCCAGCATCGCAACGGTCGTGACGCTCGTGCTCGGTTGTATGGCGGCCTACGCCATCGTGCGCTTCCGCTTCGTAGGCCGCGGCGGCCTGTCGCTGACGACGCTGCTGCTACGCATGGTCCCACCGGCGGTTCTGCTGGTCCCGGTGTTCGGCATCTGGACGTTCCAGTTCTGCATCGGCGACCAGTGCGCGGCCGGGACGCATTGGGGCATCATCCTCGTCTATGTCGCGATGAACCTGCCCTTCGTGATCTGGATCCTGCAAAGCTTCATCGTGCAGGTCCCGATCCAGCTGGAAGAAGCCGCACGGATCGATGGGGCCGGGCCGTTCCGCACATTTTTCCTGATCGTGCTGCCGCTGATCAAGCCGGGGCTGGCCGCTGCCGCGATCTTCACCTTCCGCATCGCCTGGAACGAGTTCCTCCTGGCCAATGCGCTGGCCGACCGGAAGACGCGCACCGTGCCGGTGACCATCGTCAACTCGCTGACCGAGTACAACATCGACTGGGGGGTGATCATGGCAACCGGCATGCTGCTGGCCATTCCGCCGATCCTGTTCACACTTCTCGCCTCGCGTCAGATCATCACCGGCATGACCGCCGGCGCCGTCAAGGGCTGACGATGCTCGACTGGCTGCTCGCCCCGATCGACGCGCTGCGGCCTCACGAGATTCAAGGCGCCGCGGCTTGGCACGCCCGGCTGATGATATTGGCCTGGGGCGGGCTGGTGCCTTGCGGGATTCTGGCGGCGCGCTTCCTCAAGCTTTGGCCGGGCCAGAACTGGCCGCAGGAACTCGACCATCCCGGCTGGTGGCATCTTCATCGCAGCCTGCACTATCTCACCGGAGCGCTCACCCTGATCGCCCTCGGCCTGATCCTGCTGCCTGGCGGCAGCAGCGGAGCGGCAACGACACACCGCCTATTCGGCTGGAGCGTCGTCGGGCTCGCGGCGCTGCAATTCGCCAGCGCCTGGCTGCGCGGAAGCAAGGGCGGCCCGTCAGAGGGAGCGTCCGACGGCGGGACGCATGGCGATCACTACGATATGTCGCCGCGCCGGAGGGCGTTCGAGTACATTCACAAGTTCGGTGGCTATCTCGCGCTTTTCGGCGCCTGTGGCGCGATCGGCAGCGGTCTCTGGCATGCCAATGCGCCACACTGGATGTGGCTCCTGATTGGAGCCTGGTGGCTGGCCTGCCTCGTGCTGTTCGGGTGGCTGCAGCGGCGCGGCCTGGCCTTTGATACCTACCAGGCTCATTGGGGCAGCGATCTCGTCCATCCCGGCAACCGCCGTCCGCCGATCGGCTTCGGCATCCGCCGGCATCCCGCACCCAGCGCCGCGAACGAGACCCATCACCATGAGCCCCTATGAGATTCTCGATGATCGCTTCGCGTCGCTGATCATCGGACATGCCCGGCTGGAACACCTCTGGTCCGGCGCGCGCTGGAGCGAAGGGCCCGTCTATGTGCCGGCCGCGCGCCATCTGATCTGGTCTGACATTCCCAACGACCGGCTGCTGCGCTTCAACGAGGACAATGGCGAGATCAGCGTGTTCGAGGCCAAGGTCGGCTTCCACAACGGCCATGCACTGGATCACCAGGGCCGTCTGATCGCCTGCGAACATGGCCGGCGCTGCATCTCGCGACTGGACCATGACGGCCGCTGGCGCATCCTCGCCGACAGGATCGATGGCAAGCGGTTCAATTCGCCCAACGACGTCGTCGTCAAGACGGATGGCAGCATCTGGTTCACCGATCCGACCTATGGAATCGACAGTGCGTATGAAGGCTTCCATGCGGCGAGCGAGACCGGCGGATCGCATGTCTATCGGCTCGATCCCGCGACCGGAGTCGTGAGGGCGGTGGCAACGGACCGTATCCAGCCCAATGGGCTGGCATTCTCGACCGATGAGAAGATCCTCTACGTGTCGGAGACGGGCGCGACCCACCTCAAGGGGACAGCGCCGGCGATTCACGCCTACGGCCTGACCGACGATGGCTCCTCGCTGCGCCCCATGGGCCCCCTGCTTGCCTGTACCTCAGGCCTGATCGACGGATTTCGCCTCGATTGGCGCGGCAACATCTGGACCTCAAGCGCCGATGCGGTGCTGTGCCATTCGCCCGATGGCTTGCTGATCGGCCGCATCCCGGTCCCCGAGCTCGTGGGCAATCTCTGCTTCGGTGGGCCCGCCCTGAACCGCCTCTACATCGCAGCGCAAACCTCGCTCTATGCAATTTATCTCAACACGCATGCTGCCGGCTTCGCCTTGGGCTGACTTAGGGCAAGTGGAGCTGACCCCACCACTCTGCACCTTCATGACAGGCTTTGAAAAAACGATTTTACGAAAACAGGGCCCTCGGTTCGAAGATCTCGCAATCAGTCATGCAGGGCGGTAGCATGGCCAATGCGCGCGGACGTCCTTGGCCTGCAGGCCTTCATCAGCATCGCGGAGCGCGGCAGTTTTCGGGCCGCCGCATCGCACTTGAACCTCTCACAGACCGCGCTCAGCCATCGCGTGCGAAAGTTGGAAGAATCGCTGGGTACGCCGCTCTTCCTGCGGACCACGCGCCAGGTTTCCCTGACCGCTGCCGGCACAACCCTGTTGCCGCGTGCGCGGCGCGTTTTCGAGGACCTTGGATCGGCGATCAACGAGGTCAGGGTCGACGTGCATGCCGCCGACGAGCAGGTCTCGGTTGGATGCCTGCCGACCGTCGCCGGGCACTGCATGCCGTCGGTGATCGCTGCTTTCGCCAAGCGCCATCCGGGCATCGGCGTACGGGTCCACGACAATTCAGCCTCGGAAATCGCCGACAAGGTCCAGTCCGGCGAGGCCGAATTCGGCGTCACCATCGTCGCTGCAAACCGCTGGGATCTTGAGCTCAAGCCGGTCGTCAAGGAGCCCTTCATCCTGGTCAGCCATCGCAGCATGCCGCTTGCAGGCGCGACATCGCTCACTTGGGCACAATTACAGGGCGAGCCGCTGGTGCGCATCAGCGCCGAGACCGGCAACCGCATCCTGATCGACGATGCCCTCGGCGCTCGGCGCGACACGCTGATCTGGCGCTACGAGGTCCAGCGGGTCGTGACGGCGGTCAGCCTCGTTCGCTCGGGCATAGGCTATGCCGTCGTGCCACAACTCGCGCTTGATCTGGTCGATGCCGGCGATCTGGTCGCGGTTCCCCTTCGTTCGCCGTCGGTCTCGCGCACACTCGGCATCATCACCCGCAAGACCGTGCCTTTACGACCGGCAGCACGCGATCTGCTGGTGCTGCTGAGCCAAGCGCTGAAGCGAAGCGTTTCGCCAAAATGCGATGAATGAAAGTAATCAATCGCTGCATTCTTATCATTTGATGAGAGAATAGGCCTGGGTCACTCTGTCTGCGGGACAAGCGCATAAGGAGCTGGCGATGGTGAGTTCAGCACCGGCGACGGTCGCATTCATCGGATTCGGCGAGGTCGGCCAGACCTTTGCTCGCGGGCTGCTGGCCAATGGTGCGAACGGTATTCATGCCTTTGATAGGCTGTTCGGCCAGACGGAAGGGCAGCGGCTGGAAGCGGCCGCGCGATCGATCGGCGTCGGTTGCGCCGCGTCCGCTGAAGCGGTCGGCCCGAAAGCCCGTTTCGTCTTCTCGGCCGTCACAGCAGACCGCACCGAGGCGGTAGCGATCGAGGCTGCACGCTGGTTGCGGCCCGGCCAGGTTTTCGTCGATGTCAACTCGGCTGCACCCTTGACCAAGCAAAGGGCGGCCAAGGCGGTCGAGGCCAGCGGAGCCGATTACATCGAGGCAGCCGTGATGGCGCCGGTGTTGAAGCCAGGCCTCAAGGTCTCGATCCTGACTGGCGGCCCCAAAGCGCAATCCGCCTCCGAGGCACTCAACGCGCTGGGGATGAACCTGACGCCGGTTTCAGATGTCGTTGGCCGCGCTTCAGCGATGAAGCTCTGCCGCAGCATCGTGATCAAAGGCCTGGAAGCGCTAATGGTCGATTGCGCGGCGGCCTGCGAAGCCTGGGACGTCAAGGACCCAGTCTTCGCCAGCCTGAATGCGACGTTCCCGTCGATCGATTTCCACGCGCTCGATGCCGACATGAGCGAGCGCGTCGCCACCCATGGCATCCGCCGCGCCGCCGAAATGCGCGAGGCGGCGGAAATGCTGGCGGCGGCCAAGATGGACCCCGGTCTAGCGCGCGCGGTCGCCGACGCGCAGCAGCGCGGCGCTCGCAGCAAGGGAGATGCGTGATGACGCTCGACCGTCGCTCGCTTCTCGCGGGGCTCGGCCTGGCCGGAATGTCCAGCATCACGCCAGCGCGCGCACAACCGGCCTGGCCCAGCCGGATTATCCGGGTTGTCGTGCCCTTCACGCCTGGCGGCAGCACGGATGTGCTGGCCCGGCTGATCGCCGCCAAACTGGAACAGGTCATTCCCGGCAAGGGCTTCGTGATCGAAAACCGCCCCGGTGCGGGCGGCATGACCGCTTCGGCACAGGTCGCTAAGGCAGAGCCGGACGGCCACACTCTGATGATGGGCCATATCGGCACGCTGGCCTTCGCGCCATCGCTTTATGCCCACGTGCCCTATGATCCCGTGAGGGATTTTAAGCCGGTCGCGCTGGTCGCGATGGTGCCCAACATCCTGGCGATCAATCCCCAACTGCCGGTCAAGAACCTGCCGGAGTTCATCGCCTATGCCAGGGCCAATCCCGGCAAGCTGAACTACAGCTCCGGCGGCCAAGGCAGTGCCGCCCATATCGCCGCCGCCTATCTGTCTTACCGCGCCGGCATCGAGGCAGTGCATGTGCCTTACCGCGGCACATCTCCCTCGGTGAACGACCTCGTCGCCGGCAACGTGCAGTTCACGCTGACGGGTGGGCCGGCTGTCCTGCCGCTGGCCGAAGGCGGGCAACTCCGGGCGCTCGGAATCGCAAGCCGAGAGCGGGCCGGATTCGTTCCGGATCTGCAGACGCTGGTCGAGGGCGGCTTGGCCGATTTCGAGGCCGTGCAGTGGTATGGTCTCGTGGCGCCGGCGGGAACACCGGCGCCGATCGTGGCGAGGTTAAACCGCGAGACCAACGTGCTGCTGACGCAGCCGGAGTTCGTAGCCGCGCTGGCCCGCGACGGCGCGATCGCGCGCCCGGAAACGCCGGAGAATTTCGGCAAGCTGATCGGCTCCGAGCTTGCGCTCTGGCGCGATGTGATCACCCGCGCCGGCATCAGGGCGGCTGGGTAAGGCAATGGGCCAGGTCGCAATCCCCTGCATGTTAATCCGAGGCGGCACCTCGAAGGGTGCCTATTTCCTGCGTGATGATTTGCCGGTCGATCCGGTCGCGCGCGAAGCCTTCTTGCTCGCCGTGATGGGCTCGCCTGACAAGCGCCAGATTGACGGGCTAGGCGGCGCCCACCCGCTGACCAGCAAGGTCGCCATCGTTTCCCGCTCGACCGAACCGGGCTGCGACATCGACTTCCTGTTCGCACAGGTTGGCATTGAGACGGGGGTGGTCGATACGACGCCCAATTGCGGCAACATCCTCGCCGGCATCGGGCCCTTCGCCCTCGCGCGCGGTCTGGTCGCGCCCTCCGGCGCCCGCACGGTCGTTCGGGTGCGGACGCTCAACACCGGCACGATCGCCGATCTGGTCATGGAAACCGGGAATGGGCAGGCCGCAGTCGATGGCGAGGCCCGCATCGACGGTGTGCCGGGAACCTCCGCGCCGATCGCGATCAGCTTCTTGGGCACCGAGGGTTCGGTCTGCGGCGCCTTGCTGCCGACCGGCAATGCGGTGGACATGGTCGATGGCGTCGCCTGCACGCTGATCGACAATGGCATGCCGGTCATCGTCCTGCGCGCCGCCGATGTCGGCCGCACCGGCTACGAGCCGCGCGAGCTGCTCGACAAAGACGCCGAACTCAAGGCCCGCATTGAGCGAATCCGCCTGGCGGCCGGCCCCATGATGAATCTCGGCAGCGTCACGACCAAGGTGGTGCCAAAGATCGCGCTCGTCGCCCCCCCCATGGCTGGCGGGGCGATCGCAACACGTAGCTTCATCCCGCATGAATGCCACGCCTCGATTGGGGTGTTCGCGGCCGTCACCGTCGCGACCGCTGCCGCGTTACCGGGTTCCCCTGCCGCTTCCGTCGTCGTGATGCCCGAGGGCCGCGAACGGACAATCTCGGTCGAGCATCCGACCGGGGAGTTCTCTGTCGCACTGACAGTGGCGGGTACCGCCGCGCATCCTGTCGTCGAGCGCGCCGGATTGCTGCGCACCGCCCGCATCCTGATGGACGGCCAGGCCTTCGTACCCGCGCGCGTGCTCGCGATGCGTCGGGCGCAAGCCGCCGAATGAAGTCACACCTCAAAGGATCCTGAGCCCATGTCGAGCCTGCCCAAGACAGGTCTGGTCATCACTGCCCATCCGGGCGATTTCGTCTGGCGAGCCGGCGGCGCCATTGCACTTCATGCCAAGCGAGGCTTCCGCATGAAGATCCTGTGCCTGTCCTATGGCGAGCGCGGCGAGAGCCAGTTCGCCTGGAAGAAGGCCGGTGTGCGGATCGAGGAGGTCAAGGCCCAGCGCCGCGACGAGGCGGAGCGCGCTGCGGCGGTACTCGGCGCCGAGATCGAGTTCATGGATGCCGGCGACTATCCGCTGCGCACGACCGAGGCCATGCTCGACCGCGCTATCGACATCTTCCACGAGCTGAACCCAAGCTTCGTGCTGACCCATGCGCTCGACGATCCTTACAACGTCGACCACCCGGAGGCGACACGCTTCGCCCAGGAGGCCCGGATCATCGCCCAGGCCGCGGGCCACAAACCCGATCCGGAGCGCGTCTACGCCGCCCCGCCACTCTTCTTGTTCGAGCCGCACCAGCCCGAGCAGTGCAACTTCAAGCCGAACGTGATCCTCAAAATCGATGAGGTCTGGGAGGTGAAGCGCAAGGCTTTCGAGATCCTCGCCGCCCAGAAGCATCTTTGGGAGTATTACACGCGCGTTGCCTTGAACCGTGGCGTCCAGGGCGGGCGAAACTCCGGCAAAGCCATGACCTATGGCGAGGCCTATCAGCGCCTCTTCCCGGAAGCCTTGGAGACGCTGGCATGACCCCCGTCGTCATCCGCACCGACAAACGCGCCGCCGCTTCCGATATTGCGACCCTCGCCGAGGTCGGCGTTTCGACCAGCCATGAGGCGATGGGCCGAAGCGGTCTGATGAAGCCTTACATGCGGCCGATCTATGCGGGAGCTCAGATCGCCGGCAATGCCGTTACGGTGCTCGCCCAGCCTGGCGACAACTGGATGATCCATGTCGCGATCGAGCAGATGAAGCCCGGCGATATCCTCGTCGTCGCCTGCACCACCGACAACACCGACGGCATGTTCGGCGACCTTCTCGCGACCTCGCTCAAGGCCCGAGGCGGCCTCGGCCTGGTCATCGATGCCGGCGTGCGCGACGTGCGCATCCTGACGCAGATGGGTTTCCCGGTCTGGTCGCGCGCAATCTCGGCCAAGGGCACGGTCAAGGCGACGCTTGGCAGCGTCAATGTGCCGGTCGTCTGCGCCGGGGCGCTCGTCCACCCCGGCGACGTGATCGTCGCCGATGACGACGGCGTCGTGGTCGTGCCGCGCCTCGAGGCTGCGACCGTCGCTGCAGCGGCCCTCAAGCGCGAGGCCAACGAGGAAGAGAAACGCCGGCGTCTCGCCAGCGGCGAGCTCGGCCTCGACATTTACGCGATGCGCGAGGGGCTGGCCAAAGCCGGCCTTGTCTATCGCGACGAAGACTGACCACCCGCCAGACAACAGAAGAAGCGGCAGCGGCCGCAACTCATTACGGGAGGATTCCAATGCTTGATCGTCGTCATGTGCTAACGGGCCTGATCGCGGCGCCCGCCATCCTAACCATCGGCCGCGCCGGCGCCGCTGAGGTGTCGATGCGGCTGCACCATTTCATGGCCGGCGTGTCGCCTGGCCATCGCGAGTTCCTGGTGCCCTGGGCCAAGAAGGTCGAGACCGAATCCGACGGACGCATCAAGATCGACGTGTTTCCGTCAATGCAGCTTGGCGGCGCCCCACCGCAGCTCTTCGACCAGGCCAGGGACGGCGTCGTCGATCTCGTCTGGACGCTACCGGGCTACACCGCCAACCGCTTCCCGAAGATCGAGGTCTTCGAACTGCCCTTCATCGCAGCCAAGCGCGCGCAGACCAATTCGCGCGCCGTCCAGGACTTTGCGGCCAAGCATCTCGGCACCGAGTTCGGCGATGTCCACCCGATCTGCTTCTGGGCGCATGATGGCGGGTTGATCCATTCCAGCCGCCCGGTGACGCGGCTCGAGGACATGAAAAACCTCAAGCTGCGTTTCCCGACACGTCTGGCCGGCGAGGGCCTGCGCGCTCTCGGCGCCTCCGCCATCGGCATGCCGGTGCCACAGGTTCCGGAGGCGATCTCGCAGCGCGTGATCGACGGTGCGGTCGTACCGTGGGAAATCGTGCCGTCGATCAAGCTGCAGGAGATGGTCAAGAACCACACCGCCTTCCCGGGCACGCCTACATTCTACACCTCGACCTTCGTGCTCGCGATGAATAAGGCCCGGTATCAGAGCCTCGCTCCCGAATTGCGCGCCGTGATCGACCGGAACTCCGGCCAGGTCGCGACCGCCCTGGTCGCTGCGATGTTCGACAACACCGCGCCCAAGGTCGAGGAAATGGCTCGCAAGCGCGGCAATACCATCCATGTTCTGGCGGCCGATGAGGTGGCCCGCTGGAAGGCGGCCTGTTCACCGGTGACCGAGACCTGGATCAAATCGGTCAAGGAGAAGGGGATCGACGGAGATGCGCTGCTCGCCGAAGCGACGGCCCTGATCGCCAAGCACGAGCAGGCGGCCTGAGCCATGGCGTTGCAGGCAGAACAGCCCGAGGACCGGCTCGCCGGCCCTCGAATCGGATTGATCGCGCGCGGGTTGGCCTTGACGGGCGGCGCGATCCTCATCGCCATCGCGGCTCTGGTCACGGTCAGTGTCTTGTGCAGGATCGTGACCGGCTCGGGCATCGACGGCGATTTCGAGATCGTGCAACTGGCGGCGGCGATCGCCGCCTTCTGCCTGTTTCCGCTCTGCTTCGCCGCCCGTGGAAACATCATCGTCGATACCTTCACGACACGGCTGCCTGAGCGGGCACGCCACATCATTGATTCAGTTTGGGACGCGCTGTTTGGGTTCGTGGCGCTGGTGTTGTCCTGGCGCATGGTGGTCGGCGCCATCGAACAACGCGCCAGCGGGACGACGCTTCAGGTTTATCCGCTGCCGACCTGGTGGGCGGTCGCCATCTGTGCAGTCCTCATGGCGTTGCTCGGCGGCACGGCGACGGCGGTGGGGCTGCGTGGCCTAAGAGCGCGCCATGTCCGGTAATCTCGCGGCCGGCTGCGGCTTTATCGCCATGATCCTGCTGATCGGCCTGCGCATGCCAATCGGCATGGCGATGCTGCTGGTCGGCATTGGCGGCTACGTCTCGATGTCGAGCCTCCCCAACTTTCTCAACTACATTAAGACGACGCCCTTTTTCCTGTTCGCCAACTACACCATGACGGTGATCCCGCTCTTCATCCTGATGGGTGCACTGGCCGAGCAGTCGGGCCTGGCGCGGGATCTCTTCACAGCCGCGCGCACCTGCCTCGGCCATCGCAAAGGCGGGCTCGCCATGGCGGTGATCGGAGCCTGCACCGGTTTCGGCGCGATCTGCGGCTCCTCCGTCGCAACCACAGCGACTTTCGGCCGCTCAGCGCTGCCCGAACTCCAGCGCTATGGCTATGCCGGCTCGCTGGCCACCGGCACGATTGCGGCCGGCGGCACGCTCGGCATCCTGATCCCGCCCTCGGTGGTACTCGTCGTCTATGCGATCTCGACCGAGCAGAACATCGCCAAACTGTTCCAGGCGGCGCTGATCCCCGGCCTGCTCGCCGCGCTGTTCTACTGCATCACGATCGCTTTGGTCGTGCGGCGAAAGCCCGATCTCGCGCCGGTCCTGCCGCGCATGCCCTGGCGCGAACGCCTGCCGGCCCTGCTCGCAGTCTGGCCGGCCGTAACGGTGGCGGTCGTCGTGCTGGGCGGCATCTATGGCGGGCTGTTCACCCCGACGGAGGGCGCCTCCGTCGGCGCCATCGCCATGCTGCTGACCGGTGTCGCCACCCGCAAGCTCGATCGCCCCGCGATCACGCGCAGCCTGCGGATCACGGCGGAGACCTCGGCGATGATCCTGATCATCCTGCTCGGCGGCGAGGTCTTCAATGCCTTCCTGGCGCTGACGCAGATGCCGACCAATCTCGCCGAATGGATCGCCGGACTGGGACTATCACCACCGCTCGTGCTGGCGATGCTGCTGGCAAGCTACATCCTGCTCGGCGCGGTGATGGACGAACTCGCCATGATCATCCTGACGCTGCCGGTCTTCTTCCCGCTCGTGCAAGCGCTGGATTTCGGCTTTCCACCCGACGAGGTCGCCATCTGGTTCGGCATCCTTGTGCTCATCGTCGTTGGCATCGGGCTCACTGCACCACCGATCGGCCTCAACGTCTTCGTCATCAGTTCGATCGCGCGCGGTATTCCGATCAACGAGACGTATCGCGGCGTCCTGCCCTATGTCGCGGCGGACCTTGTGCGCCTGGGACTCGTTTTCGCCTGTCCGGTCCTGGCCACGGGGCTCGTCCGATTTTTTGCCTAGCGACTGATCCTGCCGTGACGCTTTTTGACTGAACCCGAGGTCGCCATGACGCCCGAACCGATCCACGACATCGCTCATCTCGCCCATGTCGAGCTGTTCACCGACAAGCCGCAGGACAGCCTCGACTTCTTCGTCAATATCTACGGCCTGACCGAGAGCGGACGCGAGGGCGACAGCGTCTATCTGCGCGCCTGGGACGACTACGAATTCCACACGCTGAAGCTCACGGCCTCGCATACCACAGGGATCGGCCATGTCGCCTATCGCGCCACCAGCGAGCAGGCCCTGCTGCGCCGGGTCGCAGCGGTCGAGGCACTCGGCGCCGGTATGGGTTGGGTCGAGGGTGATCTCGGCCATGGCCGCGCCTATCGCTTCCGCGATCCCGACGACCACATCTTCGAGATCTATTTCGACACCAACAAATATGTTGCTCCGCCACATGAGAAGCCGGCACTGAAAAACCAGCCGCAGCGCAACCATGGCCGCGGCTGCGCCGTGCGCCGGCTGGACCATCTCAACTTGCTGGCGCGCGATGTCGGTGTGATCCGGGATTTCCTGCCCAAGGCTCTGGGCAGCCGGGTGACGGAGCAGATTGTGCTCGATTCAGGCGAGCTCGGCGGCTGCTGGTTCACGGTCAACAACAAGAGCTATGACATCGCCTATACGCGTGACTACACCGGCAGCACCGGGCGCTTCCACCATGTGACTTACGCCGTCGACCAGCGCGAGCACGTGCTGGAAGCGGCCGACATCTTCCTTGAGAACAGCGTCCACATCGAAACGGGCCCCCACAAACACGCCGTCCAGCAGACCTTTTTTCTTTATGTCTACGAGCCTGCCGGCAACCGTGTTGAGATCGCCAATGCGGGCGCACGTCTGATCCTCGATCCAGACTGGCAAACGGTGACTTGGACCGAAACAGAACGGAAGAAGGGGCAGGCCTGGGGCCTGAAGACGATCGAGAGCTTTCACACGCACGGCACACCGCCTGTTGGTTGAGCCAGCGATAAGATTTTAGTGTAGACTGAGATCTGAATCTGCAGTTTTACAACTAACGGACTGTTGCC
>NCCO01000080.1 GCA_002279705.1 Allobosea sp. 12-68-7
GACCACGGCACAGCTCGCCATGCTGCGCTATCAGCTCAATCCTCACTTCCTGTTCAATACGCTCAATTCGATCTCCACTCTGGTGCTGCTCAAGCAGACCGAACCCGCCAATGCGATGCTCACGCGCCTCTCGGCCTTCCTGCGCCATACGCTGGTGAACGAACCGGGCGGCAAGGTGACCGTCGAGGAAGAGGTGGAGACGCTGAAGCTCTATCTCGATATCGAGCGGATGCGTTTCGAAGAGCGGCTGCGCACCGAATTCCGGATCGACGATGCGGCGCGGCGGGCCCTGCTGGAAACCTGTCGCGATGCCGGCGTCAAGGTGATCGCCTGCGGGCATCTGCACGTCTACCGCCGGATCCGCTATCAGGGCATGGGCATCGTCTGGGCTCCGCCGACGGCGATGGTCCATTTCGAACGCCAGTGGCGCAAATGGCGGCGCTGGTCGCGGCCGGGCTATCTGCTCTGGACTCTCGATGGTGGCAGGATCCGCCACGACCTCGTCGAGCCCCGCATGATGATCGCGCAGGACACCTCGCGCTGGACCGATGTCGGCGGCACCACCACCAACATGCCGCCCCGACCCCTGCGCAGGCACATCGCGCAGTCCGCATGATCGGCTGACACTCCCGCTCCGCTACGACGCCGTGCCGATCGGGCCGACAGCCGGGTCCCCCAGGCCGGCGGTCGCGGCCGTTGGTGCTGCGGGAGACCGGCTTTTTGCCGCCTCCCGGGTTGGGCTCGAACCGAATAGTAGCCGACTAATGATAGTCAGCAGAACGCGGGGCTCCCCTCCGATTTTTGCATGAGGCTGTCATCCGCGCGTCACCGCTGGAGGGGTTTAGTCCCCGCCGAGGCAGCGACACCTGTCCTCAGGGACCTTGCCACGGCCCCGATCCGATTTCCCGCCTTTCCGGACCCTCCTCATGTCTCTGCATCAAGCCCTGCCCGTCCTCGGCGCCGCGCTCCCGCTCGCCGGTCTCCGGCTTCACCGCGACTGGATCCTCGAGAAGCAGCGCGATGTCGAGGTGCAGGACTTCTTCCTCGCCGACGTCCTGAACGGCGACTGGAAGCCGCTGGCCGACGATGTCCTGAAGGCGCTCGACGGCCATACCGGGCGGCTGGGGATCCACGGCCCGTTCTGGGGCTTCAACATCGCCTCGAAGGACCCGGATGTACGGGCCATCGTGAACAAGCGCATGCATCAGGGGCTGGACGTCTGCGCCCATCTCGGCGCGACGCAGATGGTGATCCACTCCCCCTACACGACCTGGGACTACAACAACCTCGACGATCACCAGAATGCGCGCCAACTGACCGTCGAGCTGACGCATGCGTCGATCGGCGACGCCGTCCGGCGTGCGG
Organism: Allobosea sp. 12-68-7; assembly: GCA_002279705.1. Classification (GTDB taxonomy): domain Bacteria; phylum Pseudomonadota; class Alphaproteobacteria; order Rhizobiales; family Beijerinckiaceae; genus Allobosea. The sequence continues at coordinate 1,366 of NCCO01000080.1, forward strand.
CCGACATGGGCGTCGTGCTCGTCATCGAGAACATCGAGGACAAGGACGCCCATATCCGCGTCGATCTCGCCCGCTCCTTCGACAGCGAGTTCGTCCGTGTTTCGATCGACACCGGACATGCCAACTACGCCCATGGCTCGACCGGTGGCCCGCCGGTCGACTATTTCGTCCATGCCGCGGGCGACATGCTCCACCACGTCCATCTTCAGGATACCGACGGCTACGCCGACCGCCATTGGAACCCCGGCGAAGGCAATATCCGGTGGGCCTCCGTCTTCCGCGCGCTGAAGGGGCTGAGCAGCAACCCGCGGCTGATCCTCGAAGTCCGCAACAAGGACACGGTCAGGGCCGGGGCCGATCACCTGATCGCTCTGGGCCTGGCCCAATAAAGGCTCGGGGCGGGGTGCCCGGTCATCCGGTTGTCGCTCTGACTGCGTAGACCACACCCATGGCGCCGCGGGCTCGGCCCTTGATCCGGGAGCGCCCCGGTTCGGGCCTGCCACCGCCGATTCAATCAACGGAGAGACAGTCATGGCCGCTTTCACGCGACGCAAGGCCCTTCAGTTCGGTGCGGCGACGCTCGGTGCGTCCGCGCTGCCGCAGTTTGCCATCGGCCAGTCGGACAACCGCCCCTCGATCACCATCGCGGTGCAGAAGATCGTCAATTCCAACACGCTCGACGTGCTGCGCGAGCAGTCCAATGTCGGCGAGCGCATCTTCTTCACCTCGCTCTGGGAGCCGCTGATCGGCAAGGACTGGCTCGGCAATCTGATGCCGCGCCCCGGCCTCGCCACCGAGTGGAAGCGGATCGACGACCAGACAATCGAGCTGAAGCTGCGGCAGGGCGTGAAGTTCCACAACGGCGCCGAACTGACGGCCGAGGATGTCGTCTTCTCGTTTTCCCGCGAGCGCATGTTCGGGAACACCGAGGCCAAGAACCGCTCGACCATCAAGGCCTTCGAGACGATTCCCGCGCCGCGTCCCGGCAAGGAGCTCCCGGCCGAAATCCCCGCCGTAGCGCGCCGCTCCTGGCCCGACCTGCTGCGCGTCGACGCCGTCGACAAATACACCGTGCGCTTCTACAACGCGACGCCGGACGTGACGCTGGAAGGTCGCCTGGCGCGCTACGGCTCGGACATCATGAGCCGCAAGGGCTGGGACGACGCCGCCAGCTATCTCGACTGGGCCCGCAAGCCGATCACGACCGGCCCCTACAAGGTGGTCGAGTTCCGGCCCGACAATTCACTCACGCTCGAGGCCCATGACGAGTACTGGGGTGGCCGGCCGCCGCTGAAGCGGATCCGTTTCGTCGAGGTACCGGAAGTGCCGAGCCGCATCGCCGGCCTGCTCTCGGGCCAGTACCAGTTCGCCTGCGACATTCCGCCGGACCAGATCAGCGACATCGAGAAGAACGCCGGGTTCGAGGTGCAGGGCGGCACGATCCTCAATCACCGCCTGACCGTGTTCGACAAGAACCATGCCCAGCTGCAGAACCCGCTGGTGCGGCGCGCCTTCACCCACGCCATCGACCGGCAGGCCATCGTCGACTCGCTCTGGGCGGGCCGGACCAAGGTGCCGGCCGGGCTGCAGTGGGAGTATTACGGCGACATGTTTCACGCCGACTGGACGGTGCCGGAATACAACCCGAAGCTGGCCGCCGACCTGCTCAAGCAAGCCGGCTACAAGGGCGATCCGATCCCCTATCGCCTGCTGAACAACTACTACACCAACCAGAACGCCACCGCGCAGATCCTCACGGAGATGTGGCGCTCGGTCGGGCTCAACGTGCAGATCAACTCAGTCGAGAACTGGTCGCAGATCATGCAGCGCAACGACAGCCGTGCGGTGCGCGACTGGTCGAACTCGGCCCCGTTCAGCGACCCGGTGTCGTCGATCGTCAACCAGCATGGGCCCAACGGCCAGCAGCAGCAGATCGGTGAGTGGACCAACACGGAAATGAACCAGCTCTGCGAAGTGCTGGAAACCTCGACCGACCGGGCCCGCCGCCGCACCGCCTTCCGCCGCATGCTGGAGATCTGTGAACGCGAGGACCCCGCCTATACCGTCCTGCACCAGAACGCGACCTTCACCGCCAAGCCCAGGGCCTTGCAGTGGAAGGCGTCGCCGGCCTTCGCCATGGACTTCCGGCCCGGCAATTATGTCTGAGGCGGGCGGGCAGATGGCCTCCACGCGTCTCACCCTGTCGGGCCTGACAGTCCGCTTCGATGGCGTGACCGTTCTGCACGGCATCGATCTGTCGATCGGCAAGGGCGAGGCGCTCGGCCTCGTCGGCGAGTCGGGATCGGGCAAGTCCGTGACCTGGCTCGCGGCGCTGGGCCTGTTGCCCGGCAAGGCGCGGGTCTCCGGCAGCGCCAGGCTCGATGATCTCGAGCTGGTGGGCGCCAGCCCCTCTGCGCTCGACAAGGTGCGCGGCGGCCGCGTCGCCATGATCTTCCAGGACCCGACCAGTGCGCTCAATCCGGTGCTCAAGGTCGGCACGCAGATCGGCGAGGCCTTGTCCCTGCACCGCGGCCTGTCCGGCCGGGCGATCAAGGCCGAGGCCAAGCGGCTGTTCGACCTCGTCGGCATTCCCGACGCGGAACGGCGCCTCTCGGCCTATCCGCACGAGTTCTCCGGCGGGCAGAACCAGCGCGTCATGATCGCCATGGCGCTCGCGGGCGAGCCCGACATCCTGGTGGCTGACGAGCCGACCACGGCGCTCGACGTGACCATCCAGGCGCAGATCCTCGACCTGATCAACACGGTGCGGCGCGAGATGGGCATGGCGCTGGTGCTGATCAGCCACGACCTCGGGGTCATTGCCGAGACCTGCGACAGGGTCGCGGTGATGTATGCGGGCCGCATCGTCGAGGAAGCGCCAGCCGCCGACCTGTTCGACGCGCCCCGGCATCCCTACGCCCAGGGTCTGCTGAACTCCCTGCCGCCGCTCGGGGGGCCGCGCCGCAAGCTCGTCTCCATTCCGGGCGTGGTGCCCGATCCCCGTGCGCTCCCCAAGGGCTGCGCCTTCGCCCCGCGTTGCACGCAAGTGGCCGAGATCTGCCGGGAGGGGGTGCCCGCGCTGCGCAACGCCGAGACCGGCAGGCGCGTGGCCTGCGTGTTCGAGCCGGAGGTTCGCGCTCCCGTCGACGAGCGCGAGCTCGAACTGGCATGAGCGAAGCCCTTCTTGCCGTCACGGATCTGTCGCGGACCTATGGTTCGAGGCAGGGCCTGTTCGGCGCGATCACCCGGGTTCGCGCGGTCAACCGCGTGAGCTTCAGGCTCGCTGCCGGCGAGACGCTCGGCATCGTCGGCGAGTCCGGGTCCGGCAAGTCCACCATGGGCCGCATGGCGCTCGGCCTCGAGGCCCCGGACGAAGGGGAGGTGCGCTTCGCCGGCCAGCCGATGCCGGCCTCGGGCTCGCCGGCATGGCGGGCGCAGCGCGCGCGCATGCAGATGATCTATCAGGACCCGCTCGGCGCACTCGACCGCCGCCTGCCGGTCATCGTCCAGGTGCAGGAGCCGCTGGATATCCACCGGATCGGCGAATCGGCCCGGCGTCTTCCGCTGGCGCAGGAGATGCTCGCCCGCGTCGGGCTGTCGTCCGAGCAGATGACCCGCTATCCGCATGAATTGTCCGGCGGCCAGCGCCAGCGCGTCGTGCTGGCCCGCGCGCTGATGACGAGGCCGGATTTTCTGGTCTGCGACGAGCCCGTCTCGGCGCTCGATGTCTCGATCCAGGCGCAGGTGGTCAATCTCCTCGTCGATCTGCAGGCCGAGTTCGGCCTGGCCATGCTGTTCATCAGCCATGATCTGCGCGTGGTGCGGCAGGTCTCCAACCGCGTGGCCGTGATGTATCTCGGCGATTTCGTCGAGGAGGGCGACGCGGACGATCTCTTCGCCGCGCCTCTGCATCCCTATACGCGCGCCCTCGTCTCGGCGGCGCCGGTGACCCGGCGCGCCGGCGGTCAGGCACGGATCGTGCTGACGGGCGAGCCGCCGAACCCCGCCAACCGACCCGGTGGCTGCAGTTTCCATCCCCGCTGTCCGCTGGCCATCGAGCGCTGCAAGCGGGAAGCCCCCGTGCTGCGATCCGTCGAACAGGGCTTTGGCCGCCGCGTCGCCTGCCATCTGGTCGAGCCGTCCAGCGCCGTCATCGGCAAGGCCGCGTGATGCTGCGCTATTTCGCCATCCGGCTCGGGCGCGCGGCCATCACCATCGCGCTGGTGGTGACCTTCGCCTTCGTGGTGCTGCGCCTGTCGGGCGATCCGGCACAGATCATCCTCGGGCCCGAAGCGCCGCCGGAGGCGATCGCCGCCTTCCGGGCGGCCTGGGGGCTCGATGATCCGCTCTGGCTGCAGTATTTCCACTATTTCGGCGCGATCGCCCAGGGCGAGCTCGGCCGCTCGATGCGCGACGGCCGCGCCGCGATCGAACTGGTGGCCGAGCGCATCCCCGTGACGCTCGCGCTGACGCTGCCGGCGCTCGCCATCAAGCTGTGCATCGGCGTTCCCGCCGGCATCTATGCCGCGCTGCATCGCGGCAGCCTGGCCGACCGCGTGGTGATGATGCTCTCGGTGGCGGGTTTCACCATCCCCAGTTTCGTGCTCGGCCTCACGCTGGTTCTGGTCTTCGCGGTCAAGCTCGGCTGGCTGCCCTCCGGCGGGCAGGACAGCTGGCGCCATGCGATCCTGCCCGTGCTCACGCTCGGCATCGGTGGGGGCGCGGTGCTCGCGCGCTTCACCCGCAGCGCCATGCTCGAAGTGCTCGGCCAGCCCTTCATCCGCACGGCCAGCGCCAAGGGCGTGCCGTGGCGCGACGTCATCATCGGCCATGCGCTGCCCAACGCCGCGATCCCGACCGTGACGATCATCGGCTTCATGATCGGCACGCTGATCGCCGGCGCGGTGGTGGTCGAGAGCGTGTTCTCCTGGCCCGGGGTTGGCCGGCTACTGGTCGTGGCGGTCGCGAACCGCGATCTGGCCGTCGTCCAGTGCATCCTGCTGCTGGTCGCGGCCACGATGGTGACGTCCAACCTCATCGTCGATTTTCTCTACGGCTTCCTCGATCCGCGCCTGCGGCAGACGGTGGGACAAGCGGCATGAGTGACCAGGCGCTCTCCCCCGCGGTTGTGGGACAGCCGGCTCTCCGCCGGCGCTGGCCAGGCCAGGACATGCCGCTCCTGGCCAAGGTCGCGCTCGTCTGGCTGATCGCGATGATCCTCATCGCCATCGTCGCGCCGCTGATCAGCCCATTCGTCTATACGGCGCCGAACCTGCGCAACCGGCTCGTGCCGCCGGGGACGCTGCCCCATATCCTGGGCACCGACGAGCTCGGCCGGGACGTGCTCTCGCGGCTGCTGATCTCGATCCGCATCTCGCTGCTGATCGCGTTCGGCGCCTCGATCATCTCGGCCGTGCTGGGGACGACGCTCGGCTTCCTCGCCGCCTATTTCCGGGGCCTCGTCGAGCAGGTCGTGCTGATGCTGGCCGACTTCCAGGCCTCGATGCCCTTCCTGATCCTGGCCCTGTCGGTGCTGGCCTTCTTCGGCAATTCGCTGGCGCTGCTGATCGGCCTGATGGGGCTGTTCGGCTGGGAGCGCTATGCCCGCATCTCGCGCGGACTGGCCATCTCCGCCAGCGCGCAGGGCTACGCCTCGGCCTGCCGGCAGCTCGGCGCCTCGCCGATGCGGGTCTATCTACGCCATATCCTGCCCAACATCGCCTCGACGCTGATCGTCTCGATGACGCTGGTCTTCCCCGAAGTCATCCTGCTCGAAAGCGGCCTGTCCTTCCTCGGGCTCGGCGTGCAGCCGCCGATGACCAGCCTCGGCAACATGGTCGGCTATGGCCGCGAATACATCACGCGGGCCCCCTGGATCATGCTCGCGCCGGCGCTGACCATCGTGTTCACCACGCTGGCCGTCTCCGTCCTCGGCGACTGGCTGCGCGACAAGCTCGATCCGACCCTGAGATAACCCCGCCAACACGCATCGCGGGTCGTGTGGTTGTGCGCGATGGTCGCCCCTCGAGGCTGGCGATCTGCCCTGCAAACGGGGTTCGCCGGCCGCTTTTCCGACAGGCTGCGCCGCTGAACGCTCGTTGCGGAGCGGTTCCGTTGCCGCACGCCTCTAGCCGACGGCCTCCATCGACGCGATCGAGGGGACTTGTTGCGGATCACCAACGCGTGAGTCTGTAACGACAGCCTCGAGTTCTGCGAAACCGTCATGGTTGCGAAAGACCATGACGGTGACTGAAGGGACCTCCATGACCGACATCAAACCCGTGCTGCCCCGGACGGTGATGCCGATGCTGGAGCTGCGGCTCGCACCCGATGGCGCGGCCTTCAGCCTCCATGGCGAACGCCCCGGAAACTTCACGCTGATCGTTGTCTATCGCGGGCTGCATTGCCCGATCTGCAGGGTGCAGCTGCGCGATCTCGAGAGCAGGCTCGACGCCTTCGCGCAGAAGGGCGTCGGCGTCATCGCGCTCTCGACGGACAGCGAGGAACGCGCCACCCGCGCCAAGACGGACTGGGGCCTGCCGCGGCTGCGCCTGGGTTATGGCTTCTCGCTCAACGCGGCCCGCGAATGGGGGCTGTTCCTGTCGGCCGGCCGCGGCACGACCTCGATCGGCGTCGAGGAGCCCGCGCTCTTTGCCGAGCCGGGGCTCTTCCTGGTCAGGCCGGACGGCACGCTCTATTTCTCCAGCGTCCAGACCATGCCCTTCGCGCGGCCATCCTTCGCCGACATCCTCGGTGCCATCGACTTCGTCGTCGCCAAGGACTATCCGGCACGTGGCGAGGTAGCGACGCTCGAGGACGGTCTGGCCGCGTTCTGATGACGGTGACGCGCAGAACCCTCATGCTCGGGTCGGCCGTCGGCGCGCTCGGCGGCCTGCCGCCGGCCGAGGCCGCGGACCCTTATCCACCGCCGTTCAGCACGCCTCACGCCCAATTCACCGTGCTGGATCCGCGCGAGGAGGCCGGACACATCGCGCTGCGCGATCTGGGCGGGCGGCGACGCATGCTCGCCGCCTATCGCGGCAAGGCCGTGCTGCTCGCCTTCTGGGCGAGCTGGTGCCCGCCCTGCCGACGCGAGCTGCCGATCCTGCATCGGCTCCAGGCGCAGGTGAAGAGCGAGCCCTTCGTGATCGTGCCCGTGTCGCTGGATCGGGCTGCGGCCACGGCTGCGGTCTTTCTCCAGCGGCTTGGTCTGGACGGGTTCACGACCTTCATCGACACCGAGGGCGAGGTCGCCTCGGGGCCGAAATCGAAGGTCCCGACACCCTTTTCTCTCTATGGCATGCCGATGAGCTACGTCATCGATGCGCGAGGGCGCAGCGGCGGCTATCTGACAGGAGAGGCCGATTGGAGTGCGCCGGACGCACTCGCCTTGCTGCGCTTCTACGCCCGGTCCTAGGCGTCGGCGGGGAACGTCCCCTGTCACCCTGTTGCACATCACCCTGACCAGGACGCTCGCGGGCATCGCTCGCAGATCCCCCGGCTTGGCGCGGCGCGCCCTGCTCCGCCTCAGTCCCGTCCGATGATCACGACGAGGCGCTCGCCGGTGTCGGTCTCGATCGTTGCGCGCAGGCCCCGCAGGGCGGGGAAGCGGGCGATGCGCTGCTTGACACTGGCCTTGCCGAGGACCACGGCGCGCCCACCCTTGAAGCCGATCGCAGCCAGGTCCTGCCGCGACAGCGACGGCATCACGAGGTCAGGCGTGCCGTCCCCGTCGATGTCCCCGATTCGTCCGAGATCGAGGTCGCGCTCGCCCAGGCGATGATTGGTGAAGCCGTCGATGCGCGAAACCTCGACGAGTGCGCTGCCCGCCAGACGGTAGAGCCGCAGCGAGCCCGCCAGATGCGGCGTGACCACGGCCGCGAGCATGGCCTGCCCCGATCCGGTGAAATCCGCGACGCCGACCGGGTTCAGCCAGCGGTTGCGCTGGCCGATGGCCGGGCCTTCGGCAAGAGGCTCGATCGCGTGTCGGCCGATGCTGTAGACCGCGAGGGCGGCGCCGCGATCGAGATAGGCCTTGACCACGATCGCTTCCGGCTGCCCGTCGCCGTCGAGATCGGCCAGGCGAACGCGACGGTCCTCGAAGACCGCGTTAGTGCCGAGGCGAAACAGCAGGCGCTGTCCGTCCCGCTCGACGACGAACCCGCCGGCCTCGATCGCATCCCCCAGCACGCCATGGCCATAGCGTGTCGTCGGATCGACGAGATAGGCGGTCATCCCGGCGCTCCGGGTGACCTCGCCGTCCGGCAGACGCAAGAAGTCCTGAGCCGGCGCGCCGTGGGCCCAGCCGATGGCGAAAGCCATCGCCATGATCAGGCGGCTCGCCCGGTGTCGCAGCATGGCACCCTCTCCCTAGCGTTGGGCCGCCGCTTTGGCGATCTGGTCGAAAATGCCGTCCAGCTCGATCGCAACGGCCTTCAGATCGGGCGTCGCGCCTTCGACATAGGGGCTGAAGACGGCGCTCGGCTTGCGGTAGGACAGCGTCGCGGTGCCGTCAGTGTTCTCGGTGAGGTAGAAGCGGATCGGGGCCTCGATGCCGGCCGGCACGCTGGCCGCCAGCATGCGGCGGGCGAAGTCGTTGCGGAAGACGCCGACGACGCGGTTGCCGGGAATGGCGAAGCCCTGCGCCTTGGCACCGTCCGAGGCGCTGGCCGCCGTCACCAGCCCCATCTTGTTGGTTTTGACGGCCTCCTCGAGCCGTCCCACCAAAACCGGGAAGCTGTGCGGCGTCGGCATCACGACCCATCCTTCACGGACGACGAGCGGGGCAGCCGTCCCCTGGGCCGCGGCGGGAGGCGCGGCGATGGCCACGGCCATCAGCGCAAGGGCAGTGGTGAAGGATGCGGCCAGAGCCAGCGAGACGGCGCGATGGTCCATGAGGTGAACTCCCAGAGGTTCGCTGGCCCAGTCATCAGGCCCACAACCTCGATACGCGGCGTCACCGCGGTTCGTTACGCACACACGCCTTCGTGATCCGCAGCGCGAGACAGGAATGTCGTCCGTCTCGGCGGGGCTGTAACGAAATCGGCGCCGGCAACGTAGTGGGGAGTGCAAACCGGGGAAACTGTCGACGATGCTTGAGCTGGTCTGATGCGTCTCGCGCTCGCTGACGACCAAGCGCCCTTCTCTTCGTTGAACGGCACCGATGACAGCATGCTCCTCGTCCTGACCTGGTACACGCTCGCCTCCCTGACCGTGGCGATCGTCGGCGCGGTTCCGGGCCGCGGCATGCGCAGATGGTGACCATGGCGGCCGGGACCGTGGCAGAACCCGACGGTCGTCCAGCCGGCCCCGCCGGACCGTCGCGCCCCGTCCAGCTCATCGTCGCGATCGCGGCCATGATGGCGGTTGCGGCCGTGGTGGCCCTCGCGATCGCCCACGCCACGTCGTGGCGTCTTCCCGTTCTGGCGCTGGTCGGCTCCGGCCTCGGCTTCGTTCTGTTCCAGGCGACCTTCGGCTTTGCCGGCAGCTTCCGCGCCGCGCTGGAGCGCCGTGACTGTTCGGGCTTCCGAGCCCAGGCTCTGGCGCTGGGCCTGACGAGTTGCGTCTTCTTTCCGCTGCTGACGGTGGGCGAGCTGTTCGGTCTGCCCTTGACGGGATTCGTCACACCGATTGGCGTGTCCTTCGTCATCGGTGCAGTCCTGTTCGGCATCGGGATGCAGATCGGCGGCGGCTGCGCCTCGGGCACATTGTTCGCGCTGGGCGGAGGCAATGCGCGGCTGCTGATGACCTTGGCCTGCTTCATCGTCGGCTCGGCGGTCGGGGCGGCCCATCTCGGTTTCTGGTGGACCTTGCCCGTGCTTCCCACCGGAACCTCGCAGGATTGGCTCGGCTGGCCGGCTGCCCTGACCCTCCACCTGTCGGTCTTCGCCGGGGTCATCATCTATGCCCCCGCGTCGGACCGGCTGCGGCGCGGGCTGAAGGGCGGACTGACGTGGCGGCGGTGGCTGCGCGAGCCCTGGCCGCTGGCCTGGGGCGCCGCGGGGCTCGCCCTCCTGAACATCGCCACGCTGGTCCTCGCGGGGCGTCCCTGGGGCGAGACGGCGGGCTTCACGCTCTGGGGGTCGAAACTCGCGGCCATGATCGGCTTCGAACCCGCCGGCTGGCCCTACTGGCAGGGCGATCCCGGCTCGTTGGCGCGCAGCATCTTCTCCGACGTCACCTCGGTGATGGATTTCGCCATCATCGCCGGCGCCGCTGCGGCGGCGGGATGGAGCGGTCGCTTCGCCCTCCGCGCCGGAGGCGATGGTCGCGCCTGGCTCGGCGCGATGCTCGGCGGATTCCTGATGGGTTATGGCGCGCGGCTGTCGGATGGCTGCAACATCGGAGCCTATTTTTCGGCGCTGGCCTCGGGCAGCCTGTCGGGCTGGGTCTGGGTCGCGGCTGCGTTTCTGGGCAGCGCGATCGGGCTCAAACTGCGCCCGCTGTTTCACCTCACCTGATCGATCATCCACCTGAAAGGGGCTCTAACGAGAATCGGGCCGACCCATGGGTGGACAATCACCGCCGCTGGCGATGTCGGTCACCGATCCCGAAGAGTTGGCGAAGGCTGGCTGGGGCGGGAGGATTCGAACCTCCGCATGGCGGTACCAAAAACCGCTGCCTTACCGCTTGGCGACGCCCCAACGCGCCGCGCCTTCTAGAACGCGGCGGGGGCGCGCGCAACCGGCCAGATCGTCGCGAGAGGCCCACCGGCCTCGGCTGCGGCAGGGGCTCCAGACCAGCGCGAGCCGAGGCGCGGGGCGGGCGTGCGGATAATTCGTCACGCAATCCCGCCGCGGCTGTTGCGCCGCGGCGCGGCGCTGGCTATAAGCCCGCCACCAGTTGATCGGAGTGTGGCTCAGCCTGGTAGAGCACCTCGTTCGGGACGAGGGGGTCGCAGGTTCAAATCCTGCCACTCCGACCAGAATTTCCCGGGACATCGCAAGACGTTCGGAGACAGGCCCTCACGGGCCTTTTTCTTTGGCGCCGGCCCTGGCGGCCGTCAGCGCCCGTCCGGCGTCATCGCCATCACGCGGTCGAGGCCGCGCTCACGCGTGAAGAGACAGCGCAGCTTCTTGACGCCCTCGCGGCCCTTGTCGACGGTGCCGTCGATCTGAAAGCCGCCCTCGGCCGAGGGCCCGACGCGTGCTGCGAGCGCGATCTGGCGCGGGCTGACGCCGTACATCGGCGCCGCCTCGGCCCGGCAGCGGTCCCGGAGCCTCGCGTCCGAGACGCCGGCACTGCTCCCGCCCGGCCTACCGGTGATCTCGATCGACAGCGTGTGGCGGCAGGTCTCGTTGCGGCGGGCCGCGTTCCTCATCAGGGAAACCTGCGCGCGATGGGTCCCGGCCCGCGTCGCCGTCTGCCCGAATTCGTTGCCGGCGACCGAGCCGATATGGACCGCCTCGTCGGCGCCCGGCGCGTAGACGTTGAGAGTGCAGGAGCGGTTCGACGGCATGAACAGCAGCTGCAGCGTCTGCCCGGCGACGGTCTCGAAGGTGTAGTTGATTCCCCGGTCACCCCGGATCGCGCCCTTGACCGTCGCGGCGGTCGCGCCGGGCTGGAACCGGACCGGCACGGTCCGGTCCTGGGCGTGGGCCGCGAAGCCGGGCGCCATCGTCAGGGCAGCCCATCCGATGATGAGGAGGCGTGCGATCATGGTCGTCTCCGAGGCGTCGGCTTCCAAGGATCATCGCCGCACCCGCTGGAGGCGGCAAGAGCCGAGGCGCGGGGGCCTTCACGCCGGTGATGGTCAATTGCTCGGCGAGGCTCTAGAAACGCCCGACAGCATCACGGGCATCATCATGAAGCGCGCTTTCCAGCTCCTCGGTATCCTCGGCCTGTCGACCTTGCTCGCGGGTTGCGACAAATGCGGCCATCTCGGCCCCTTCTTCACCGGGCCGGAGCAGAAGACCTGCACGAGTTCGACGCCGCAGGGCTGAGCGTCCTCCCGATCAGGCGGAGATGAGAAAGGCCGGGCTCGCGCCCGGCCTCGATCGTCTCGTCGCTGCGGATCGTTCAGCCGCGGCGCTGCAGCGCCGACCAGCCGGCGCGGGCCAGGCAGGCGACCAGCGCCAGCTTCAGCAGATCGCCCAGGATGGTGGTGCCGGCGGCCATCTGCGCGCCCAGCGCCAGCCAGCCGAAGCCCAGCGCCATCATCACCACCTCGGCGACGACGAGTCCGCCGATGAGGCGCGGCAGCGAGGCGCCGCGAACGGCCGCCCAGCCGGCGATGGCCGCGGCGGCGACGAAGCCGACCAGGAAGCCGCCCGTCGGGCCGACGAGATAGAGCGGGCCGGCGGCGACCGGCGGGGTGTTGGTGAAGACCGGCAGGCCGGCGAGGCCATAGGCGATGTAGAGCGCCATGGTGGCGGCACCGAGCCGCGAGCCATAGGCCGCGCCGAGCCCGAAGACGACGAGCGTCTGCAGCGTCATCGGCACCGGCCAGAACGGCACCTTGATCTTGGCGGCCAGCACGAGGAGCAGGCTGCCGGCGACGGCGAGCGCGATGTTGCGCAGGAGCGCGGCGCGTGGGCCGGAGACGGCGGGGAGGGCCGCATGGGCCAGCGTCGGAGCCTGGAGGGGAAGCATCTGCGCCATGGGCGTGTCGTCCTGTCTGCGATGGCCGCGCTGCGCGGCCGGCTTTTCCGTCTATAGAAAATGCGGCAAAGCCCCACAAGCCGCGCGGCCCGCGCAGGCTTGCCAGGCGGCCCTGCGGAAACAGGCATGAGCGACGACATCGAATTCGACCGCAGCGCGACGGCTCCTCCCGGCGAGGTGGTGCAACTCTCGCCGCTGGTGAGGCGGCTGATCGCCGGCAATGGCGGGCCGATGACCTTCACCGGCACCTGCAGCTACATCGTCGGGCAGGGGCGGGTCGCGATCATCGACCCGGGGCCGGAGGACGGGGCGCATCTGGCGGGGCTTCTGGCGGCGGTCTCCGGCGAGACGGTGAGCCATATCGTGGTGACGCACACCCATCGCGACCACTCGCCCGGGGCGCGGGCGCTGAAGGCGGCGACGGGCGCTCCGATCTTCGGCTGCGGGCCGCACCGGCCTTTCCGCGAGCTCGCCGCGGGCGAGGCGACGCGCCTCGACGCCGCCGCCGATGCCGAGCATGCGCCGGACCATGTCATGGCCGGGGGCGACGCGGTGACGGGGCCGGGCTGGAGCCTCCTGGCGATCGAGACGCCGGGCCACACCGCCAACCATCTCGCCTTCGCGCTACCCGAGGAGGCAACGCTGTTTTCCGGCGACCATGTCATGGCCTGGTCGACCACCATCGTCGCCCCGCCGGACGGGTCGATGGCGGCTTATATGGCCTCGGTCGAGACGCTGCGCGGGATGGAGCATACGCTCTACCGGCCGGGCCATGGCGGGCCGGTGACCGAGCCGCAGCGCTTCCTGCGCGGGCTGGTGCAGCACCGCCGGCAGCGCGAGGCGGCGATCCTCGGCCGTCTGCGGGCCGGCGACGAGCGCATTTCCGCGATGGTTCCGCCGATCTATCAGGGTCTGCCTGCGGCGTTGCACGCAGCCGCGGCCCTCTCGGTGCTGGCGCAGCTCGAGGATCTCGTCCTGCGCGGGATCGTCACCTGCGACGAGGCGGTGCCGGGGCTCGGCAGCCGCTACCGCCCGGCCTGAAATTCAGCGCGATTCGACCAGCAGTTCGACCTCCTCAGCGAAGGCGGCGATCCGGGCGGCGTTGATGCCGAGATCGTGGGGGCCGATGCGGGAGGCCGAGCGGATATCGATGCGGCTGCCGTCGGCGCGCGGGCGGATGCGGATGGTGATGTCCTCGGCCGTCCGCAGCAGGCGTGCGCGGGCGACCGTCTCGATGCGCCCGGCGCCACTGCGCCCGCCGGGGCGCATCGCCTCCAGCACCTGCCAGCCGCGGGCCAGCGCGGCGCGACGGGCGATGTCGAAGGCGGTCTCGGCTGGCACCTCGAGCACGATCGGCACTGTCTTGGGATAGGCCCTGCGCTGCAGGCGGCGCCGCTCGGCGGGAACGTCGGGCGGCACGCGCCCGGCGCGGGCGTCGAGTGCCGCGCGAGAGCGGCTGAAGGCCGGGGGGTCATCGATGTCGGTCGAGATGTCGGCCAGCGCCGGCAGGGTGACGAGCCTGAAGACGACATAGGCGGCCGGAGCCAGCATCAGCACGCCCATCAGGAAGGCGCCGGTCGCCATGCCGACGCCGCGATGGCCTGACTGCCAGATCCGGGCGAAGGCCATGAGCGACAGCAGCAGCGCCAGCAGGGCGACGCCGTAGGCGGCGGCGACGGGCGCGAGGCCTTCCAGCGTCGGCTCGCCGCTGCGGAAGACGAGCAGGGCGAGCACCAGCACCGCCAGCGCAAACCAGGCCAGGCGCCGGCTCCAGAGCGCGGCACGCGAGACAGGCTCCTCGAAGACGAGACGGCGATGCATCGGCCATCGATGACGCGACCACGCCGACGAGGCAAGGCGCCATCGTCCTGACGTCACGATCATCTCGCCTGCGCCTGCGAGATAGTTTAGGCGTGACCCATCGTGACGAGGGCTCAGAACGTGCCGGATTCGAAGACAGTGCCGCGTGCCGATGCGAGCGAACCGGACCGCGTCTGGTTCCGGTTCATGCGGTTGCACCAGCGCATGCTCGGCCAGATGACGGGCCGGATCAGGGCGCTCGGCCTGTCGATCCCGCAATTCGATCTGCTGTCGACGCTGACGGAACGCGAGGGCATCAGCCAGAACGAGCTGGCGGAGCGGCTCTACGTTACCAAGGGCAACGTCTCCGGGCTGGTCGACCGGCTGGTGCAGGCGGGCCTCGTCGAGCGGCGCGCCATCGTCGGGGACCGGCGCTCCTACGCCATGCACCTGACGCCGGAGGGCCGCCGGCTGGCGGATGCCGGCATCAAGGCGCAGCACGACTTCGTGGCGCAGACCCTCGGCAAGCTGCCCGAGCAGGACCTGGCGGAACTCGACCGGCTGGTGCTGGCCTGGCGCGATCTGGCACGGGCCGCCGACGAGGGCTGACGGCGGCTCAGGCGCTGGTGCGCGACACCTTCTCAAGAGTCCTGCGGCCACCGGGCAGATCGCGCAAGACGAGGCGCTCATCGGGAGCGATCTCGCCGAGCGGAATCTCGCCGGTCGACAGGATCGCGGTCGCGACCTTGTTGACGAAGACGATCACCGGGCGGTCGCCGGCCGCCGCCCAGCGCCTGAGCTGGCCGTAATAGGGCTCCTTGCGCCAGGCCTGCGCGGCGCCGGGATCGACCTGGACGAAGAGCCAGCGCGTGGTCGGGTGCATCGTCAGCACGAAGCGGGCACGATCCGGCTTCCACTCCGGCCCGAGAAAATCCTGCGTCATCCACAGGCAGAAGAAGGCGCGGCAATGCTGCGGGCGGGTTTCGTGGATGCCGCAGCCACGGCCCGGCAGGCAGTGGCGGCACCAGGTGCCGGCCTGGCTCTCGACGGCGGGCACGTCATAGACCTTGCAGCACAGTGTGCAACTGCCGCAATCGCGGCCCGGCGCGGGCCGGTTCACCATCGAGCTCGGGTCGATCATGCGGCTTTTTTCCGAACCGTTCCAGACAAGCGACGATGCCGAGCCGAAAGCCGCCTGACAAGCCCGGAGCCGGCTGGACGACGCATCGCGCCTGATCGGAACGGCCCTGCGGCAGAGTCTGCCTCGGGTTGCGATAAAATCGCTGAGAGCTTGCGCCGGCCGCGGTCTATGCTGACCGAAGACGCCACTCGCATCAGGGGAACCGCAGGATGCTGTCCAACCTCGCCGTCCGGGACATCGAGACCCTCGTCCATCCCTATACGAATCTCGCCACGCATCGCGAGACGGGTCCGCTCGTTCTGGAGAGCGGCAAGGGCGTCTATGTCTATGACAGCGCCGGCAAAGAGTATCTGGTGAAGAAGCTGCCGTTCCAGCACATCTTCGGCGGGCGCAGCCACGACCCGGCGATCGAGCTGGCGGAGAAGCTGAAGGAGATCGCGCCGGTTCCGATCTCCAAGGTGTTCTACGGCGCTTCCGGCTCGGACGCGAACGACACCCAGATCAAGATCGTCTGGTACATGAACAACGCGCTCGGCCGGCCGCAGAAGAAGAAGATCATCTCGCGGCTGAAGGGCTATCACGGCGTCACCGTCGCCTCAGCCTCGCTGACCGGCCTGCCCAACAACCATATCGACTTTGACCTGCCGCTGCCCGGCATCCTCCACACCTCCTGCCCGCATCATTACCGCTTCGCAGAGCCCGGCGAGAGCGAGCAGGATTTCTCCTCGCGCATGGCCGCCGAGCTGGAGGAGATGATCCTGCGCGAGGGGCCCGACACCGTCGCCGCCTTCATCGCCGAGCCGGTGATGGGCGCGGGCGGGGCGATCACGCCGCCGGCGGGCTATTTCGAGAAGATCAACGCCGTGCTGGCGAAGTACGACATCCTGTTCATCGCCGACGAGGTCATCACCGGCTTTGGCCGCACCGGCAACATGTTCGGCACGACCACCTATGGGTTGGCCGCCGACACGCTCTCCTGCGCCAAGCAGATCACCTCGGCCTATTTCCCGCTCAGCGCGGTGATGATGAACGAACGGGTCTACGAGGTCCTGGTCGACCAGAGCCGCAAGATCGGCACCTTCGGCCACGGCAACACCTATGCCGGCCACCCGGTCGGCTGCGCGGTCGCGGTCAAGACGCTGGAGATCTACCAGCGCGACAAGATCGTCGAGCATGTCCGCAGCGTCTCGCCGACCTTCCTGCGCCGTCTCACCAAGCTCGAAGAGCATCCGCTCGTCGGCGAGGCCCGCGGCGTCGGCCTGATCGGCGGCGTCGAGCTGGTTCGCGACAAGGCGACCAAGGCCTCCTTCGAGATCAAGAAGGGCGTCGGGCCGAAATCGGTCTTCTTCGCGCAGCAGGAGGGCCTGATCCTGCGGGCGATGGGCGACCGCGTCGCCTTCTGCCCGCCGCTGATCATGAAGGAGGCAGAGATCGAGGAGATGTTCGACCGCTATGGGCGCGCCCTCGACAAGACGCTCGCCTGGGCCAAGGCGGAAGGGCTGCTGGCGGCCTGACGGCGCCCGGCGGCCTCTGCCGCAGGATGCCTGCGCCGATCGTTCATGATTGTGGCGCAGGGTTGCAGCGCGACACAATTCGCCCTGATCGTATCACGATCATGCCGTCTTGGAGTCCCGATCTCGGGTCAGCTTGCGATGCGGCGACGGACCCGTCGCCGCATCTGCAGCCAACCCAGTCGGAACCCATGACGACCCCGTCTCACACCCGCCGCGCGATTCCCGTCCATGCGAGTTTCCACGATGCTCATGCCCGGGAGGCCTATGCGTCCTGGTTCAAGCCCATTGCGCTCCCCGCACTGGCCGCCGGAACAAGGCGGGCTCCGGCTGCGTTGGATCACTGTGCGAAGGATGCACCATCCCGGCTTGCCGGTGTCCTTCGCAACGGCTTTGACGACTGACCTGCGCGATTTCTTCGAGACCCTCCGTGCTTGACCGGCGCAGCGTCCTTCGGACCCTCGCCGGTCTTTTTTTGGCCGTGACGGGAACGGGCGCCTATGCCGCGATCTGGGAGCCGGGGCGCCAGGCGATCACGCGCTACCGGCTGACGCCGCGGGGCTGGCCCGAGGGGCGCAGGCTGCGGCTGGCGGTGCTGTCGGACCTGCACATCGGATCGCTGCACGTGCCCCTGGCGCGTGTCTCCGAACTCGTCGCCGCCACCAATGCGCTCAAGCCCGATCTGACGCTGCTGCTCGGCGATTTCGTTGCCAGCCGCCGGCGCTTCGCCTCAGACCCCGCCATGGCGGACTGGGCGGCCGAACTCGCCAGGCTCGAGACCCGCGACGGCGTCTTCGCCATTCTCGGCAATCACGACTGGTGGCATGACGAGCCGACGCAGGCGCTGCGGGCGGGGCCGACGCAGGTCGGCCAGGCCCTGGAGCGCGCCGGCATCCCCGTGCTGGAGAACCGCGCGGTGCGCCTCTCCAGCCAGGCGGGCCCGCTCTGGCTGGCCGGCCTCGGCGATCAGCTCGCCTTCCTGCCGCGGCTGCGCGGGCGCCCGCACGGCATCGACGATCTGGCCGGCACGATGGCGCAGATCGCCGATGACGGGGCGCCGGTGATCCTGATGGCGCATGAGCCGGACATCTTCGTGCGCATGCCCGAGCGCGTGTCGCTGACGCTGTCGGGCCACACCCATGGCGGCCAGGTCCGGTTTCTGGGCTGGGCGCCGATCGTACCGTCGCGCTACGGCAACCGCTATGCCTATGGCCATGTCCGCGAGGACGGGCGCGACCTCGTGGTGTCCGGCGGGATCGGGACGAGCCAGTTGCCGATCCGGTTCGGGATTCCGCCCGAGATCGTGCTGATCGAGCTGGGCTGAGCGGGGCGCCCCGGCTCCGCGCTCAGGTGACGATGACCTTGGTGCCGTTGGGCACGCGGTTGAACAGGTCGATCACGTCGATGTTGCGCATCCGGATGCAGCCTGAGGAGGCGGCGCGGCCGATCGTCTCGGGTTCGTTGGTGCCGTGGATGCGATAGAGCGTGTCGCGGCCGTTCTGGTAGAGATAGAGCGCGCGGGCGCCGAGCGGATTGTCGGGGCCGCCGTCCATGCCGCCGGCGCGCGGAGCGAGATGCGGCCAGCGTGCGATCATCTCGGCCGGCGGCGTCCAGCGCGGCCATTCCGCCTTGCGCTGCACGATGGCCTCGCCGGTCCAGCCGAAGGCCTCGTCGCCGGTGGCGACGCCATAGCGGATCGCCTTCTTGTTCGGCAGGACGTAATAGAGATACTTCTCCTTGGTATCGACGACGATCGTGCCGGGCGGCTGGCCGGTGGGGTCGGAGATTTCATAGGGAAGGTGGGTGAGCTGGTGTTCGAAATTCGGCACCAGCGCGATGTATTCGGCATCGCGCGACGACAGAGCCGGCGCGTTGACGCTCCTGTACTGGCAAGCCCCCAGCAGGGTCGACATCGCCAACGCGAGGATCACGGTCTGTTTCATGACGTCCACCAGACGGCCTGCAAGCCATCCTTATGATGAATTCAGGGTTAACGCTTGGTATCCACCGGCTGCAGGGGCGGCACGACCGAACGAGCCTTGCTCTAGGCCGGAAACGGGGAGCGTGCAATTTGGGTTCCGCGCAGGGACGGCCCACCCTGCTTTTCGCACCGCACCGTGGCCGTATGGTCACGCTTTCTCCGCCCGCCCATCCGAAAGCGCCCCGCCGTGACGACCTTGCTGATCACCCACCCGTCCAGTCTGGCGCATGAGACGCCACCCGGCCATCCGGAGCGGCCGGATCGCATCCGGGCAGTCGAGGCCGCTCTGGAGAGCGAGCGCTTCGCGCCGCTGATTCGCGAGGCCGCCATGGCGGGCACGCTCGACCATGTCGTGCTGTGCCATCCGCGCGACTTCGCCGAGGAGGTGCTGGCCGCCTCGCCGGCCAGCGGGCTGGTGCCGTTCGATGCCGACACGACGATGTCGCCGGGGACGGTCGATGCGGTGATGCACGGCGTCGGCGGCGCCGTGCAGGCGGTGGACGAGGTGATGACGGGGCGCGTGGCCAATGCCTTCAGCGCCACCCGGCCGCCGGGCCACCATGCCGAGAGCGTCAAGGCGATGGGGTTCTGCTTCTTCAACCAGGCGGCGATCGCGGCGCGGCATGCGCAGCGCACCCATGGGGCGGAGCGCGTCGCGATCATCGACTGGGACGTCCATCACGGCAACGGCACCCAGGAGATCTTCTGGAGCGATCCAAGCGTGCTCTACGCCTCGAGCCACGAGATGCCGCTTTACCCGGGCACCGGTGCCCTGTCCGAGCGGGGAGCCCATGGCACGATCGTCAACGCGCCCCTGAGCGCCGGAGACGGTTCCGACGCTTTCCGCGAGGCGATGGAGAGCGTGCTGCTGCCGCGGATCGCCGCGTTCTCGCCCGATTTGATCATCATTTCGGCGGGGTTCGATGCGCATTGGCGTGATCCGCTCGCCAATCTCAACCTGAAGGAAACCGATTTCGCCTGGGCGACGCAGCAGCTGATGGAGATCGCGGACCGGCGCTGCGGCGGGCGCATCGTCTCCGTGCTGGAAGGGGGCTATGATCTGGAGGGTCTGTCGCGTTCGGCGGCAGCCCATGTGATGGCGCTGATGCGCGGGTGACGCAGGGTCGCACGGGCGGAAGCGCAATGTTCATCATGGATTCAGAGGTTTGTGAGCAGGACAGGCGCGGGCGTGCGCGGCTGCGTTGCGGCACACGCCCGGCTGGGGGAATCGACCGGGAAAACGGCATCGGGTTGCTGGTTTTCCGGCATAATTGGGGTGCGCGACGGCTGTTTCGGATCGGGGAGGGCGTCATCGGCGCCGCTTCGCGAGACGGGTGGGCGGCGTGCAGCAGGGCGCGATGAACGACATGACCACTCTGTCGGCCACGACAGGCCAGGCGAGCCCGACCGTCGTCGCGATGATGGCGGGCGAGAAGCGTCCCGACCTGCTGCGCGACGAGGTGCTGGGCGAGATCCTGGCCGCCACCGTCCAGGCCCGCGGCGGTCATCCCGCGCTCGTCGATGGCACGCGCCGGCTGAGCTATGACGAGGTCTGGGCCGCCGCGGGGCGGCAGGCGCGCGGGCTCGCGCTGCAGGGCGTGGGGCCGGGCGATCTCGTCGGCCTGTGGATGCCGCGCGGCATCGACCTTCTGATCGCCCAGATCGCCATCACGCGGGCGGGCGCGGCTTGGGTGCCCTTCGACGCGGAGGCGCCGGTCGAACGCATCGCGGTCTGCCTGACCGATGCGCAGGCCAAGGGCCTCGTCACCTGCGCGGCCTGGACGGGCCGGGCCGTCGCCACCGGGCGCAGCGTCTGGACGCCGGAGGCGCTGGCACAGGCCGATGACGGGCACCCGACGCCCGCCCGGGCGGCCGGCCTGACGCGCGAGCATCCGGCCTATCTGATCTACACCTCCGGCTCGACGGGAACGCCGAAGGCGATCGTCATCAGCCATCGCAACATCTGCCACTTCCTGCGCTCGGGGAACGCGCTCTACGGCATCGGCCCCGACGATGTCGTCTTCCAGGGCGCCTCGGTGGCCTTCGACCTGTCGATGGAGGAGATCTGGACGCCCTATCTCGCCGGCGCGACGCTCTTCGTCGCCTCGCCGGAGATGATGGGCGATGCCGAGAAGCTGCCGGCGATCCTGACGCAGGCGGGCGTTACCGTGATCGACACGGTGCCGACGCTGCTCGGCATCCTGCCCGCCGACGTGCCCTCGCTGAAGCTGATCCTGCTGGGCGGCGAGGCCCTGCCGCCCGCGACCGTGCAGAAATGGTCGCAGCCGGGGCGCCGCATCCTCAACACCTATGGCCCGACCGAAGCGACCGTGGTGGCGACGGCAGCCGCGGTGCGGCCCGGCGAGACGGTCACCATCGGCCGGCCGATCGCCAACTACACGGCCTATGTCGTCAATGAGGCCATGGCTCTGGTCGCTCCCGGCGAACAGGGCGAACTGCTGATCGGCGGGCCCGGCGTGGCGCGCGGCTATCATGGCCGGCCCGAACTCACCGCCGAGAAGTTCATTGTCAATCCGTTCGGCCAGCCCTTCGGCCCCGAGGACCCGGTGCTCTACCGCTCGGGCGACGCGGTCAGCGTGGACGAGGCCGGCAACATCGTCTTCCATGGGCGCATCGACGACCAGATCAAGATCCGCGGGTTCCGCGTCGAGCTCGGCGAGATCGAATCGAAGCTGGCCGAGGAGCCCGGCGTCAACCAGGCGGCCGTGGTGATGCGGACCGATGACGAGATCGAGCGTCTCGTCGCCTTTGTGGTCGCCGAGCCGGGCGTCGCCGTGGACGGTGCCGTCCTGCGCGCGGCGCTGCGCGACAAGCTGCCGCCCTATATGGTGCCGGCGCATTTCGAGGCGGTCGGGTCGCTGCCGCGTATGGTCTCCGGCAAGGTCGACCGGCGCATGCTGAAGGCGGCGCCGCTGACCGCGCCGAGTGCACAAGGCGAGCAGGAGCCGCCGCGCAACGCCACCGAGGCTGCGCTGCTGGACGCTGCCAAGCGCGTGCTGGGCGCGTCGAGCCTGCCGCTGGAGGCAGACTTCTTCGTCGATCTCGGCGGACACTCACTCTTGGCGGCGCGCTTCATCTCGATCGTCCGCGAAACGCCTGCCTATGCCGGCATCACGCTGCAGGACGTCTATGGCGCCCGCACATTGCGCGGCATGGCCGCGCTCCTCGACGGGCGCGGCATCGCCGAGGCGCAGGACCTCTCCTTCACCCCGCCGCCCTTCCTGCGCCGCTTCCTCTGCGGCCTGGCCCAGGCGGCGGTGCTGCCGGTCATCATCGGCCTCGCCACGACGCAGTGGCTCGGCATCTTCGTGACCTATATGCTGCTGTCGGGCGAGGATTTGCCGCTGGTCTGGCAGATCTTCGCGCTGCTGGGGGTCTATGTCGGCATCACGATCGTCACGGGTTTCGCGGCCATCGCCCTGAAATGGATCGTATTGGGGCGGACGCAGCCCGGCGTCTACCCGCTCTGGGGCGTGTACTATTTCCGCTGGTGGTTCGCATCCCGGATCGCCGGCCTCGTCCATCTGAAATGGCTGCAGTCCACGCCGGTGATGCGCGTCTACTGGCGGCTGCTCGGAGCCAAGGTCGGTCGCGACGTGATCATCTCCGATTACGAGGCGGGTGCGATCGATCTGATCAGCATCGGCGACGGTTCCTCGCTGGGTGCCAAGACAACCTTCGCCAATGCCGAGGCGATCGGCGACAAGCTGGTCGACCTGACGACCGTGCCGGTTGGTGGAGTGGTCGGCGAGGCGGAGATCTGGGACGGTTCACCCGGGCGCAAGACCGGCATGGTCGATCTGGCGGCCCTGCCGCCGCAGGCCGAAGCAAGCCCCCGTCGGCGCGCGGGAATGACGGCCTTCTACATCCTGATGCTGATCGTGCTGCCGCCGGTCAGCCTGCTACCGATCTTCCCGGCCTTCATGCTGTTCGACAAGATCGACGACTGGATTTCGACCTGGTCGGAGATCAGCTATCTCTGGTACCTGCCGCTCCTGACCTGGCCCACCGCGATCGGCCTGATTACGCTGACGGTGTTCCTGATCGCGGGCCTGCGCTGGGCGATCCTTCCGCGCGTTTCGTCAGGGTCCTATTCGATCCACTCTGCGTTCTTCGCCCGCAAATGGACGGTCGGCCTGGCAACGGAGGTGACGCTCGAGACGCTCTCCTCGCTGTTTGCGACGATCTACATGCGGGCCTGGTACCGGATGATGGGCGCGGCGATCGGCAAGGGCTCGGAAATCTCGACCAATCTGTCGGGTCGCTACGACGTGACCGGCATCGGTGCCGGTAACTTCATCGCTGACGAGGTCGTCTTCGGCGATGAGGACATGCGGCGCGGCTATATGCGCCTCGACATGACCCGCACCGGCGACCAGGTCTTCGTCGGCAACGATGCCGTCGTGCCACCGGGCGCGCAGATTCCCGACCGCGTGCTGATCGGCATCAAGTCGAAGCCGCCCGCCAATGACCGCATGCAGCCGGGTGATACCTGGTTCGGCTCGCCGCCGATCCAGCTGCCGAACCGGCAGAAGGTCGATCTCGGGGCGAACTGGACCTACCGGCCGTCCTGGCAGAAGCAGACGCTGCGCGGCGCCTTCGAGGCGCTGCACACCTCCTTCCCGGCGATGCTGTTCATCACCTTCGGAACGATCGCGGTCGATCTCGTCCTGCAGGAGCGGATCAACCAGCGCGACTGGCTTGGGCTCGTCTTGTCCTTCATGGCGGTCGCTGTGCTCATCGCCGTGGCGCAGGCGCTGCTCTGCGTCGCGATCAAGTGGCTGATGATGGGCGTCTACAAGCCGCTGATGAAGCCGATGTGGTCGTGGTGGGCGATGCGGACGGAGTCCATTGCAGTCCTCTATTCCGGCCTCGGCGGGAAGGTGCTGTTCGAGTATCTGCGCGGCACGCCGTTCCTGCCCTGGTTCCTGCGGCTGTTCGGCGCGAAATTCGGCAAGGGCGTCTGGATGGACATGACCGACATCACCGAGTTCGACTGCGTCACCGTCGGCGATTTCTGCCAGATCAACGCCCATTCGGCGCTGCAGACGCATCTCTACGAAGACCGCGTCATGAAGGTCGGCCGGGTGCATCTCGGCAAGGGCGTCTGCGTCGGGGCGGCGGCCACGGTGCTCTACGACACCCGCGTCGGGGATTTCGCGCAGATCGGCCTGCTCACCGTCATCATGAAGGGCGAGAACCTGCCGGCGCATACGCGCTGGGAGGGCGCACCGGCCGTGCCGGCGGGGGCGCCTGCGGGCCATTGATCGGCAGCATGGCGTTTGACCGCCAGTCCTGCCCGGGACTATGAGCCTGCACGGATTTCTGTGCAGGTTTCCATGTCCCACAACTCCTTCGGCCATCTCTTCCGCGTCACGACCTTCGGCGAGAGCCATGGGCCGGCCATCGGCTGCGTGGTCGATGGCTGCCCGCCGCTGATCCCGCTGAGCGAGGCCGACATCCAGGGCGATCTCGACCGGCGCCGGCCCGGCCAGTCGCGCTTCACCACGCAGCGCCAGGAGCCCGATCAGGTCCGCATCGTCTCGGGCGTCTTCGCGCGGGAGAGCGACGGGGTTCAGGTCACGACCGGCACCTCGATCGGGCTGATGATCGACAATGTCGACCAGCGCTCGAAGGATTATTCCGAGATCAAGGACAAGTACCGGCCGGGACACGCCGATTTCACCTATGACGTGAAATACGGCATCCGCGACTATCGCGGCGGCGGGCGTTCCTCGGCGCGCGAGACGGCGATGCGGGTGGCGGCGGGCGCGATCGCGCGCCGGGTCGTGCCGGGCATGATCGTGCGCGGGGCGCTGGTCCAGATGGGGCCGCACCAGATCGACCGCGCCAACTGGGACTGGGAGGAGGTCGGTCGCAATCCCTTCTTCTGCCCGGACGCCAAGGCCGCCGCCTTCTTCGAAGGCTATCTCGACGGGGTCCGGAAGTCCGGCTCCTCGACCGGGGCGGTGCTCGAGATCGTGGCGGAGGGCGTCCCCGTGGGGCTGGGTGCGCCGATCTACGGCAAGCTCGACGCCGAGATCGCGGCCGCGCTGATGAGCATCAACGCGGTCAAGGGCGTCGAGATCGGCGACGGCTTCGCGGCGGCGGAACTCTCCGGCGAGGAGAACGCCGACGAGATGCGCGCCGGCAATGACGGGCGGCCGCTGTTCCTGTCCAACCACGCCGGCGGCATCCTCGGCGGAATCTCGACCGGGCAGCCGATCGTGGCGCGCTTCGCGGTGAAGCCGACCTCATCCATCCTCGCGACGCGCGCGACGGTGACGCGGACCGGCGGCGAGGCCGAGATGTGCGGCAACCAGATGTTGGTGGAGCTGATCGGGCGCAGGTCGGCGTGGTCGAGGCCCGCTGGCCATTCCAGGAGTGATGGCCAGCCAGGCCCCCGACGAGACGTGAAGGCTCGCTTGCATTTCAGTCATACTGAAATTGCGTGCTGGCTTCATTGCAACTGAAGCGTCATCGCATTAGCTTCCCGTCATGAAGCTCGACGCCTGGCTCACGCAGAACAAGATCGGCCGCAGTGCCTTTGCGCGGCTGGTCGGCCTGTCGCCGGCCAGCGTGACGGCGCTCTGCAACGACCAGAGCGCCTGGATCTCCCGCGAAAGCGCCGAGCGCATCGCCGCCGCAACCGGCGGCGCCGTCACCCCCAATGATTTCCTCGGCCTCGTCAGGCCGCGCGAGGCCGCCATGCCCAACACCATCACCGCCACCATCGAGGCCTTCGCCCGCGGCGAGATCGTCATCGTCACCGATGACGACGACCGCGAGAACGAGGGCGACCTGATCGTCGCCGCCTCGCTGTGCACGCCGGAGAAGATGGCCTTCATCATCCGCAACACCTGCGGCATCGTCTGCGCGCCGTTGACCGTGGCGGAAGCGCGGCGCCTGCGGCTCGACCCGATGGTGTCCTCGAACGACGCGCCGCTGGGCACGGCCTTCACCGTCACGGTCGACGTCAAGCACGGGCTGACGACCGGCATCTCGGCCGAGCAGCGCTGCAACACGGTGCGGGCGCTGGCGAACGGCAATATGGGCGCGGGCGACTTCGTGCGGCCGGGCCATGTCTTCCCGCTGATCGCCAAGGAGGGCGGGGTGCTGATGCGCTCGGGCCATACCGAGGCGGCGGTGGACCTCTGCAAGCTGGCCGGCCTGCCGCCGGTCGGCGTCATCTGCGAACTCGCCAACGATGACGGCACGGTGATGAAGGGGCCGCAGATCGTGGCCTTCGCCAAGCTCCACGGGCTGCAGCAAATCACGGTGGCGGACCTGATCGCCTATCGCCAGTCGCGCGAGAAGCTGGTCGAGCGGGTGCATTCCTTTCCGGTCAAGACCGCGTTCGGCGAGATGACCGGCCATGTCTACGTCACGCCTTTCGAGGATACGCAGCATTTCGCCTTCGTCGCGGGGAAGATCGGCGATGGGGAGAGGGTTCCCGCCCGGCTGCACCGGGCCGATGTCGTGGCCGATGTGCTGGGCGGTGCGAGCGCGATCCAGTGCGCCCTGCGGCGCTTCCAGCAGGATGGGCGCGGGGTGCTGGTCTATCTCCGCGACGGTTCGGCCGGTGTGCCGATCAAGCCGGTGGAGGAGGGTGCCGATGCTCAGCGCTCCCAGCAATGGCGCGAGGTGGGGCTCGGCGCGCAGATCCTGCGCGATCTCGGCGTGCGCTCCATCATCAACCTCGCCTCGTCGTCGCGCTCCTTCGTCGGGCTGGGCGGCTTCGGCATCGAGATCGCCGAGACGCAGCCGCTGGTCTGAGTCAGATCCAGTCGGCGCGACCGCCGGTGACCACGAGAAGCCTGCCCTGCCAGATCTCGACCATCGAGGCCTTGGCCGGCGGCACCGCGCCGACGAGGGCGAGGACGGCGCGGGCGACGCCGCCATGGCTGACGATCACCGTCTCGCGCGGCAGCGCTTCCAGAACCGGCCGGATGCGTTCTGCCAGCATGCCGTAGCTCTCGCCGCCCGGCGGCACGAAGCTCCACTTGTCGCGCTCGCGCAGCTGCGCCCGCTCGCGCTCGGCCTTGCGGATGTCGCGCCAGGTGTAACCCTCCCAGCTGCCGAAGGTCAGCTCCTTGAGCCGGTCGTCGAGGCGGTAGGCGCCCGGCTCGAGCGAGAGCGTGGCGCGCAGGATGTCCATGGTCTCGCGGGCCCGCTGCATCGGCGAGCCGACATAGTCGAGGCCGGCATAATCCGGGGCGAAGGTCCTCAGGCGCTCGGCGGCTTCGGCGGCCTGCCGGCGGCCGAGATCGTTCAGCGGGATGTCCTGGCCGCCCTGGAGACGGCCCTCGCGATTCCAGTCGGTCTCGCCGTGGCGGATGAGGATGAGCCGGTGCGGGAGCGTGATCGGGACCATGGCGGGCTTCTGCACGTTGCCGGCCGCGAGGTCAAAGCGTCCGCCCGGTGCGGGGCCATGCGTCGCAGCCATGGCGGCGGGCCGCCGTTTTGTTTGGCCTGTCGCAGCCGCCGGTCTATAGGCGGCTCTCCGCTGCTTTCGGATCCCGCTTCATGCCGCCGGCCCTGACATTGCCCGATGGTCGCAGGCTCGCCCTGGACGACCACCCCCTTCTGATGGGGATCGTCAACATCACGCCCGATTCCTTCTCCGATGGCGGGATGCTGCAGAACGCCGCACAGGCGATCACGCATGGCGTGAGGCTGGTGGAGGAGGGCGCCGACATCGTCGATGTCGGCGGGGAATCGACGCGGCCGGGCCATGCCCCGCTCGATGCCGCCACGGAACTCGGACGCGTGCTGCCGGTCATCGCCGGCCTGCGTGAGCGGGTCGGCACGCCGCTGTCGATCGACACCTGGAAGGCCGAGGTGGCCGATGCGGCGCTGCAGGCCGGCGTCTCGATCGTCAACGACGTCTGGGGCGCGCAGCGCGACCCGGCCATCGCCGGTGTCGCGGCCCGCCACGGCGCACCGATCATCCTGATGCACAACCGCGAGACGACCGACCCCGAACTCGACATCCTGTCCGACGTGCTGCGCTTCCTCGAGCGGTCGGTCACGATCGCGCGCGAGGCGGGTGTGCCGCGCGAGCAGATCGTCGTCGACCCCGGCATCGGGCTGTTCGGCAAGACGCCGGAGCAGTCGCTGCGCCTCATCCGCGAACTGGCGAAGCTCGAGAGCCTCGGCTGCCCGATCCTGATCGGGGCCTCGCGGAAATCGGTGATCGGCGTCGTGACCGGCCAGAGCGTGCCGGCCGACCGGGTCGCCGGCAGTGTCGCCGCCCATCTCTATGGGGCGACGCAGGGAGCGGCCATCATCCGCGTCCACGACGTCGCCGCCCATGCCCAGGCCTTCAAGGTCTGGCGCGCCCTGTCCCAGCCTGCGGAGCCAAGCGCGTGAGCGAAACCGGCGTCATCCTGATCGAGAAGCTCGACATCTACGCCTACCACGGCTTCTTTTCCGAGGAGGAGCGGCTGGGGCAGCGCTTCGTGCTCGACCTCGCGCTGGAAGTAGACCTGCGGCCGTCCTCGGTCAGCGATGCGCTGGCCGACACGGTCAACTACGGCAAGGTTGTCGGCGTGGTGACGGAGGTCTTCACCACGCGCCGCTTCAACCTGCTGGAGGCGGCCGCACGTGCTGTTGCACTCGCCGTGCTCGACGGCTTTCCGCCCGTCACCCGCATCGAGGTGACGCTTCGCAAGCCAGCCCCGCCGATCCATGCAACGCTCGCCAGCGTCGGCATCACGTTGAGTTTCCGGCGTGAGGGTTGAGGCTGCGCTCGGCCTCGGCGGGAATCTGGGCGATCCGGTCGTGGCTTTCGCGACGGTGCTGCGACGGCTGGAGGCGCATCAGGCTGTCTCGCTCGTCCGCCCGTCGAGCGTCTACCGGACGGCGCCCTGGGGCAAGGTCGACCAGCCGGAATTCCTGAACATGGCGGTTCTGCTCGAGACCGGGCTGTCGGCCCGCGCGTTGCTCGACCTCTGCCTGTTCCTCGAGCGGGAGGGCGGGCGCGAACGGCGCGAGCGCTGGGGGCCTCGCACGCTGGACATCGACATCCTGACCTATGGCGGCCAGACGATCGACGAGCCGGGGCTGCAGGTGCCGCATCCGCGGATCGCGGAGCGGGCTTTCGTGCTGGCGCCGCTGGCCGAGATCGCGCCGGGGATGATGATCGGGGGACGATCGGTCACGGACCTGGTCGAGGCGGTCATCGACGCGACCATCCGCCGGGACCCGGCCGCGACGGAGCGGCTGCGGGCTCTGCCGGCGGTCTAGCTGCGCCTCACTCGGCCTTGTCGAGCGTGATGTCGGGTGCGGTCGGCACCTTCATGCCGACGACATGGTAGCCGGCATCGACATGCAGGATCTCGCCGGTGATGCCGCGCGACATGTCGGAGACAAGGAACACAGCGGTCTCGCCGACCTCCTCGATGGTCACGGTGCGGCGCAGCGGCGAGTTGTATTCGTTCCAGCGCAGAATGTAGCGGAAATCGCCGATGCCGGAGGCCGCGAGCGTCTTGATCGGCCCGGCCGAGATCGCATTGACGCGGATCTTCGAGGGGCCGAGATCGGCGGCGAGATACTGCACGCTCGACTCGAGCGCGGCCTTCGCGACGCCCATGACGTTGTAATGCGGCATCCACTTCTCGGCGCCGTAATAGGTCAGCGTCAGCATGGCGCCGCCATCGGTCATCAGCTTCTCGGCGCGCTGGGTGACGGCGGTGAAGGAGTAGCAGGAGATCAGCAGCGACTTGGTGAAGTTCGCTTCGGTGGTCTCGACATAGCGGCCGGTCAACTCGTCCTTGTCCGAGAAGGCGATGCAGTGGACGACGAAGTCGAGCTTGCCCCAGAGCTTCTCGACCTCGGCGAAGACGGCGTCGATCGTCGCGGAATCGGTGACGTCGCAATGGCCGACGACATGGCCACCGACTTCCTTGGCCAGCGGCTCGACGCGCTTCTTCAGGGCGTCGCCCTGGTAGGTGAAGGCGAGCTCGGCACCCGCGTCGGCCGCCGCCTTGGCGATTCCCCAGGCGATCGAGCGGTTGTTGGCGACACCCATGACGAGGCCGCGCTTGCCCTTGAGAAGATTGGCCGGCGGCCGGGCGAGGGCGTTGGAATCAGGCATCGGGAACCCGCAAACTGGAAAAGACGAGGCCGTCTCTTAGAACATGGCGGCGCCAGTGGAAACCGGGTTTGCCGGAAACCGGCGGCTCACGCCGCCCGTGCCTTCATCAGCGCCAGCAGCTCGGCATCGCTCTCGGGCATCTCGATGTCGATCGCGACGAAGAGATCGCCGACGGTGTCGCCCTCGCCCTTGAGGCCCTTGCCGCGCAGGCGGAAGGACCGGGTGGTGCCGGTCAGAGGCGGAATCTTCATCTCGACCGCACCGGTGAGCGTCGGCACATGCACCTCGCCGCCGAGAACGGCGCGCGCCAGCGGGACGGGGACGCGAATCCGCAGATCGTTGCCCTCGACGGTGAAGCGCGAATCCGGCTTGACCTTGATCGTCATCAGCACGTCGCCGGCCTGGCCCGAGAACGGGTCGGCCGGGCCGAGTCCGCGCAGGCGCATGACCTTGCCGTCGGCGACGCCCTCGGGGATCGTGACCTCGACCTCGCGGCCGCTCGGCAGCCGCACGCGGCGCGTCGCGCCGGTCGCGGCCTGGGCCAGCGTCACCTCCAGCGTGAAGCTCTGTTCCGGCGGCTTGGGGGCCTCGGCACGGGTTCGCCCCGCCCGGCGCGCGGCGTCACCGAACAGCGAGCCGAAGATGTCGGATGGGTCGAAGCCGGCGCCCGCTCCGCCGCCGGCGCCGAAGGGGTTGCTGCCGCCGCCCTGGCCGAAGTTGAACTCGAAGCCGCCAGCCCGGCCGCCGCGGCCCGCACCCATGCCCTCGAAGCCGGAGAATTTCGGCTTGCCCTCGCCATCGATCTCGCCGCGATCGAACTGCTTGCGCTTGGTCTCGTCACCGAGGATCTCATAGGCGCCGTTCAGTTCCGCGAAGCGGTCCTGCGCCTTCGGATCGTCCTGGTTGCGGTCGGGATGCAGATCCTTGGCGCGGCGGCGATAGGCCTTCTTGATGTCCGCCTCGCTCGCCGTGCGGGCGACGCCCAGAATCTGATACGGGTCGCGCATCGATGAACCCCATGTGGCACTGGCGACCGGCCCGCCGGGACACGCGCCGGAGGCCAGCCTGATCGTCGAGCCTTATCTGGGAATGGTGTGGCCTGAGCGCAACAGCCCGCGCGGCAGATCGATGGCGCCTCGGGCAATCAGCCCGTGCCCTTCCAGGGAGCGACGTCCTTGACGGCCCATTCGCCGCCCGAAGGCCGGCAGGCCGTGCCCTGCAGCTTTGCGGGTTTCGTCTGGGTCTGGACCTGGGCGATGAAGGCGCGGCAGATCTCGTCGGCCCTCAGGAAGGGGCCGCCGACGGGAATGAAGGAGCCCTTTACGCCGCTCTGCGGGTTGTCCCAGGAGACGGCGGCGCCGTTGCCCTGCGGGTCGAGCGCGACCGCCATCGCGCCATCGGCGCCGAGCGGGTTCTTGTTGGC